>NZ_JAZNAN010000023.1:0-17217 GCF_045586545.1 Methanobrevibacter sp.
TCTTTTAAAGTCATTTTCTATTAAAAATTACTAATCTATTTATAATATTTTAACTAAAAATTATTAATAATTAAAATTATATGGTGATAGATTATGAAAGCTGTAATTCCGGCTGCAGGTTTTGGAACCAGATTTTTGCCTGCAACCAAAGCGCAACCTAAAGAGATGTTGCCTGTTTATGATAAGCCAACAATCCAATATGTTATCGAAGAGGCTGTTGCTTCTGGAATCGATGATATCCTAATCGTGACAGGTAGAAACAAAAGGTCTATTGAAGACCACTTCGACAAATCATTCGAGCTTGAACAGACACTGCAGAGTGCAGGCAAGGATGACCGCCTAAGACAAGTACGTGCAATCACTGATTTGGCGGATATCTGCTATGTGAGACAAAAGGAACAGAAAGGGCTTGGAGATGCAATCTATTGTGCTAAAAAGCATGTCGGCGGTGAACCCTTTGCAGTCCTTTTAGGGGATTCAATCACAAAAGGTCCAACTCCATGCACCAAACAGCTGATTGATGTTCATGAAAAGTATGATGCTTCAGCAATATCCCTTGAAGCGGTTCCAAAAGAAAAAGTTGAAAGGTATGGAATCATTAAGGGAACTGAAGTGGAACCTAATGTTTACAATATTGAAAAACTCGTAGAAAAACCTTTAGTCCATCAGGCACCATCAAACCTTGCGATTATGGGCCGTTATGTATTGACACCTGACATTTTCGATAAGATTGATGAAACCGAACCTGGCGTTGGCGGTGAGATTCAGCTGACCGATGCTCTTCAAAAATTGGATTCAATCTATGGGGTTACATTTGAGGGGAAAACCTATGATATCGGAAACAGGTTCGAATGGCTGAAGACCTCCATCGAGTTTGCAATGGATGATCCGGAATCAAAAGATGATTTATTAGAATATATGAAATGCATTATTAATGAGGCTTGAATATGGAAACTCAAAGAATTTTAGTTACCGGCGGTAGCGGTTTTATTGGAACAAACCTCTGCAATGAACTTAGAAGCAGAGGACATGAAGTTTTAGCGGTCGATTTGTTACATCATGAAGGGGAAGCCGACTTGTATTCCGACTCCTATTCCGACTATGTAAGGGGAGACGTTAGGAATTATCGTCAGATGGAAAGGATTTTCGATGATAACGACAAGTTTGACTATGTCTATCATCTGGCTGCGGAATACGGAAGATGGAACGGTGAAGGATACTATGAAAACCTTTGGGAAACCAATGTAATCGGTTTGAAAAACATGATTCGCCTTCAGGAAAAGCTGGACTTCAGAATGATTTCATTTTCATCAGCTGAAGTATACGGAGACTATGAAGGGATAATGTCTGAAGACGTAATGGAAAAAAGGCCTATTTCTGAAACCTATCAGATGAACGATTATGCAATATCCAAATGGGCCGGAGAGCTCATGTGCATGAACTCTGCAACAATGTTCGGAACAGAAACCGTGCGCGTAAGGCCGGTTAACTGCTACGGTCCTCATGAAGCTTATTCACCATATAAGGGATTCATTCCGATTTTCATCTATAAAGCTTTACATGGACTTCCTTACTCAGTTCATATGGGTCATAAGAGAATCATTGACTATGTGGAAGATACTGCAAGAACCTTTGCAAACATCGTCGATAATTTCATTCCTGGTGAAGTCTACAATGTAGGAAGCAAACAGGAATGGGAAAGGGACATTAAGCAGTACTCCGACATGGTTCTGGACGCTGTTGGAATCGATGATTCATTAGTGACTTACACTCCTGCAGAGGAGTTCACAACAAAAGTCAAAACAATCGATTTTTCAAAAGCGATTCGTGATTTAAAGCATGATCCTCAAGTTCCGCCTGAAGAGGGAATTAAAAGAACTGTCGAATGGATGAAAGATTACTACAGAATAGAATGAAGTCTATTGTTATTATTCCTGCATTTAATGAAGAGGCAGCTATAGAGGGGGTTGTTAAAAAATCCCTCCAATATGCCGATGATGTGTTGGTGGTAGATGACGGAAGCAGCGACGACACTTCCAGAATCGCCCAGGATGCAGGAGCTCTTCTTTTAAAGCACCCCACCAATTACGGCAAGGGGGTATCGCTAAGGGATGCCTTTAGGGAAGTTAAGGGTTATGATGTTGTCGTAACCATTGACGGTGATGGGCAGCACAATCCCGATGAAATACCATTGCTGGTTAAACCTATTGTAGAAGATAAGGCTGATTTTGTAAACGGCAGCAGGTATATGAACGGTTTTGATGAAAATACTCCTGCCTACAGGCGTGTCGGTCAGACCGTTCTGGATATAGCTACCAATGTCTGTGCCGGAACACATGTAACCGATTCACAAAGCGGATTCAGGGCCTTTTCCGGAAAAACCATCTCTTGTTATAAATTTAGGGATCCTGGCTTTGGAATCGAAAGTGAAATGATAGCTGATGCGGCAGAAAACAATTTAAGAATTCTTGAAGTGCCGATAACAGTAAGATATGATGTTGAAAACTCCTCAACCAAAGGGCCGGTTACCCATGGAGTGGGGGTTTTGCTTAAAATCATCAAGGACAAAATTATTCGTATGATTTAAATGCAATACAGACTGATACCCAAAACAGGTGATGAAATATCCACATTGGGCTTTGGAGCCATGAGATTGCCTTTAAAAAATGGTAAGATTGATAGGAATAAGGCAAAAGAGTTAATTTACTATGCAATCGATAATGGAATCAATTTCATCGATACCGCTTATCTGTATGGGGACAGCGAATCTTTTTTAGGTGAGATTTTAACGCCGGAGATTAAATCAAAAGTAAAAATCTGCACAAAGCTGCCATCAATAAATGTTCGAAAATATGAGGATATGGAAAACATCCTGGCCGAACAGCTCAAAAGGCTGCAGTTGGATTGCATCGACTATTATCTGATACATGCAGTTGACCTTAAAACCATCAACCGATTATTGAAAAGGGATTTGATTAAATTCATCGATAAGGCCAAAGCCGAGGGCAAAATAAAACATGTCGGCTTTTCATATCACGGCCCTAAGGAGGAATTTGAACAGGTTGTGGATGCCTATGACTGGGATATTGTGATGGTACAGTATAACTACTTTGACGATAATGTTCAAATCAGTGCTGAAGGAATCGATTATGCTGCTTCAAAGGGAATGGGCATTCTGGTAATGGAGCCATTAAAAGGAGGAATTCTTGCAGGGAAAATGCCTAAGGATGCTGAAGACATTTTCAAAAAGGCAAATCCCGATAAGAGCAATGCCCAATGGGCGATGGAATGGGTATTGAACAACAGAAACATTACTAGTGTTTTATCTGGAATGAACAGTTTTGAGCAGTTGGATGACAATTTGGATATTGCAGAAAAAACCACTCCATTATCAATGAGCTTTGAGGATATGGAAACCGTTGAGCTCGTCAAAAGGGTCATGAGAAATTCCCTGAAAATCAACTGTTCCACATGTGGCTACTGCATGCCATGTCCGCAGGGCGTTAATATTCCTACATGCATGAGAATTTACAATGAAAAATATTTGTTTGGACATAAAGGGTTTATTAACCCGTCTTTGATTGATTATTACCAGTATGCCGGAGGAATCATGGGCAATGAGGGAAATGCCGGTATGTGCAATGCCTGCGGAAAATGCTTAAGGAAATGCCCTCAAAAACTGGATATCATAGAGGAATTGAAAAAGGTAAAAAAGGAATTCGAATTTCCAGGCTTCAAATATATTCTTTTGTTTATCAGAAAAATCGGTTTTCCGGTTTACAGGCAATTCATTAAGATTCTAAATCGTTAGTTCTTCTAATTTTCTCGATTATATCCTTCCATCCCTGTGATTCAACCACGTCAAATGTTTCTCTCCAAAGCTTTTGCCTAACAAGGTTTTCTGTTTCGGTAAATATTTTGCTGTTTCTCCGTTTCAGGAAATAGTCGTAGTAATCATATGGCATTCAAATCACTTCAATTATCAATTAAATAATTTATATTAAATTATTTGATATTTAAAGCTTGTTGAAGTCATTTCGTAAAATTGCAGTCATTTATCCATCTTATTTATACTTTTCTATAATATTATATACTTTAAAAATAGAAATATTAACTAAGGTGGGAATTATGAAGATTGAAGAACTTTTAGCACCATGCCCTAAATGCGGCTCAAAAGACAAGATAGCCCATAGAAAAATCATAGACAATCATAGGGCTCATGCAGAAATGGATACTGTAAAATGTGAGGAATGCGGATACATATTCTTCGTAAATGATGATATGGATCCGGATGAGAAAAGACAGCTCTTAAGAGAATTGAATAAGATTAGAACATAGCTATGACATTTCATGTAATGATTATCCCGACACTCAACTGTCCATCAAACTGCAAATACTGTTGGGGTTCTGAAAACAGAAAGGAAATGATGGATTTGGAAATCATAGACCAGATAATAACATGGCTGGAGGATTTCAGAGACGATAAGGTTCACTTCACCTTCCATGGCGGAGAACCGCTTTTGGCGGGTTACGATTTTTATGAGAAAGCCTTGGAAAAATTATCCAAAATACCTAATCTTGACGGATTTTCCCTTCAAAGCAACATTTGGCTTTTGACAGAGGAATTAATTGATTTATTCATTAAATACAATGTTGTCGTCAGTACAAGTATTGACGGGCCAAAGGAAATCAACGATTATCAAAGGGGAGCGGGCTATTTCGACAAGACCATGTCAAAATTCAGACTGGCCAAGGAGAAAGGCCTGATAATTAATTTTGTTTTAACCGTAACAGATTATTCAAAAGACTTTTCAGACGAACTGTATGATTTCTTTAAAGATGAAAGAATGAGCCTTAAGATTCATGCCGCCCTTCCTTCACTGAGAGGAGATAATGCGGACCCTTGGGCGCTTGACCAGGAAGACCATGGAAAACTCCTAGTAGAATGGTTGGACAAGTATCTTTATGACTTGGATAAGTTTTCCGTAATGGATTTGGACCATATCTGTAAAAGCACACTAAGAAGAAGAGGAACCCTTTGCACATTCGCCGATTGCATTGGAACAACTTTAGCTGTAGGTTCCGACGGTTCAATCTATCCGTGCTACAGATTTGTCGGAATGCCGGACTATGTTTTAGGCAATGTAGGCACAAACCCAAGTTTCGATGATTTAAAAGAGTCTGAAGCATGGGCAAAGCTAATGGAATTCAGAGATTATGTTGATGAAAACTGCAAAAAATGCAGATATGTAAAGTATTGTGAGGGGGGATGTCCTTACAATGCGATTGTTGCATATCAAACACCGAAAGCTGTTGATCCGCAGTGCACTGCATATAAGATGATATTTGGCGAAGTTTCAAAAAGGATGAATAAGGAATTTGCAAAATCCGCTTTCGGTTTGGGACAGGCCGCACCTAGAAAAGAGGGCGACCCTTTCAGCATAATGGATTTGGCCATGAAACCATAGTGATATTATGGATGAAGATATTTTGGAGAAATTATCCGAATTGGAGCATGTTCAATGGTGTGAATGGGCCGGCTCCATTTCTAAATATTTGGATTCATTGCTTGCAATCATCGATAAGTCAGATGCTGAATTAAGTGATGAAGATAAATTGATTGTTTTAAATGCACATGAAAAATTGGAGAAGTGGGATAAGCTGATGATTCCATATTCTGATTTGTCTGAAGATGAAAAGGAAAAGGATAGGGCCTATGCCAGAAAGGCATTGGATATTATTAATCCTTAGTTTTCATCAAATTTTTATTTTTTTAATTTGGAAAAAATACTTTACATTATTTTTCTTTAGTAATACTGAGTATTTAAATGAACCCAAAAAAAGTAATACTTTTATATATTTCTTTTGACAAAATTATTAATAGTAATACTGAGTATTTAAATGAACTCAAAAAAAGTAATACTTTTTGGCTGTTTGGTACTTGCTGGATTTAATTTTTTAATTTGTTTCAAAATCTGGGGAAAACTATTAAAAAATTTTTGAGTAATACTGAGTATTTAAATGAACTTAAAAAAAGTAATACTTAGAGGTGTTTTGTGTGATTGATGAAATAACTGACTTCCTATTTGGTTTAAAGATGACAATTATTTCAGGCATATTTTTATTTATAGCAGTTATTTTTATGATTTTTGGAATTGACACTCCAATTTACCTGAACCCTGCGTGGGGAACAGTAATTATAAGCGGTATTCCAATGCTGCTTCTGGCAATGACCAGGTTGATTCGTGAAAAGTGGATTTCATCTGCCCTGTTGATTGCAATAGCTATGGTGGCTTCACTTTTAATAGGTGAAATATTTGCTGCAGGTGAGGTTGCATGGATTATGGCGTTAGGAGCTCTTCTTGAAGACTGGACAGTTGAGCGAGCCAAAAAAGGTTTAAGAAATTTGATTAATTTAACTCCGCAAACAGGAAGAAGAATTGTCAATGGACAAGAAGAGATGATTTCAGTTGATGAAATAAAAATCGGCGATACCTTAAGAATCCTTCCGGGTGAAAGCGTACCTGTTGATGGTGAGATAATAAGCGGCACCTCATCACTTGACCAGTCAATCATGACTGGCGAATCCCTGCCGATTGATAAGGAAGTGGGAGATGAGGTATTCTGCGGTACAATGAACCTGTACGGTGCAATTGACATTAAAGCAACAAGCTTGGGTGAGAATTCATCACTTCAGAAGCTGATTGATCTTGTAAAGGCTGCTGATGAAAAACAGGCTCCGACCCAAAGGATTGCAGATAAGTGGGCAACTTGGCTTGTTCCTGTTGCATTATTCATTGCAATTGCAGCCTGGCTGATTACAGGCAATATCGAAAGGGGAGTAACAGTATTGGTAGTATTCTGTCCATGTGCACTAATTTTAGCTACACCAACTGCCATTATGGCCGCTATCGGTCAGGCAACAAAATATGGTGTTTTAATCAAATCTGGTGAAGCCTTGGAGACACTTGGAGCTTTAAATACTTTAGTATTCGATAAAACTGGAACATTGACTTATGGTAATCTAGAGGTTTCTGATGTTATCTCTTTAGAGAATAATCTAAAAAAAGAGGATGTGCTTAAGATTGTTGCCTCATGCGAAAAATTAAGCGAACATCCTTTGGCCAAGGCTATCGTCAACAATGCCAAAGAAGCTGAAATTGATATTGAAGAACCGCAAGACTTTAAGATGTATCCCGGAAAAGGGGTTACATGTACAAACTCTTATGGTAAGGTATATGCAGGAAACTCCAAATTTCTATCAGAAAACAATATTGATGTAAATGTCGACACTCAATTGGACAAGTTAAAAAATGAGGGAAAAGCTTCAATCATTGTTGCATTAAATGACGAGGTCATTGGTTTGATTGGATTATCTGATGTGATTCGTGAAGATTCCAAAGGCATGATTCAAAACCTGCATGATTTGGGAACTGAAACCATATTGCTCACAGGAGATAACACAGAAACTGCTAATTACTTCGCATCTCAAGTTGGAATCGGAAAGGTTTACGGCAATCTGCTTCCAGAAGAAAAGCTTTCATGGATTGAAAAGCTCAAAAGTGAAGGCAAAAAGGTTTGCATGATTGGTGATGGTGTAAATGATGCGCCGGCACTCAAAACCGCCGATGTCAGTGTAGCTATGGGTTCCGTTGGAAGTGATGTGGCCATCGAAGCGGCTGACATCGCACTTTTGGGAGATGATATCGGTAAGATTCCATATCTTAAAAAGCTTTCAAATTCAACATTATTTACAATCAAGGCAAATATTGCAATGTCCATGACAATCAATGCAGTGGCTATTGTCTGTTCTATTTTAGGTCTTCTAAATCCGGTAACTGGTGCTATTGTACACAATGCTGGATCCTGTCTTGTAGTATTGAATGCAGCATTGCTCTATGATAGAAAATTCGATGATTCAATTAGAAAGATAGACACTGAAAATGTGGAACACTCCCATTATCACTTCCACAATGACGGCGAGCATACCCATTCTCATGAAGGCATTAAAATAATTGATGAAATTGTTACGGATAGTGGAATAAAGCATATGCATGTCCACAAGCATGCGCTTTCAAGACAAAGTTGTGAGAATTATCACAACTGATTTCTCTTTTTTTTTAAAATTTTCCATAAATATTATATAATTTAAAAATAATAAGTCTAAGTTAGGTATAATTATGAACGATAAAATAATTTTAGGGCTTCCAAAGGGAAGTTTAAATAATGTAAAAAGAGGAAATACTTATCAACTCTTTGTTGATGCAGGTTATGAAGTAAAGGGATATGAACCTGGTGACGAATCCTATGAAATTGAAATTTTAAACGATGAAGACATCATTGCTTATTTAACTCGTCCTCAATCCGCTCCTGTTGAATTGAATAGGGGAATAATTGATATTGCTATTGTCGGTGAAGATTGGATTAAAGAGGAATCAGTTTTAAGAGAATCCAACACAGTTAAAATCGGGGACTTGGATTATGGTAAGACCCGTCTGATTGTTGCTGTTCCTAAAGATTCTCCATATGACAGTTTATCAGATTTGTTCAGAGCTAATAAAGACAGAAAAACTCCAATTTTATGTTTCACAGAATATCCTAATTTAACAAGAAAATTCATTATGGAAAATGAAGTGTATCAGGAAATATACGGCGATGCAATACCTTTTGTCCAGGTCAGGGGTTTGACTCATGGTGACAATGAAATGGTACAGGTTATTAACTCCGATGGAGCTACTGAAGTTTATATTGCTAAGGGTGCTGATTTGATTGTTGACAATACTCAAACCGGAAGCAGCTTAAAGAAAGCTGGCTTAAAGCAAATAGAAACCATTTTGCACTCTTCTGCAGGACTTTATGCAGGGGTCAATTGTACCGGTGAGAAACTTGATAAAGCTAAAATGATTTATGAGCAGTTGCTTGGAGCGATTACCGCTAAAAAATATTTCGATGTAAAGTTCAATATTGCAAATTCCAAAATAGAAGCGGTTTCAAATTATTTGATCGACAATAAACTTTGTGCTGATGAACCTACAATCACTCCAGGTTCCGATTTCTCACAAATCAATGTATTGATTCCTAAGGCAAAGTTCCCTGAAATGGTGGATGCTATCAAAGGATTCGATGCAACTTCCATTATAAGAAATGATTTGAAACAATTGGTTGAATAATCATTTCAACTTTTCTTTTTTTTTAAACATTGTTCAAAAGCCACCAAAAAATCATCATGATAAATCATTAAAATTTATAAAGTATACCTTACAAATATAGATATATTATATTAATTAATGGGGATTAAACATGTTAACATCTGTTCAAAAAGAAATTTTACAAAGTTTAATTAACTTATATCAATCCTCCGATGGCAAATCTATTAAGGGTGAAGATATTGCTGAGGTTATGGGAAGAAATCCTGGAACAATCCGTAACCAGATGCAATCTTTGCGAAGTTTAGGTTTAGTTAAGGGTGTACCTGGACCTAGAGGAGGATATAAGCCAACTATTGAAGCTTATCACTCATTAAATATTTCAGTTTCCGATGAAGATTCCAAAGTGCCTATTTATAAGAATGGTAAAAGAATAGAGGATATTTCTGTTGCAAAAATAGAATTCACAAGTGTTCCTCAACCTAGTGAATGTGAAGCTGCAATTAAAGTCTTAGGAAGCATTAAAGACTTGAATTTGGGAGACACTGTAAGCATTGGTCCTACACCTGTAAATAACTTAGGTATAATGGGTACTATTGTGGGCCGTGATGACATGGACAATATTCTATTGGTTGATACAAAAACCATCAGAAGCATTCCTAAACAGACTGTAGGTGACATTGCAAGCCGTGATGTAATATCATTTACAGTTGACTGTTCGGTTAAAGACGCTTCCAAAAAACTTGCTGACAATGATATTGATGGTGCTCCAGTAATAAAAAATGGAAAAGTTGTTGGAGTATTTACATTAACAGACCTTGTTCACGCTATTGCAGAAGATAAGGAAGATTTGACAGTCGGGGAATTGATGTCAACCAATGTCGTGATTGTAAATGAAGATTTAAAAATCGCAAATGCCATTGAAGTAATGCTTAAGAAATCCATTTCCAGATTGATTGTAGCAGATAACAATCAAGTTTTGCTTGGAATTGTCACAAGAACAGATTTAATAAATACGATTACCAACCTTGACCAATTTCCAATTGTTACTAATTAATTAATGTGATTAAATGAGAGTTAACCAAATCGATGTAGAAAGTAATATGAAAATATCTGATTTGATCAATCAGTTTGATGAATCAGGAGTTTTGGGCGCTGGACGTGTAGCGCGCGCATGCAATATTCTAACTGACATGATAAAGGATGAGGATATGAGTGTATTCATGAGCCTTGGAGGTCCTTTGATTCCGGGGGGAATGAGAAATATAGTTACTAAAATGATTAGGCAAGGACATGTTGACTTGATTGTATCAAGCGGAGCCAATATTACACATGATCTTGTAGAGGCGTTTGGTGGAGCTCATTACCGTCATGAAGGAAAAGACGATGAAGAATTGAATGAAGAGGGAATAGGTCGTATTGCTGACATTAATGTAGGATCAGATGATTTTACAATTTTTGAAGCTGAAATAATTAAGATATTCGAAAAAATTGCTTCTGAAAAGAAAGTTGTCTCTATTCAGGAACTGCTTTATGAAATTGGCCTTTTGGTCGAGGATGAAAACTCATTTGTTGCAACTGCAGCAAGATGCAATGTTCCGATATTTGCTCCTGGATTGATAGATTCCATGATGGGATTACAATTATGGATCTTTACACAGGACCATGATTTTACTATTAGTGCTGTTGGAGATATGCCTTATTTATCCGATATTGTATTTGAATCTGAAAAAGTTGGCGCCATCCTTTTGGGAGGAGGTCTTACAAAACATTATACATTGGCTTCCAATGTAATTAAAGGCGGTCTTGATGCGGCCATTCAAATCACAATGGACAGGCCCGAAGCGGGCAGTTTAGGAGGAGCACCATTGGAAGAGGCAAAATCCTGGGCAAAGGCGAGATGCGGATCAAGTCTTGCAAGCGTAGTTGGTGATGTAACTGTTATTTTACCAATGATATATGCAGCCGCTTTAGATAGGATTAATAGTGATTAGATGAGTTATATTATTTTGGCAATTTTATTTTTACTGTCTGGATTTTTCATGAAATATTCAGATGATTTATTCGATGTAAACGATGATTTGAAGTTTGCAAGCATTTTTGGCATTTTATGTGCAGTAACATCAGCTGCAGCAACTGTTTACAGTGTCGAGGCAGCTTATATCTTCATAGCTATTCTGATAGGCAATCTGATAGCCCTGAAAGTTGATGGAATTCATCATATAATTACATTGATTCTGTTTTTGATAATAATTTTAGTCTGCGGAATTCCTGAATTGAGCCTAGTCATATTATTAATATGCATTTTAGCAGCATTTTCAGATGAAGTAGGCCATGAACTGATTTCAAAAGTTACAGACAATAGGTTTTTAAATCTGTTTTTTGAATACAGATGCGTGATGAAAGTCGTGATTTTACTTTTGGCCATTTGTGGTGTATTCAGTTTTTGGATATTCCTATGCTTCATATCCTTTGAAATAGCCTATGAATTTGCAGGAATTGTTTTTGAAAAGTTATAAAAAAAGAAGTTAAAAAGGAATGTAAAATTCCTTTTAAGTTGTTTATTCGCCTTCTATACCCATTTTAGCAGCTACTCTAGCAATGAGTACAGTTACGACAACAGCAATTATGGTTACAATAATTGCGTAAATTAATAAACTAGGAATAGCATCTCCAGCACCTACAATGGATTCAATTAATGCTTGAATAGCACTGTTCCATGCTTCACCTGCTACAAATGCGAATGCAGTTGTAATTAATGCTAAGATGGTTTCCATAATTAATTTTGTTACTTCGTTTGCCATACGTTTTCACCCCATTTAAATTTATTTATAGTTCCCAAATCATAAGAACAATAATATTTATATTTTTTTCTATTTAAATAGTTTAGTTTTATTTCAGCGATTCGATTAAATTTTCACATGCAATTTCAGGATTGTCTGCTTCGTATATGCTTCTTCCAACAATGATTGCATTGGAGTATTCCAGTGTTTTTTTACCGTCTCCACCTTGTTTGCCGACGCCGGGAGAGATTATGTAAGCATTTTCACCTACAATATCTCTTATAGTTGATAATCTGTCAAGTCTAGTTGCAGGAGCAACATAGTTTGTAATTCCCATATCCACTCCCATCTGGGCTATTGCCTCTGCATTTTTCTGCAGAAACATCTTTGCTCCGGGATGGGACATTTCTGTTAATAAAAATAGTTCCTTTCCGTGCTTGTTTGCCATGTCAAGGCATGCCTGAACACTGTCTTCGCCAACAAAGCCGTGGCAGATTATCGCATCAGCTCCAGCTTTGAATGTTTCATCGCATATCTTTTCATTTGTTGCGTCAATGTCCGCCACCTTGAAGTCGCAGATTACCTTGAATCCGAACTGATCCTTTAATTTATTGATGATTTCAAGGCCTTCAGCCAGTGCCAGGGGATAGCCGATTTTTATGGTGTCGATGTGTTGTTTGATTGAATCACAAATTTCAATGGCTTCACTTTCACTCATTACATCAAGTGCTAGAATTAAGTTGTTTTTTATGTTCATAGTATCTTCTTTTTTTATTGTTTTATTAAAATTATTAGGTTTGCCTAAAATTTGTTTAGGGTATTACTAATAATATTTATATATAATAAGATATATAATATCATTATCAATAAAACTTTATAAAATTTTAACTATAATTAAGTTTTTATTGAGTGTTTTATCAATTTATTTTGATAGGTTATTTGGAGGAAATTATTTATGCATATTATGGAAGGATATTTACCATTGACATGGTGTATTATATGGTTTGTCATATCATTCGCCGTTGTAGCCTTTGGTTTATATCAAATCAAAAAAATCGTAGATGAAACCCCTGAATCCAAAGCTTTACTTGCAGTGAGCGGAGCATTCATGTTCATCTTATCATCTTTGAAACTACCTTCTGTTACTGGAAGTTGTTCTCACCCTTGTGGTAACGGATTAGGTGCAGCATTATTTGGTCCTGCTGTAACCGCAGTACTTGCAACTATTGTTCTTTTGTTCCAAGCATTATTACTTGCTCACGGTGGATTAACTACTTTAGGTGCAAACATTTTCTCAATGGGTATTGTTGGACCATTTGTCGCATGGCTCGTATACAAAGGTTTAACTAAAGCTAATATCTCATCAACCATTGCAATTTTCTTTGCAGCATTCTTAGGTGACTTATTAACTTACGTAGCTACTTCATTCCAATTAGCATTTGCTTTCCCTGCTCCTTCTTTCGGCGCAGCTTTAACTGCTTTCTTAACTATTTTCGCAGTAACTCAAGTACCATTAGCTATTGGTGAAGGTATCTTAACCGTAATTATATGGGACAGATTAAAAGCTTACAAACCTAAATTGTTAGATAAACTCGGTGCTTTAGCTCCTAATGAGGCATAAGGTGATTAATATGAAAACATCAACATTAATAATTTTAGCAGTTGTTTGTATAATAATATTTATTGCACCATTAGTCATGTTCAGCGGTCATGGAGAAGATGACGGATACTTTGGTGGATCAGATGATGCAGCTAGTGAACAAATTGAAGCAGCTGATTATGAACCATGGTTCTCATCCATATGGGAACCACCTAGTGGTGAAATCGAAAGTTTATTATTCGCTCTTCAAGCAGCTATAGGAGCAATCATTATTGGTTACTTCTTCGGTTACTGGAGAGGACAAGGTAAAGAAGAATAATTCTTCTTTATTATTTTTTCTTTTTTTTAGAGATTAAGTGATTTTATGAAATTTGATATGGATTATATTGCACATCATAATGAGTTAACAGAAACTAATCCTTATTTTAAATTGTTTTTAACAATAATCCTGTTGATTGTTACATTAGCGCTTGATAATCTATATTTCGACGTATTCATTTTTATTGTAATGTCTATTGTTATCTTAGCCATTGCTAAAATTAACTATAAATCTTATTTGAAATTCTTATCACTTCCAATGGCTTTTCTTGTAATAACTTGTCTCTTTTTAATGTTTTTCTTTGGAAAAGGGGATGTTATTTATGAAACTGGAATATGGGGCATTGTAGTCACTACAGATTCATGGCATTATGCAGTTTATACCTTTATGCGCGTAATGGGTTGTTTGCCATGTTTAGGTTTTCTGGCTCTTACAACACCTATTGCAAAAATATTGAACTGTTTGAGAACTTTGAAAGTTCCTAAAGTCATGGTTGAAATTGCTCTTTTAATGTACAATACAATTTTCATATTCCTGAATGAAATTGACACAATGCAGAAAGCACAGCATACAAGACTTGGGTATCATTCATACTGGTCTTCATTCAAGTCTTTAGGGGCTCTTGTAAGTACAATATTTTTGAGATCTCTTGATAAAAGTGAAACATTGCAGTTTGCTTTAGACTCTAGAGGTTATTCAGGCGAACTTCCAGTTTATGAACCAAGAAAGAGGGAGAATTAAACATGTTAGAAGTAAAAAATATTAAATATTCTTATAATTCCGATTATCAAGCACTTAAAGGAGTTAGCTTAAAAGTTGAAAGAGGAGAAATGGTTGCGCTTTTAGGTAAGAACGGTGCTGGAAAATCAACTTTATTCCTGCATCTGAATGGTATCTACCAACCTGATGAAGGACAGGTATTCATTGATGGAGAAGAATTGAAATATGATAAGAAATCCCTACTAAAGTTCAGACAAAAAGTTGGAATCGTATTTCAAAACCCTGACGATCAGATTTTTGCTCCAACGGTTGAGGAGGATGTTGCATTCGGACCGCTCAATTTAGGATTGTCTATGGAAGAGGTTCAGGACAGAGTTGAAGAGGCTTTGGCCCGTGTTGGAATGAGTGGATTTGAAAAAACCGCACCTCATCATTTAAGCGGAGGGCAAAAGAAAAGGGTAGCTATTGCAGGAATTCTTGCAATGAAACCGGAAATCATGGTTCTGGATGAGCCTACTGCAGGTCTTGACCCTCAAGGTGTTGTTGATTTGTCCAAATTGTTGAATGAGCTCAATGATGAAGGAATTACAATTATAATTTCAACACACGAAGTGGACCTAGTTCCGAATTATGCTTCAAAAGTCTTTGTTTTAGTTGATGGTCTATTAATTGCTGAAGGAACTCCTAAAGAGATTTTTGCAAAACCTGAAATATTGGAACAGGCTAATTTAAAAGTTCCAATCGTTACAGATTTGTTCCAGCAGCTTGAAGATGAAGGCTATGATATGCAAGGGGATTATCCGCTGACAATTGAGGAAGCTAAGGATAAGTTTTTAGAACTGTTAAACAAAAACTAATTTTTTTTTAATTCAAAAAATTTTCATAAATTTAAACCCTAAAGTATTACTCAAGTTAATAATTCATAATACTTTTTTAATCATAAGTTAAACATTTATAAGTTAATAAACATATTTTTTCATAAGGTGAATTTAGATGAGAATTGGAATTTGTGATACTACATTTGCTCGCTTTGACATGGCCGCAGCCGCAATAGACGAGCTTAAAAACAACGCTTATGATTTACAAATTGTTCGTCAAACCGTTCCCGGTGTAAAGGACTTGCCGGTAACCGCTAAAATTCTCATTGAAGAGGAAAACTGTGATATTGTAATGGCACTTGGAATGCCTGGACCTATGGAAAAGGATAAAATGTGCGCTCATGAAGCATCAACCGGCCTAATCAACGCACAGCTCATGACAAACACCCATATCCTGGAGGTATTTGTCCATGAGGATGAGGAAGAAGATCCGGTTGAACTTGCAAAGCTGGCAGAAAACAGGGCACGTGAACATGCACAGAACTTAATTAAGATGATGTATCACAGAAAAGCAATGAGAAAAGAAGCTGGAATGGGAATGCGTGAAGGAAAAGAGGACGCAGGTCCATTATAAATAGGGTGTACAATGGGATTTGAACCAAGCGCCGAAGATAAGCAAAATACATACGTTATTCTTCCGGCATATAACGAAGCGACCAGAATTCAACCGGTAATTGAAGAGATTGCCCGCAAAGGATACAATATGGTCATTGTCAATGATGGATCATCAGACAATACTTTAGATGTCATTCTGGAATCCAAGAAGAAATATCCGAATAAGATTCATATTTTTTCTTTGCTTATCAATAGAGGTGTAGGCGTTGCAACGCAAACTGGTTTTGAAGCTGTTTTAAAATTCAATCCTAAATATGTTGTTAGTATGGATTCAGATGGCCAGCATTCTCCTGATGATTTGGATTCAGTAATAGAACCTTTGGTTGCTGGCAGGGCTCAGGCTGTAATCGGTGTAAGACCACTTGAAGACATGCCTAAAAGCCGTAATTTTGCAAATGCTGTAATGAATCTTTTAACTAAAATATTTTATGGTGTTGACGTTAGCGATTCCCAGACAGGATTTAGAGCGATAACAAATGATGCTTTAAACAAAATCCAAAAGACAGCTACAAGCTTACAAACTAAAACTAAAGGTATAAATTTCGAACATATTGATGCTGACAAAATAAAAGAAGTAGAAAGTAGATTAGAGGCCGTTCAAGAGATAGCTAAAAAAGGCATAGATTTAGATATGAATGCAGAAGAAATTGGTGCATTAATGTCTGAATTAAAGAATATTGAATCATATATTAATAATTTAATTAAAGTAGAAGACTTAGCTAGATTATTTGACGAGATAAAGGCGGCGGCGGCAGCAGCAGGTATTGAAATTCAAGATTTTAGTGCTGAAATAAAAACAATGCAAAATTTAGCGAGTAGTACTGATGGCTCATTTGAAAGAGTATTTACTAATGTTAAAAGCGAAGCAAAATCAGCTAAGTCAGAAATAAAAAGTCTTAACAGTGAAATGAGAAGTCTTTCTAGTTCATTTACCGGAACTTGGAGTGATTTCACAGGCAACTTTGCACAATTTACATTAGCTGAAATGGCTGGAGATTTATTAGCTGATGGAATTAGACGATTAGGTGAGGGGCTAGTTGATACGGTTGTTGAAACTGATAAAGCTATGACTTCCTTAATGAAAGTTGCACCAGAAACTTTTAGTGGTACTGGTGAACAACTTGACCAATATTTAAACAAAGTTACAGATGTAACT
>NZ_JAZNAN010000024.1:0-36829 GCF_045586545.1 Methanobrevibacter sp.
TCTTTTCTAGGTTTTTTTTGTTCTCTTTCTATATTTAAAAAGCCTTTTGAACTCTATGTATTATATAGGAATTTCTGATGGTTTATCAACTTTAGGAGATTTAAATAATGAACTTGTTTCTATAAGAAAAAAAATAAACAAAATTTATAAAAGTTTAAAAAAAAATTCACAAAATAATAAAAATAGAGGTAGATTCCAAGTGTAAAAACTACCTGTTCAAATACATTTTTTCATAATATTCCTGATATTCTCCACTTTTAACTTGGTTGGTCCAGTCCTGATTATCCAAATACCATTGAATTGTTTCTTTAATACCTACTTCAAAGGTATATTCAGGTTTCCAACCTAAATCATTTTGGATTTTAGTTGAATCAATAGCATAACGTCTGTCATGACCCAGTCTATCTGTAACAAACTCTATTAAAGATTCATCTTTGTCTAATTCATTTAGTATTAATTTAACAATTTCAATATTTTGCTTTTCGTTGTTTCCACCGATATTGTAGACTTCACCAAGTTCGCCTTCATGCATGACCAAATCAATTGCATGGCAGTGGTCATGAACATGCAGCCAATCCCTAATGTTCTTTCCATCCCCATAGATTGGTAATTTCTTATCTTCAAGCGCATTTGAAATCATTAATGGAATTAGTTTTTCAGGGAATTGATAAGGACCATAATTATTTGAACAACGAGTAATATTTATTGGTAAACCAAAAGTTTCACCATATGCACGAGTAATCAAGTCTCCTCCAGCTTTTGAAGCTGAATAAGGACTATTTGGTTGTAATGGAGTAGTTTCGCTAAAGTACCCTTCACTTCCTAAGGTTCCATAAACTTCATCAGTTGAAATTTGAATATACTTTTCAACACCGAATTCCTTAGCTGCATTTAATAAAACCTGTGTGCCGAGCACATTAGATTTGATGAAGATTTCAGGATCGGTTATGCTTCTATCAACATGACTTTCAGCGGCAAAATTAATTACATAATCACATTGTTTAACTAAATCATCAACAACATCTTTATCTCTAATATCTCCTTTGACAAAAGAGTAATTATCCCTATCCTCAATATCCTTTAAATTCTCAAGGTTTCCGCAGTAAGTTAAGGCATCTAAGTTAACAATTTCATATTCTGAGTATTTATTAACCATGTATCTAACAAAATTGCTTCCTATAAATCCTGCTCCGCCAGTAACTAATATTTTTGTCATGCTATCACTCATATTTAATTTGAGATTCTTTAAAGCCTTTCCACTCTTTATCCTTATCTGACAATATTATTTCATCAATTCCATCCAACGGCCAGTCAATAGCAATGTCCGGATCATCCCATTTGATTCCACTTTCATCCGGCCCATTATAGAATTCTGTACATTTGTATACAAATTCTGCTTCATCAGATAATACTAAAAAGCCATGAGCGAATTTAGGAGGAATAAACAATTGTTTTTTATTTTCATCAGATAAAATTTCACCATACCATTTACCATAAGTAGGTGAATTGGCTCTAAGGTCTACTCCAACATCAAAAACCTCACCTTTTATAACACGAACTAATTTGCCTTGAGGATAGTTAACCTGTAAATGCAGGCCTCTTAAAACACCTTTACTAGATTTTGATTGGTTATCTTGAACAAAAGTCAAATCATAGCCTGCATCTTTAAAATCTTTTTCCTGGTATGTTTCCATGAAGTATCCTCGGTTATCTTCAAAAACGGTTGGCTCTACTACAAACATGCCCTCAATGCCTGTTTCTGTAAATTTAAATTTTCCCATAAAATCACTTTTTAACTAAATTAAACAAATATTGACCATAATCAGTTTTTTTAAGTTCTTCTGCTGTTTTTAATAATTGTTCATCGTCAATATATCCTTTTAAATAAGCAATTTCTTCAAGACATGCAATATATAATCCTTGTCTTTTTTGAATGGTTTCAATGAAGTTTGCTGCTTCTAAAAGTCCTTCATGGGTTCCAGTATCAAGCCAAGCCATACCTCTTCCTAAAAGTTCAACTTTAAGTTTTCCACGCTTCAAATATTCCTCATTAACAGAAGTAATTTCAACTTCCCCCCTTGCGGAAGGTTCAACATTTTTAGCTATTTCAATTACATCATTATCATAGAAATAAAGACCTGGAACGATATAATTTGATTTAGGATTTTCTGGTTTTTCTTCAACTGAAATTACATTCCAATCATTATCAAATTCAACAACCCCAAAAGCTTCTGGGTTGTTAGTGTAATAACCAAATATTACTGCTCCTTCTTCCAAACCTGTTGCTCTTTCAAGAATTTCTGTGAATCTATGACCATGAAATATGTTATCTCCTAAAATTAAAGCAACATTATCATCGCCGATAAATTCTTCACCAACAATAAATGCCTCTGCAAGGCCATTAGGATTTTCTTGGACCTCATATGAGAATTTTATCCCCAAACTAGATCCATCACCCAATAAATCCTTGTACATAGGCAAATCACGGGGAGTTGAAATAATTAAAATTTCTTTAATTCCTGCAAGCATTAGTACAGAAATAGGATAATAAATCATTGGCTTATCATATAAAGGTAATAATTGTTTTGAAACCGCTTTTGTAATAGGATAAAGACGAGTTCCAGAACCACCTGCAAGCACTATACCTTTCATAATAATCACTAAATAGAATTTTATCTTTTTTAATTAATATATTATTTCAAATTTCAAAAACTCATTTTCACTAGCTGCATCAGTGAAAGTATCAATAATATCTTTATCCACCTCATCTGAGTTAATCAATTCAATTTCACATTCAATTTCGCACAAACAGTCATATAATGCATCCAAATTTTTTCCATAATAATCAGGGAAATTTAATGCTTCCATTAAATAATCATGACCTTCCTCTTTTATTAATTTACCATCAAGTTGCATTTTAAACCTCCTCAAATGTATTATAATGGTCACTGGTATAGTAAACTTTATAGTTTCCAGTGTTGTAAACTATTCTTTCAGCACCACGACTGGTTCCGTTTGCATTAATATCACATTCAATATATTTTGCATCACTATCCGGGAGTATATGTTGTCTATTTGTAAATGTATCTCCACCAATACTTTTTCCAGGAGCATATTTTTTAAGTGGTCCTCCATGCCAGCCAAGGCTTTGAGCCTCTTTTTTTGTAATATAGTTGCTTGGAAGCTTGTGGAATTCTTTAATATATGCTGAAACTTCTTCAACTGTACAGTACTCTCCATCCTCAACAACATTAACATCACTTGTATCGTCACCCCAACTGAAAAGATCAAAAAATCCTGCACTTACGGCACCAATACTGAATAAAGCGATGATTAATGCAATGACAAATAATAACTTTTTATTCATTTAATCAACTCTATGTATTCTTTAATTGCTTCTTTATAATCTCTAAGCGGTTCAAAACCGTTGTCGACCCAATTCCTATTATCAAGCACTGAATAACTTGGTCTTGGAGCTGGTCTTGCAAACTCGGATGCAGTAACCGGAATAACCTTAACATCACAGCCTGCAACTTCAAAGATATATCTTGCAAATTCACACCAGGAACAGCTTCCAGAGTTTGTCAAATGGTAAATACCATAATAATCCGTTTCGATTAACTGTGATATTCCACATGCCAAATCAGGAGTGTAAGTTGGTGTGCCCACCTCATCATAAACGACAGTTATTTCGGGATGATTTTTAGCCAGTTCAAGCATTGTCTTTGGGAAATTCTTACCGTTGATTCCATACAGCCATGCAGTACGAACAATAAAATACTTGTCAAGGATTTCCAAAATGGCTTCTTCTCCCTTAAGTTTACTTTTACCGTAAACACTAATCGGGCCTATCTCTCCATCTTCAGCAATTGGGTCTCTTGCACTGCCATCAAACACGTAATCTGTACTTACATGGACTAAAGGGCAATCGATTTCCTTGCATGCTAGTGCCAGGTTTCTAACACCATCACCATTTATGCTATAAGCAAGGTCTTGGTTTTCCTCACAGCCATCCACATCAGTATAGGCGGCAGAATTAATAACCAAATCAGGTTTTTTATCACAAATAAAATCAATTACATGTTCTTTATCTGTAATATCCAATGTTTTTGAGGTAGTAAGGATTAATTCATGCTTTTTTGATAAAACATCCTGTAAATCATGTCCTAACATACCATTTGAACCGGTAATTAAAATCTTCATAATATCACTCGAAACTTTTAATATTAGTTTAAATATATATTATATGTAATATTTAAAGACGGAGTTAGTATTATGAAAGTATGTATTATTGGTCAAGGCTATATTGGACTTCCAACTGCAGCACTTTTTAGTCGAAACCACTGTGAAGTAGTTGGAGTGGACATTTCTGAAGAAATGATTAACAATCTAAACAAAGGAATTATCCACATTGAAGAGCCTGGAATAGCCGATATTATTAAAAAGGCGGTTGAAAAGAAATTATACGTCGCTAGCTTAACTCCGCAAAAAGCTGATGCTTTTATAATAACCGTTCCGACACCATATATCGTTGAAAATTACAGCTGCGATTTGAGCTATGTCATTACCGCTTGTGAATCAATATTGCCTTATTTAGAAAAAGGAAATACTGTAATTATTGAATCAACTATCGCTCCAATGTCTACTGATGAAGTAATAAAACCTATTTTTGAAAATGCCGGCTTTACAATTGGCGAAGATTTATATCTTGCACATTGCCCTGAAAGAGTGCTTCCCGGCAGAATCATCGAAGAGCTGATACACAATGACCGTATCATTGGTGGAGTTACACCGGAATGCGCTAAAAAGGCCAGTGAAGTTTATGGTCAATTTGTTGAAGGGGATTTGATGCTTACTGAAGCAAAAACTGCAGAGCTTTCAAAATGTATGGAAAATACTTTTAGGGATGTTAATATTGCACTTGCAAATGAACTTGCTAAAATTTGTGCAGAAATTGGAGTGAATGCCCTTGACGTTATTGAAATGGCCAACAAACATCCGAGAGTTAATTTACATTCACCAGGCCCTGGTGTTGGAGGACATTGCCTTGCAATTGACCCATACTTTATTTATGCAAAAGCGCCGGATACCGCAAAGATAATCAAATTGGCCAGGGATACAAATAATTCAATGCCTGATTTCGTGTGTGAATATGTCAAAAAAATCATTGAAAAGGGAAAAATTGCCATTTTAGGCGTTTCTTATAAAGGCAACACCGGTGATGACAGGGAAAGTCCTGCCTATGAAATAATAGCTAAATTAAGTCCAGATTATGAAATAGGTATTCATGACCCTCACATTGATAATCCTAATTTTGTAAGCTTCGAAGAAGCAATAAAAGAAGCTGATTTAATCCTAGTATTGTGTGACCATGATGAATTTAAACACATAGACTATGAATTGATAAAGCAAAATATGGATAGTCCTGTTATTTTTGATACAAAAAATATAATAAAAGAAGTTCCAGACGAAATTAAACTATATAATTACGGGAACTTATATGAATTAAATTAAAAATTAATTGGTTGGTCTGGTTGTATCTGATGCCCATTCCATGCTTTTAGACTACTCCATTCAGCAGATGGGGAATTCCAAAATACATCATTGAAATTTAAACCTAAAGCTAAAAATACTGTACAACACATATAAAGACTACCAGTATTAATATTGCTTTCTGAAATATCCATTTGTGAACCGTTTAATCCAACAATCAACCATCCTTCACTAGTGAAGTTAATGTTATTTGCAAATTGTTTTTGTAGAACTTTGGTTAAAGCTGATCTGACCTGTGCGGGATTAATATTTCTTGGCAATATTTTTAACAATGCAGCTTGAGATAATAAATGGAAAACACCACAACGATAAGGTAAAGATTTCCCGATTAGTGGATATGTTCCTTCAGGGGAAATAATTCTTTCAAGTTGAGATGCTAACCTGGAAGATCTCATTAATTGAACATCTAAAAATTCACCATCAGGAAGTCCATATTTTCTCATTACAGTTAAAATGTCATTGAGCATTGGATGAATGAAAATACTATTGTAGTAATTCAACTCAAAATCTTCGCCATCAGAGTAAATTGCATCTCCAACATACAATTCATCTCTGAATTTAGAAATTCCATAAGTTAAGCGTTCTTTATCACACTCCCCAGTGAATTCCAGAAGAGCCGCCTCAATCATTGCGGTATACAATAACCAATGATTCTCATATGGGGCAATAATTCTTGTATTTTTAAATTCACGGATTATTCTAGCTTGAATTTCCATAGGTAAATTAAGCCAAATCTGATTTTTAGCTCTGAGTAATCCTTGAGCAAAAAGTGCAGTTTCAACTAAAGATTGTTTAGGCTCTATAACAAATATATAATCATCACTATTAGGGTTAATTGCATTAGAAATAGCTTTAATAGTTAAATAAATGTATTTTTCACGTATTTTGCCTTCTTCAGATGTGTCTACACCTAACTCTAACCAAGGCGCAATCCCATTAAATACACGTGCAAAGGCTTCAAGGTTTGCGAATTTTTGACCTTCTAAACTACTTGACTCATAAGGCATGTTTTTCTTAAGTGTACCTTTAGCTAAGTTATTTAAAACCGGAAAAGCGATTTTTTGAAGAGTTGAAACCCAAAAAATCCTATCTTCCCAAACCGGAGGTTGCTCTTGCAAAATAGGTTCTTCTTCTTTTTTATGTCTTCTAAATAATTTACCCATGAATTATATTTTGTTGAACATATTATATAAACATTAAAAAATTAAAATTATTAAAAAATAAAGGAACCATTATATATTTATAAAACAAAAATATTTACCATTAATGAGAGGTTTATAATATGCCAACAATGTCTGAAAAAATATTAGCTAGAGCTTCTGGAAAAGAAAGTGTAGAAGCTGGAGATATCGTAATAGCAAATATTGATGTAGCAATGACTCACGATTTAACTGGACCTCTTTCAGTAGAATCCTTTGAAAAAATTGGAGCTGAAAAAGTTTGGGATTCATCGAAAATTGTCATTCCATTTGACCATCAGGTTCCAGCCGACTCCATTGACTCCGCTAATAATCATATAATAATGAGAAAATTTGTCAAAGAGCAAGGAATTGAACATTTTTATGATGTCAATGCAGGCGTTTGCCATCAGATTTTACCTGAACTTGGTCATGTTGTGCCTGGTGATGTTATCGTGGGTGCGGATTCACATACCTGTACTCATGGGGCATTAGGTGCATTTTCAACTGGAATCGGTTCGACTGACATGGCAATGGTATTTGCAGAAGGCAACTTATGGTTAAAGGTTCCTGAAACAAATAGATTTAATGTCACTGGCGATTTAAAGAAGAATGTCTATGCTAAAGATGTTATTTTGCATATTATTGGTCAGATGGGTGCTGACGGTTCAACATATAAAGCCTGTGAATTTGCCGGCGAAACTATTTCAAAAATGAGCGTTTCCGATAGAATGGTTTTATGTAATATGGCAATAGAAATGGGTGGAAAAACAGGTTTGGTAGAGCCGGATGAAAAAACTATTGAGTACGTTGAAAATCGTTCTAAAAAACCATATAAAGTATTTAAAACCGATTTAGACTCATCTTCTCTTAATATAATTGATATTGATGTGAGCGATTTAGATCCGCAAGTTGCTTGTCCTCACAATGTTGACAATGTAAAGGCCGTTAGTGAAGTCGATGTAGAACTTGACCAGGTATTCTTGGGTTCCTGTACTAATGGAAGACTAAGCGATTTAAGAGATGCTGCAAAAATCCTAAAAGGTAAAAAAATAGCTAAGGAAACTAGAATGTTAGTTATACCGGCATCAAAGGAAGTCTATTCAAAAGCATTAGATGAAGGATTAATCAGAATATTCGTGGATGCGGGAGCGCTTGTATCCGCTCCATGCTGTGGCCCTTGTCTTGGGGGACACACTGGCATAATCGGACCTGGAGAGGTTAGCCTTTCTACATCCAACAGAAACTTTAAAGGCAGACAAGGAAGTCCTGATGGAAAAGTATATTTATCTTCCGCCGCTGTTGCTGCTGCTTCAGCCATTGAAGGAAGAATAGTGGCGCCGGAGTGATTTTATGAAAGGAACAGCTTGGAAATTTGGAAATGATATTGACACAGACATTATAGTTCCGGGAAGATATTTAATCTATACTGATGAAAAAAGATTGTCACAACATTGTATGGAAGGTCTAGATCCGGATTTTAATAAAAAATGCAAAAAAGGAGACTTTATCGTAGCAGGAACAAACTTTGGATGTGGTTCTTCAAGAGAACATGCCCCAATTGCCCTTAAAGGTGTTGGAGTAGCTGCCGTTATCGCCGAGTCTTTTGCAAGAATCTTTTATAGGAATGCTACAAATGTAGGAGTTCCTCTTCTTGAAGCTCCTGGAATTAGTAAACTTATTGAAGATGGAGAAGAAATTGAAGTAGACATGGAAAATGCTACAATAACATCATCAAATGGAGAAACATTGACATTTAAAAAATTACCTCCATTCATGTTAGAAATATTAGAACAAGGTGGTTTGATTGAATACCTCAAAAACAAAAGATAAATATCAACTTGCAATAGTTCCAGGTGATGGAATCGGTAAAGAGGTTATGGAAGCGACAATATACGTTCTTGACAGTTTGGGTATTGATTTCGAGTACGTATATGGAGAAGCAGGAGATGAATGCCTTGAAAAGACTGGAACCGCACTGCCTAAAGAAACTTTAGAAATCATTAAAAATGCAGACGCATGCTTGTTTGGTGCAGCGGGCGAGACTGCAGCAGATGTTATTGTTAAAATACGTCAGGAAATGAAAATGTTTGCTAATTTAAGACCCGTAAAATCATATCCTAATACTAATTCATTATTTGAAAATATTGACTTTATGATTGTTCGTGAAAATACCGAAGGCCTATATATTGCCGGTGAAGAAAGTTATACTGATGAAGGTGCAATAGCTAGACGTATTATCACAAGAGAAGCAGAAAGCCGTATTATTGACTATGCATTCAGATATGCAAAAGAAAATAATAAAAGTAAAGTTACAGGAGTTCATAAAGCAAATGTCCTTAAAAAAAGTGATGGATTGTTTAAAGAAGTTTTCTATGAAGTTGCTAAAAACTATCCTGATATTGCAACTGAGGACTTTTATGTGGATGCCACAGCAATGTATCTCATCACACAACCTGAAAGCTTTGAGGTTATAGTAACTACAAATCTTTTCGGAGATATTTTATCTGATGAAGGAGCGGGCCTTGTTGGAGGACTCGGTTTAATCCCATCAGCAAATATAGGTGAAGATGCAGCATTATTTGAACCTGTTCATGGTTCAGCACCGGATATTGCAGGTCAAGGAAAGGCAAATCCAATAGCAATGATGCTTTCATCAATCATGATGCTCAGATACATTGGTGAAAATGAAGCTGCTGAGAAATTCGAATCAGCAATTTTAAAATTACTAACTGATGGTAATATTTTAACTGGTGATTTGGGTGGTTCTGCAAGTACTATGGAACTGGCTGAAGCCGTTAAAAATAATTTATAAAAAAATGGAGTAAAAAATATGGATTTTAAAAAATTAACTAAAATGCAGATGGCCGCACTCTTTATCATATTCATTATGGTAGTAAGTGGGGTTGCAGGATTCCTTCTCATTATATTTAGTGGTGGAGCTTAAAAAAAGAGGTAGATAAAATGGTAAAATATGAAATAGCTGCAGTTGTTGCAGAATTTAATTATGATATAACACAAATGATGTTAGAACTCGCAAAAGCAGAAGCAAAAAACAGAGATTGTGAAATTACAAAAGTAGTTGCTGTACCTGGCGTATTTGACATGCCGCTTGTAATCAAAAAGTTATTGCAAAAAGGCGAATACGATGCAATTATCACATTAGGCGCCGTAATTGAAGGGGCTACTGACCACGACCAAATCGTAGCACAACATGCTTCTCGTAAAATTGCTGATTTAGCGCTTGAATACGACACTCCAGTAGCACTTGGCATTACCGGACCTGGAATGACCAGACTCGATGCACACAGACGTGTTAAAAACGCAAAAAGTGCTGTTGAAGCGGCTATCAAAATGTGCGACAGATTAAAAGAAATTTAGTGATTCGATGGAAATCTTAAAACCTGATGAATTAAGAGAAAAGTTTACAGATCCTTGGATTGCACCATATAAGAAAGTTTTAACTATGGTAGATGGTGATAAAGTAGAAATTGTCGAATATCACCCATGCATTTCCGGGTCTCATTGGTTATTGAACCAATACAGAAATAACTCTGAGTTAATCGATTCAGCTTACCGTGATGGAAACAAACATGTCTACTCCTGTCATGTTGGCTCAGCCCCACTAGATTTAAAAGCTAGTTTTAATGCCGCTGGAATTGATGAGATTATTGTTGATGGCGATGAAGTCAAAGTAACTCATGCAGGTCTTGCCGGTGCAGGTGTTGGAGCTGGAATGTGCAGAGGAATGGGTGAAGGTGTAAAATATGTTGAACTCATCCAAGTTGGAGGAGGTTCAAAAGCAGGTAAAGCAACAGTTGTGACCCCTAAACTTGAAAAGGTAGTCATCGGGGTGGATGATACCGATACCAAAGATGCCGGAGCTACCTGGACAATGGCACACAACTTGGGTGTTGAACTTGCAAGTGAAGGTTTTGAATACCTGGACCATATTATTGTTCAATTATATCCGCACAATCCGCATAAGACTCAAAATTGCGTGTCAATTGCACTTACCTTCGCTGTTGAAAGTGAAAGAAAACAAGCTTTAATCGACAGAGTTATCGAAATTCTTAAAAGAGATACCTTATCTGATAAAACAGCCATTGCTATTTTGGAAGGTTTGGATATCCCTGAAAAATTAAAAGAATATTCAATGGCTACAAAAACTGGAATGATGGATGTTGAAACTGCAGAAAGTGTTGCAGAAGAACTAAATATTCCATTGATTGCAGTGACCGGCCAACAAGGTAAAGTTGGTGCATTAGCTGCTCTTGGTCTTTATAATGACGTTGAAGAAGCAGTTAAAGCATATGACAGAAAATTAATCTAAAGATTATTCTTTAGATTTTTACTATTTTTTTAGAAATTGAAATTTAGGAAAACACCCTGATTTTCACGGACAAACTGTTTTGTTGAAGTGGTGTTCTTATCATCGAAGGCAATTGTGACATCATGTCCATCATATTCAAATGTTACATTCTCCTTTTTATTGAAATTGAATGATTTCACATAATCGCCATCGGCATAAATGCTGTATGTGGAGTTCTTTTTAAATATTCCTGATGAATTTAGAACGGATGTATCATCTATAATCACTTCATAAGTGCATGCATGAATGTCTCTTGAAGAGACTACAAATGTCTCCCTGACAATTTCCGTGCCGTTATCCTCAAAGCTGTGAGTGATTACCGCACCTTCAAATACTTCTTTCAAACGGCTGTTCTGAATTACATTGCCGACTTCAACATTCAAAAAGTCTTTGGCTTCACTAGGAAGTCTCAATATGTCCTGTTCGCCAGGTCTTGTCTCATTAACTAAATAGACATTATCATCCAATTGTATAGTATCATTAACCTTAACTCCCAGCGTCATCATGGCATCTGAAGGCATCCTAATTTGGTCCGATTCATTTTCAATGGCTGAATCTATGGTATATGGACCCCTTACAGAAATCGTATTGTCTCTTGGAGTATCATCGGCATAAATAATCAGATTTCTTGAATTTGGCTCGATTGAAAGAACCCCATGTTCAAAATGGGCGGCTCCGATAAATGTTGAAATCATTAAAAGCAATACAATTATTGAAATGATCAGCGGAAAGTGGATTTTAATAAAAGATCTTATTAGATTTCCCCTAGGTGTCTTTCTGAACATGTCAATTGACTTTACAATAACCTTAACAATGTAATAAAGGGCTATAATAATTCCCAATACAGAAATCATTATTCCGATGGTTAAAGGAACGAACTTTACGAAAAATATTGTAAATAAACCTAAAATAATCAAAGATAAACCAACAATTGACATCCTAATATAATGACCAATCTCATCAATCATCACAACCCTACCATACTTGTTAGCACGGTTGATGATTGTTCTGACCACTTCATTAGCCATCAGATTCAAATCGGAAAGAGGGGACATGTCATGCTCAATGGCACCGATGTCCACTTCTGTAATTGAAATTCCCAAAACGTCGGCATCAATAACAATACCTACATCTACACCATAGTCGCTTTCAAAATTAATTTTCTTTAAAATTTCCTTACGTGCTGCAAACTGACCGCTTAAAGGCTGTTCAAAAGAAATTTCAGGGAAGAAAAAGTTCAGCAACGGCTTTGCGGTGAGTTCAGTGACACGTCCGCTTGCACGTGAGAATTTGGTTTTGGTTATATCGGTTTTTCCCTCCAGAATAGGCCTGATCATCGCTTCAACTTTACTGGATGTTAAATTGTAAATGTCCGCATCGATGAAAGCTATAATATCACATTCAGCTTCCCTATAACCTGTGTTTAAAGCTTCACCCTTTCCTTTGTTAACTTCATGATTAATGACACGGGCTCCCGCTTTAATCGCTTCGGCTTCGGTATTGTCGCTTGATCCGTCATTTACAACGATTATTTCATCTACAAAGGATACCTTTTTGACTACACTAACAACCTGTGCTACCGTATCTTCTTCGTTATATGCCGGAATAATGACAGAAACCTTTTGATATTTTTTAGGTTTTTGAGTTTTTATGCCGGCCAGTAAAAATGCAAGGATTACAAAAAACCAATACACCCTATATTCTCCATCAAAAGTTTTTATTATAATTAATTTTGTTTTTCATAGATATAAATAGTTAATAGAAAAATTAAATAATTCTTAAAAAAAATGATAGTTAAAAGAGAAATGAATAGGAAGGGATTAAATTTCCAATTTTATTTCATCAAATGTTAAATAAGGAATTTTACTATTTTTAATTCCAGTCTCAAATTTAATAAAACCTTCTTCCTCTAATCTTTTAACTTTAGGTTGAATGTTACTAACATCTTTATTAATCTTATTAGCCAAATCACGAATACTTCTAGGTTTTTCATGTTTAATAGTGTTCAAAATGATTAAATCTAAATCAGATAAAGATAATTTATTTGTTACTAAACTTTCAGAAATTTCTATTTCTTCGTCAGGATTGTCTTTATAATATTTCCAGTTTTCTAAATCAACATACATTTTCATGTTGTTTGTTCTTTTAAATAATTTTTCTAATTCATTAATTGAATTATAAGTTTCTTCCATTTCTTTAATAAATTCATACCCATTTTGCTTTTTAACTAAAGTTATAATCATTTTAACATCTCCATTAACTCATCAACATCGAATTTGCCAGAAATTTGTAAATAATCTTTTATAATATCTAAAATCTTATAGGGATCCTGAATATCTAATTCTATTTTTTTAACATGATTATTGGGGTCTGGATGGATATGGGCAGCGCCGATATGAAAATTATCAATTAGGATATTATCTGGCATGATAACAATTGACCATCCGTTTGGAGTTTTAACCTTGTAAATTATTTTATCATCAACCAATATTCTGTTTTGAGTTTTTCTAGACATACCATATTATATTGCTCATTATATTTATATATTCGTTGGTTTTTTTACAACACAATTATATATTAATAAATAAATTTTATAATACTAAATTAATTATTTTATAAAGATACAATATTGAATTGTTCAAAAATTTATTAATGACTTCGTATAAAATATTGTATTATGTATTTAATTTTTTAGAAGGGATTTTTTAATGACACCAAAGATAATGATTATTCTTGGAAGCGCATCAGATATTGCTATTGCAGAAAAAGCTATGAATATTTTAGATAAACTGGAAATACCATACAGTCTAAAAGTTGCATCAGCACATAGGACACCTGACCTTGTTCGTGAACTTGCAAAACAGGGTACAGATGCAGGAATTGAAGTGTTTATAGGGATTGCAGGACTAGCCGCACACCTTCCGGGCGCAATCGCCGCATATACACCAAGACCCGTTATTGGTGTTCCGGTTGATGTGAAAACCAGTGGAATTGATGCTTTACAATCTATTGTTCAAATGCCATATCCTTCTCCAATTGCTACTGTTGGAATCGACAGGGGAGACAATGCCGCAATACTTGCCGCCCAATTCATAGGGCTTCATGATGAAAAAGTGCGTCAAAAGGTGATTAACTTAAGAAAGGAATATGCTAAAAAAGTTAAGGACAGCAATGAAGAAATTATTCAGGAAATCGATAGGCCATTCATTAGAAATGACTTCTTAAGAGTTAAAAATCTCGAAATAAATGAAATTGAACCGGATGAAGATGCCGAATCATGCTGCAAAAACAAGGATGCGGAAGTTGCAATCATTGTCGGTAGACAAACCGATGTGGCTACAGCTAAAAAAGTAACTAAGCTCCTGGAAAGGCTTAAAATAACACATGATACTAAAGTGGTTTGTCCAATCAGATCAACCAGAAAATTCACAAATTATGTTAAATCAATGAAAAATGCTAAAATATTCATTGGAATCAGTTCCAACTCATCACAGGTGACAGGTGGAATCGTTGGCCTTACAGACAGGCCAGTCATTGGGGTCCCATGTACAAATGAAAACGGCGATGACTATATGTTAACTACAGTCAGCATGCCTCCGGGAGTTCCTGTTGCAACCGTTGGTATAAACAATGGTAAAAACGCTGCAGTTCTTGCAGGTGAAATCCTTTCAATCGGCGATCCGAATATTGTAGACATTCTTGAAAGACTTAAAGATAAAAAAATTAGCTTCTAAGGGATTAACATGAAAATTAACGAGGAAAACATTATAGAAATTACAGATGAGCTATCATCAGAATTTGAAGTGGCAAAAGTTTTAAGAAAATATCCGAAAGACACTGTCATCATAAAAAACGTCAAAGGTTTTGACATTCCGGTCATTTCAGGAATCTGCAATACCCGTGAAAAGATTGCAAAATCAATAAACTGTGAAGTTTCAGAAATTACAGGAAAAATCATTGACGCTATGGAAAAACCTATTAAGGTTGACAAATTCACTGATTTTTCAGAATATGACACTTTAGATATTGATTTGGATAAAATTCCAATCCTAACCCATTACACCCGTGATGGCGGAGCATACATTACTGCAGGTGTTGTATTTGCGCGTGACCCCGTAACAGGCATTCAGAACGCTTCAATTCACAGGATGATGGTTCTTGACAACAGAAGATTGGTTATCAGAATCGTGCCAAGAAACCTTTACACTTATTTCCAGAATGCTCAAAAGGCCGGAGAGGATTTGGATATTGCTATAGCTATTGGAATGGATCCGGCAATCCTGCTTGCAAGTACCACTTCAATACCGATTGATTACAATGAAATGGATGTTGCAAATGCATTCAAAGACGGCGAACTTGAATTGATTAAATGCGGAGAGTTGGAAGTTCCACAGGCGGATATCATTTTAGAAGGTAAAATTTCTGTAACAGAAACCGTTGCAGAAGGTCCTTTCGTGGATTTGACCGACACTTATGACATCATTCGTGACCAGCCAATCATCAACCTGGAAAAAATGCACATTAAAAAGGACAATCCATATTACCATGCAATCCTACCTGCCGGATTTGAACATAAACTATTGCAAGGCCTTCCACAGGAACCTAGAATATATAAAGCTGTTAAAAATGCGGTTCCTACAGTTGAAAATGTTGTCCTAACTGAAGGAGGCTGCTGCTGGCTGCATGCGGTTGTTTCAATAAATAAGCAAACTGAAGGCGACGGTAAAAACGCCATCATGGCAGCCCTATCTGCTCACCCTTCACTCAAACACTGTACCGTTGTAGATACTGACGTTGATGTCTTTGACGCTGAAGACGTTGAATACGCAATAGCTACACGTGTAAAAGGAGACCGTGACATCATGATTGTTCCAAATGTCCGTGGCTCTTCACTGGACCCTGTTGCTGAAAGTGACGGCACAACTACTAAAATTGGAGTGGATGCAACAAAATCCCTTAAGACAATTGAAAAATTCGAAAGGGTTAGTTTTTCCGAATAACTAACTTTTTTCATTACTATTTTTTCAAGCCAATAATAATCCCGAATATCCCTATCAAAAAACTATGCTTTATATTAATTTTAGGCATCAGTATATTAAATATAATTACACAAACCTACTTTTTAATAACCATGATTGTAATTATATAATTCCTTTAGAAAAAAATACTAAATTAATTTTATATAATGTATAAGGAAACTTATAAATCTGAAATTTTTTAAAAAGAAAAAGTTAGAAGAGTGTGTTTACTCTTCTATTTAACTGTTATTTTTATTTTTTTACTGGATTTTTTGTAGACGTATGTGTCGCCTGCAAATTTGATTTTCGCTTTGTACTTACCTTTTTTGTTCAGTTTTGTGATTTTAAAGGTTGCTTTGCCTTTGGCATTTGTTTTTGCTTTGTAAGTTACGCCGTTGACTTTTAGGGTTAGTTTTTTACCTTCTTTGAGGTAGACTTTACCGTCAATTGCTGATCCAACAATTGTTTTAAGTTTTACGGTCAATTTTTTGGTTTTCTTACTTGCTTTGAATTTTGCATTTTTAGCAACGATGCTAGTTGGTTTTTTGACAATGGTAATTCCTCTTACAAGGAATGAGGCATTGTAGTCATTGTCGTCAAGGTAAGCCATACCGAATGTGTATAATCCAGCATTTTGTAATCCGATTTGTAAAGCGAAGTGTCCTGTTTCGTTGGTTGTTCTGTTGAAGTTAAGGCCGTTATAACCGATTTGTACAGTCTTGTTGACCAATGGGTTTCCGTTGGAGTCTGTGAGTAAACCTACGAAGTATCCTCCACGTTCACCAGCATAATAGTCACAGCAGTATTGTGTGAAGTCCTCAGCTGTAATGACAGTTCCTAACCTTTCTTTTACAACAGGTTCGGTAGCGTTGGTTTTAACAACAAGTTTTCCATCAACTACTTCAGCTGGGTACTCTTTACCATCCACAACAACAGTAGAAGGCAACTCAGGAGCAGTAGCATTAGTATCAACAGTAGCAGTACCATTCACATACTCAATAGGATACTCAACACCATCCACAACAACAGTTTTAGTCTTATTAGCCAAAGCTTCTTCTAACTGACGAATTAAATCAGCAATTGTTTGATTAGCATCAACCAACTCAGCAGTTAAATTATCAACCTTAGCATTAGCATCAGCCAACTCATCAGTTAAACCAGCAATCTTCTCAGTAGCATTACCTAACTCAGCAGTTAAATTCTCAACCTTAGCATTAGCATCAGCAAGATCCTCAGCCAACTTAGTAGCATTAGCCTGAGCATCACTCAATTGACCAGTTAAATCAGCAATCTTCTCAGTAGCATTACCTAACTCAGCAGTTAAATTCTCAACCTTACCAGTTAAATTCTCAATCAAATCATCCATATCAGTATCAACGGTTATTGTACCATTTTTAACAGTGGCATTGTATTCTTTACCATCGACAACAACAGTAACGTTTTCAGGTTCGGCAACTTCAAATGTGTAGGTTGCAAATCCTTTGTTGTATGCTTCTGTTGCAGCGCTTTCGACGACAACAGTGTATGTACCGGCTTTTGTGATTTCGTATTCGCCAGTTACTTCTTCGCCGTTTACTTTTATGGTTAAAGCACCGTCGGTTTCATTTTCAACAGTAATAGTTATGATGTCACCGATTTCTGCAGTTATTGGAGTAATGTTTAATACTGCATCTTTCTTGTTTGCTTCGAATACTTTGGTTACTGTTTGGGCAGTGTAATCTGGAGTTTCACCAGCTGCAACAGTTACATTGTATATTCCTGCTTCAGTAATTGCGTATGTTAATTGAACATTATTGTCTGTTCTTAGGATATTGATTAATGACATTCCATTAGGACCGTTAGCTGAAGGAATCTCTTGAACTTCACCATTGATGGTTACAATTAATTTAGCGTCAGTGTCAGCTGTAATTTTAATGGTAATGTTTTCTCCAACTTTTACGTCATCCGGAGTTATTTCAATATCGATATTGGCAGCCTTTTTAGCTTCAACAACAAGAGTTTCTGCAGTGGATTCACTAGCATTGTACTTTTCGTCACCGCTGTAGGCAGCAGCAATAGTGTAACTGCCAGCATCTAAAACAACTTCCAGTTTGCCATCAGCAACATCAACAGTGTATTTGGTTCCGTTGACATCAATGACAACAGTACCGGTAGTACCTTCGGTTACATTGAATTCAATGATTGATTTTTCACCGGCATTACCTGCTTTAACTGTTACATTCACTTCAGAAGCATATTTAACTACATTGAATGTTGCATTATCACTGTTTGCATGGTACTTGTCGGTTTCAGCGGCGGTTGCTACAACAATGTATTCGCCGGCAGCCAAACCGTTTGGAATGGTTATGGCACCTTCGGATAATGTGTAGTCCTTACCGTTGATTGTTACGCTAACGGTAGTGTCATTAGTTACAGTGATTACAATTTCATCTCCAACATATTTTACATCAATTGGAGAGATTGAAACGTTTGGAGTCAATTTGTCAACAGATACTGTAGCTGTTCCTACTGCAGGATCATTATTGTCATCTCCAAAGTATACAACAACGATGCTGTGGTCGCCGGCAGTAATGTTTTCAATAGTGTAATTCGCATTGCCGTTTTCCAATGGAATATCCTGTTTTTTGCCATCAACAATAACAGTGACGTTGCCGGTAGCTCCAGGAATTGATACGTTTACGAGGGTATCTTGACCTATTATGGCTTCGCCAACATTAATGCTGATTTCTTCTTTTAATTTATTTACTGTCACGGCAACATCAACAGATTGAGCATTATACCTTTCAGTCTCAGGAACGCTGACAGTCAAAGTAGTGGAACCGCCTTTAACACCAGTAACAACACCAGCATCAGAAACAGTAGCAACACTGGTATCAGCAATCACATAAGACAAAGCACCATCACTGTCAGTAGTAGCGCCAACATCAACAGTACCATCAACATCAACAGATAAACTATCAGAAACAGTAATAGTGGCATCCAACTTATTAACTGTTACAATAACATCAACAGATTGAGCATTATACCTTTCAGTTTCAGGAACGCTGACAGTGACTTTAGCCTTACCGCCTTTAACACCGGTAACGACACCAGCATCAGAAACAGTAGCAACGCTAGTATCATTAGAAGCATAAGACAAAGCACCATCACTATCACTAGTAGCGCCAACATCAACAGTACCATCAACATCAACAGATAAACTATCAGAAACAGTAATAGTGGCATCTAACTTATTAACTGTCACAGAAACGTTAGTACTATTAGCTTTATATTTACCAGATTCAGCAACAGTAATGGTCAAAGTAGTTGAACCGCCTTTAACACCAGTAACAACACCAGCATCATCAACAGTAGCAACAGACTCATCAGCAATCACATAAGTAACGACACTGTCAACATCAGTGAAACTGGCACCAACATCAACATTATCATCAACATCAACAGATAAGGAATCATCAACAGTAATCGCATTGTCTAATTTACTTACATTAAATGTTGTGGAATTGGTATTAGGCAATAGCTCTTTTCCTAAACCGTTGTAGATTACTTCAATTGTGTTTTCACCGGCAACAATGTCACTGGCAGCAATTGTGTAGTTGAATGTGCCGTCAACCAAAGCCTGTTCGGAAGCAACAACATTACCATTTACTTTAATGGTCACATTACCTGTTGCACCTACAACAGTGATATTGACCCTATTGTCCTCATCAACCAGGCAATCATCAACCTCGATTATGATGTCAGGTTTTGGAGGCAAGTTTTTGCCAATGTTTACATCTGCAGTTACACCAGGATCGATTGAATCGTCACCAGATAATTCGCGAGCATATAATGTGTTTCCATCAACATAAAGACTGGTTGAGTTAATTACAGAAATTGTGTATGCCCCTTCAGTGTAGATTGTGTTGTTTTGAATATCAAATGAACGGTCTCCATACATCCATTGAGCATAACTTATACCATAAATGTATGCGCCTTCTTCAAAGTCAATGACATTCTGAGTGTAAATGGTGTTATTGTAGATTTTTGCATTACCGTTTTGGATTTCAATACCGGATACTAATGCCCAGTTACCGCTTGGAGAAGCGGAACCAGTTACATTAATGAAGTTGTCCTCAATTAACAGTTCGGAAGTTTCACCAAACATACTTGCAACATAAATACCTAAGTTCGGACCATTTGAAATACTTGTAATGTTGTTTCCTCTAATGATTACATCTGATTCAACACCTTGGAATGCATATGCAGTACCATGTTGGTCTAGGCCTCCACTGGTAGACATGTTGAAATTGTTATATGAGAATGTTACATTACTATTGTGTCCAAAGTCGATTCCATAAAGGTAATTATCCATTCCAGCAGGAGTCAACTCATCAATCATTGAGATGTTATTGTGATCAATTAATGAATCGGAACATCCAATAATGTAGATTGATTGAATTGTAGGGAAATCTGCTGTATAGTCGTTGGTAGTTGAATTTACATTGTTGTTTGTGAATTTAAGATTATTACAGTCTTTAAGTCTTACTGGGTTTACATTATTGGAACCCATCAAGTAATAATCGTCATCATAAGTCATTACATATACGCAAGGTAATTTGGTAGTAATGTTATTTCTATCCATTACAACATTTCCAGTATTTACTGCTTGAATTCCAACTGAAAGTTGTGTATCATCAATTACATGACTTTCGAAGAATATTGTGCTGTTTAATAAATTAACATTATTACAGTCTTGAATATCAATTGCAACAGCTTCATCAGCATCAGCAGAATAGCTGACATCTAAATTGGTCAAATCAACATTGCTTCCTTCAACATGAATTAAAATTCCTACAGAAGTATCGGCTGTAATTGTTAAATTATCCAATTTGACGTCATCTGATGAAATGAAAATGCGAATGTTGCTTAATACTGCACCATCACCGGTGATTGATAATGGTTGAGTAATCAGTAGCTCTTCAACAATAGCATCATCAAATTCTCCTTTAAAGACCAATTCATCAAATGGAACTTCATCTTTCAACTCACCGTCATCAGAGAAGAACTTGTCAAAGTTTTCAGGGGTTACAACATTGCCTTGTGCAGTGAATGTTGTTGAGTTTGTAAATCCATTGAATGTAACTTCAACTGTGTTTTCACCAGCAATAATGTCTGAAGCAGAAATTGTTTGGGTTACAGAACCACTGCTTAATTCAGGAGTAGCAATTTCCTCACCATTCAATTTGATGGAAACTGTACCGGTAGCTCCAGTGATTGAAATAGTCACTGAATTTTCATCTCCTAACCAAATTTCATCGTTTTCAACATCAATATTAATTTCCACGTTTTGAACGGCTGTGAAAGTGGTTGAGTTTGTAAAGCCGTTGTAGGTAACTTCAACAGTGTTTTCTCCAAGAACAATGTCGCTGGCTGAAATAGTTTGGGTTACAGAACCGCTGCTTAATTCAGGAGTAGCAATTTCTTCACCGTTTAGTTTGATGGAAACTGTTCCTGTCTCACCGGCAATTGTAATGGTTGCACTATTGTCATCACCTAAAGTGATTTCATTAGTTACATCAATCAAGATTTCAAATACATTGAAAGTAGCTGTTTTTGTAATTCCATAAGCGCTTACTTCAACAGTGTTTTCGCCTAAAACCAAATCGCTGGCTTTTACGATTTGATTTACTTCTCCACCAGCTTCGGTTTCATTAATTACATTATCATTTACTTTAACAGTCAAGGTAGTATTTCTGAAAGTCGGTAAAAGGGTTACAGGAATAACGTTATCACTACCCATCAATACATCACTAATATCATCAAGAGCTAAATCTGGACCGTTATTTTCAACAATGTGGTCTTTACCACTTGCATAGGTTACAGCCGCATTACCTTTTTTACCATTGCTTATTAAATAGTTATCAGAAATATTGTTTCCACTTGCACGTGAACTAGTAGCATCGACTGCATAATTGTTTGTTGTAATTATGTTGTTTTGATAGACAATATCATTCACTCCTTGTAATACGACTGTTTGAGTAAGATTGTTACCAATTAAAGAATTACCTTCAGATGCCCTTTGAGTGAAAGTAACAGTTCCAGTAATTTCAGAATCAATTAATTGACAATTAGTAGCTTTGTTGGACCTACTTTCACCAAATATAACATTATTTACTGTTACATTTGATGCAATTGAATTAGATCCTCTAAATGTTAAAGTACCGGTTATAGATAAATCACTAATATTTAGATTATTACTTACTTGTAAATTATTAATATCACCAGAAATACGTGAATTATCACCATTTAAAACAATAGTGTTGACAGTATTATCATGAACATATGTATCAGTAGCAGTTAAAGTACCGGTAGTAAGAGTGTTATTATAAGCTTCACTACCCGCTGCAACAGTCAAGGAAGAACCGTCTATATAATTATCACTAACGATTGCATCTGGTAAAGTGGACATTGCAGCATTATACAATTTGTTGCCTATATAAACATTACCTACTCCATTGCCTGAACCACCACCATACTGTCCAGTAATACCAGTACCACCAGCATAATAAATTGTGTTATTTTGAATAAGGTTGTATGGACCACCAATTACAATACCCCAACAGATAGCTGCAGATTGACCGTCCAAACGGCGAACGGTGTTATCTGTTATGTTGTTGTGGTGATTTACTATAGTATCTGCAGGAATATCCACATTGTAGGTGGTCAAGTAAATCAAGTTACCTACATTGCCTTCAACTTCAATTGTGTTGTTCTGGAATGTGCAGTAATCAGCCCAAGCCATTACCAAGGATGAGGAACCGCCATTATCTCTAGTGTAGAAGTAACTGTTTTTAACTGTTACATAAGTTGAGTTAGCTCTAATTGAAGTAGCCCCTACACCGGAACCTACTCTTTGATCTTCAATCACATTGCTGATATGGTCTAAAACAACATGATGAGCATTATATACCCATATCTGTGTATTGTGGAAGTTCAAATCAGAGATGTTTGAACCGGAACCGCCATTGCTTACTGTGAAACGGTTGCCTGGATTATCTCCCATTAAAGAACCGGCAGTAGTATTCAAATCAATCAAAACATCTTTAGTGGTTGAGATGATGTTTACAGGTTTGTTTATTTCCATTACAAATGACCTATCAGAGGAACTAAAGAACTTTCCTTGGAAGTCTAAAACAGCTCCTTCAGGAACCCAATCCTTTATACGGCCGGAATTTGTTTCATCAAAGTAATCATCGAATGTTTCATTTGTTACAAGACCATATACATAGAATGTTTCACTAGCTTCAGCATCCTGATATATTGCTGTAACGGTGTTTTCTCCTGCTTTCATATCACTTGTGGTAAGAGTATAAACAACTTCACCATTATCAACATCTTGTGTAGCGACGGTTTTGCCGTTTACTTTAATTTCAATAGCTCCAGTTGCATCTGTTGTTACTGTTACTGTATTAGTGTTAGGTAGCCAGAAATTGGTCTTTTCAACAGTTAAAGCAATGTCAACACCAGTAGGGCCGTTATTTTCTACAACATTTCCAGTGCCTGAACCCAGATTAATGGCTGCATCTCCTTTTCCTTTGCTGCTAACCAAATAATTGTCATGTACTTCATTGTTTTTTGAGCTTCCAAGGTCTATTGCATAATTTTCTGTAGTGATAATCCTATTTCCTGTAATTACATTAGAACCGCTTGCGGTTACTTTTCCAGAAACATTGTTATTGATTACCTGTGCGCCTGAAGCGGCACTAATGCCACATCCACCGGTAATATTATTGCCTTTAACGATACCATTGGAACCAATGTTCACTCCAACACCACTATAGACGATTGTATTGTTTTCAAGAACATTATAACCACTACTTTGTTCTTGGTATAAGTAACAAATTCCTGAAGCTGTTTCAGGACCGTAAATTTTACAATTAGTGAAAGTATTATGATCATTGATTTCCAATTTTCCTTGTTTGACTAATTGCAGGATTTGTGGCAGGTACATGTTCTCAAAGCCTTCCATGTTATAGAAGTTCAAGTAAATCAAGTTTCCAACATTTCCTTCACCTTTAATGGTACAATTATCAACATTGATATGATGTGCATTAGTCAGTACAAAGTTAGAGTGACCTCCATTATCTTTAGTTGAGAAATAGGAGTTTTTAACATTGATATGTGATGAATTAGCTCTGAATGCTACAACACCAACACCAGAACCGATTTCACGACCATCCACAATAGAAGTCATGTTATTAATAGTTAAATTATGTGTATTGTAGAACCATAATTGGGAATTGTAGAATGAAATGTCACTGATGTTTGATCCTGAACCACCATAGCTTACAGTGAATCTGTCACCAGGGTTTTCACCGCTCATTCCTTGAGCAATAGTATTTAAATTAATGTATGCATCTTTGGTGGTTGAAACCATATTAACAGGTTTGTTGATTTCCATGATGTAGCTTACAGAAGAAGTACTGATAAAACTACCTTGGAAGTCTAAAACAGCACCATTTGGTACATGTTCACATAATCTGTTACTGTTTGATCTGTTGAAATAATTAAAGAATGTTTCAGCAGTTACTACACCATCATAATCGTATGCAGTGAATGTCTTTTGACCGCTTCCGCCATTACATGAAACTTCAACAGTGTTTACGCCTGAGCTTATATCACTAGCCTGAATTGTATATGTCAATCTTCCATTATTGAAGCTAGGTGTAGCTACAGTTCTCCCATTCACTTTAATGGTTGCAGTACCACTTGAAACAGGTAAAGCAGCAATAACATCATTTGAATAATTAATCCAAGTATCAGTAACGTTTATTTCAACATCTCCACCTAAAGTGATTACTTCAATTTCTTTTCTAATTTCCTGTTTTGGCATGGAAACGACTATTTCATCATTTTGACCAGTAGTGTCTGTGTATGTTGTTGTTGCAACGCCGTTTTCAATTGGCACGCTACTTTCACTGAATTGACCGTTGGCATCAAATGAAACGGTGATTGCATCAGGTATCAATTCATGTTGAGTGGTTACGGCACCGTTTGAATCTTGAAGTTTATTGAAGTCAACGGTGACTGTTGCACTTTCACCAGCCATGATTTCAGTTGCGTTAACAGTAACATCAGCTATTACGATGTTTTCCAATACTAAATTATGATTATTAATATCTGCAAAGCTATTTGTTCCCCAATAGTTTCCATTTACATTAACTGTACCTTCTCCAGCATTATCAATAGCTGCTAGAGAATTAAAGATATTATTGTGGATTTCAGCGTTGATTGGACCACCAATATCGATTAAAGAAAGGTCATTATCATTAACATTAATATTGAAAACATTATTATTGAAATTGAAATTACCGTTTCCTTCTACAATCATTTGTATTCCAGAATAACCATCTACATTAAAAACACAATTCTCAATGTTGAAATTGTTAAAATTACCTGCAATATGTATAACTTCAGATTCAGGCATTTCTACAAATTGAATATTTTCAATAGCTATTTTTTCAAAGTTTACATCTAAAACATTAATAGTGTTTCCATTTTCCAAACTTACAATAGTATCATCCGGACTTTTACCAATTATTGAAACTGCTTTATCAATTTCAAGATTATGATCCAAATAATGGTTTCCTTCTAAAAGGTAGATTTTACATCCAGCAGGAACATTTTCCAAAGCACATTCGATAGTTTGAAGAGGTTCCTCTTCACTACCTGGATTACTATCATCCCCATAAGGAGAAACATAGAAGTTTCCACGTCCATGATTATCGAATACATCAGTATTTCCCTCTTGCTGTTGAATAAATACTGTATCATCACCTTCAGCATAATGAGATACCAAATAATTATTAGTTACTGTTGTATCTTGCGCTTTTAACAAGTAAATTGTATATTTGCCCTCGGTTTCAATGGTATTTCCTTCAATGTCATAATTATGATTGTCATTTAAGTATTGTGCATAGCTTATTCCATAAATGTTCATTCCATCTAAAACATAACCTGTAATTGATTTTGTTTTAATGTCATTGTTGTATACGCGAGCATAAGTGTCTTGAAGCTCAATACCTGAAACCAATCCCCAGGAATTGGAAGTTGGAAGACCAGTTATATCAATATTGTTGTTTTGAACCAATATTTCTGTGTCCCCGTAATAATTCTGTGAGAAGATTCCTAATGCAGGACCGCCACAGTGTGCGTATAAATCATTTCCATCGATTACAACGTTTTCATATGGTCCTGTTAACTGAATTGGATAAGCGGTTCCAGAGTTTTCGCTTCCGCCAGTAGTTTCAACACTGATTTTATTTCCTTGCACTAAGACATTATCTGAGTAATACATGTCCAATACATTCAAGTAATTTGGCTCACCTTCAGGAGTGATAAAATCGGTTTCATTGAATGTATTGCCAATAATATTTACACCATCACAACGTTCAAGCATTACGCAATCCAAGGTAGGGTAATTATTATCACTGCCAATTACATTAGCATAGAACTTATTATTAATAACATCTACTGATGAATCTCTAATTCCTGTATTCAATACCCTATCTGTGTCAAGTCCAGGATCACCCGCACTATAATCAACAGCAAGAATCGGAAGATTTGCTATAATGGTATTTCCCTGAACAAGATTGGTACCTTGACAATTGTCAATTTTCATTGCATACTCATAATAGTCGCCATAGTTAGGTCCAGTGAAGTTGATTATAGAATTTAACAATTGGAAATTATTGGCTTGGTCAAATACTATTCCATATACGTCATAATCTTGATCAGGAGCATATTGAACGGTTAGGCCATTAAGAATATTGTCGTCATTGGTTACATATATCAATGCACCATTTGCTTGACCGAATTCTTCATCTTCAACATACCTTGAAGCAATCATTGTTAAACCGTTAATTTGAACGTCTCCATTTAGAATTATACCCATATTGATGAATGTGGCTTCACTTGCATCTACACGACATCCTTCATCAAAACTGAAGTATGGGAAAAACTCATCACCGTCAAAGACTCCTTCAAACTTATAGCTTCCACTGATCAAATTAGAATTTAATCCCAACTCCTGAAAACTTTGAGGAGTAAGAATAAAATCATCATCATCACCTAGAACATCTTCATTAGACACTCCAAGCTTTTCATTCGAAGTTTCGTTTACATCACTACTGATAGCAATATCACTGGATGTTTCCAGTTCACCACCATCCGTAGTTATTTCATCATCCGACAGACTAAGTTGGTAGTCTGCACTATCTACAGCCACATCATCTGTGGCTGCACCTATATCTTCGGCCGCACTTGCGACCCCAACAAATAAGATAGCTAGCAAAACCATGCTAACTAGTATGAATTTATTTATCTTCACAAACTCACCAAGTAAAATTTAATACAATTCAATAAATCTTGAATATGATATAAATTATTATTAAAGTAATATTTAATAATTATCAATATATATTAATAAAAATAAAAATTTAAAAATTTTAAAAAAATAGAGTAAAAAAATTATATAGGGATTTAATAATGGTAGATGATTAATTTAGAATGCAATTAAATATTTCCTAAATAAACATCTACAATCCCTTTATCTAATGCAATTTCACGAGCCTTAAACAAAATTTCAGGCCTTGTAGGGGAAATATCATCCATTTTATAGTGAGGAAAGGCTCTTGAAAAATGAAGTGGTACATCTTTACCTAATTCACTGACAACAAAATCGCATAATTGATCTATTTCCTCAATTGAATCATTATAATCATTGATGATTAGGTTTGTTATTTCCAAATGCTTGCCTTCATCGTAAATTCTTTTCAAATTGTCTAAAACAATATTCAAATCTGCACCGCAGACTTTTTTGTAAAAATCTTTAGACATTGATTTCAAATCTATGTTAAACGCATCGACAAAAGTCAAGACTTCCTCAAGAGATTTGTCTGAGTAATATCCATTGCTGACATAGATTACCTTCAAGTTTTTTTGGCGAGCCAATAAAGAAGTCTTCTTGGAGAAAGGCAAATGTATAGTAGGCTCGTTATAAGTCCAAGCAATCGATTTGCAATTATAATTAAGCGCATTTTCGATGATGAATTCAGGCGTGACCTTAATCCCCCTTGAATAATCATATTCCTGAGAAATAGAGTAGTTCTGACAATGCAGGCATTTCATATTGCATCCAAAACCGCCAATTGAATATGTAAATGTGCCCGGTAAAAACTTATTCAAAGGCTTCTTTTCAACAGGATCAGGACTTAAAGAGGATATGATTCCATATGATTCATCGAACAGCTCACCGTTGATGTTTTTGTGCTGTCTGCAGACTCCGACATGACCATCGGCAATTTTGCAATAATTAGCGCAAATTTCACATCTAATCTTTTGTGTCTTAGAGCTCTTCTTATAAAATTCACTACTCACTAACATAATGTTCATAGCCTTTATTCTTTATTCTTTCAACAAATCCATTTTCCAACGTTAATTCAATAACGTCAGAATCATTAACTTCTCCAATTACCTTGCAATCAATCGGTAGTTTTTCTAAATCATCTTTTTTAATAGTAAACAATAATTCAAAATCCTCTCCAACATGTAAAATTAAATCCAAGTAGTCCAGGTTGAGCTTACTGGCCAATTCTTTATATTCATCTGAAACGTTTAACAGTTTTTCATGAATCATGAATCCAAGGCCGTCTTTTTTAATCTCATATAACTCACTGGCAAGCCCGTCTGTAATATCGGTTGCAGAGGTTGCAAAATCCTTTAAAATCAAACCCTCTTTGATTCTTGCCTTCGGTTCTAGAGCCTGCTTTACGTAAATGTTATCAAAAGAATCAAAGTTAAAGCCTAAAGCCGCAAGACCAATATCACCTGTAATAGCTATTAAATCCCCATTTTGGTAAGTGTCCTTCATTAAAGGCTTATCGGCGAGTCCTAATGCAGTTCCTGTGATTATAATTTCAGATGCTTCGTTTGTATCTCCTCCAATCAACGGAATTTCATAATAGTCACAGGCCTTCAAGACTCCATCAAGTATTTCTTTAAAATCATCTAATTTCAGCTCCTTAGGCATTGCAATTGCAAGTAAAAACCCCAATGGCTCAGCTCCCATAGCGGCAAGATCACTTACATTGACAGTTACGGCCTTAAATCCCATGTCAAAATAGGACATGTTTTGCGGAAAATGTCGGGACTGAATAAGCATGTCGCAGGTTGAAATTAAATTTGAACCGTTTAATGGAGTAACAGCAGTATCATCAGGAGTAATGTCCTTTGAATTTGAAATTATGTATTTAACTAATTCCTTCTCACCAATATCAGAGACTTTAAGGGTCATGATAAATAGTATAGATTTTAAAATAAATAAAATTTTAGAAAAAAGAAATTATTTTGTAAATAGAAAATTAAAAAAAATAAAATAGTTCAGAACTATAAGTGTTCTGAAACTCTGTCTTTAATGATTTCATACATTCTTTTGTCAATTCCGAGAGGGTCGGTTAAAACGATTTCACCATCGAATTCGACAGGCTCTTCATCATGGTCATGATGGTGGTGATGATGATGTCCGTGGTCATGATCATCATGGTCATCGTGGTCGTGATGATGGTGGTGATGATGACCTTCTTCTGCCTCATAATCGCTTTCTATACCGAGTAATCCAGGTATGTCCCTTTTTGTATGGAGTCCATGTGCAACAAATACTGGTACAACAATGATTTTTTCCAAATCGTTTTCTGTGCTTAATTTTTTAATTGTCTCAGGTATACCTGGTTTTCTGATTTCCATAAAACCATATTCTACTGGCATGTCCGGAAATTCTTCTTGATACATTTCTTTGTAAGCTTTAATTACTTCTTCACCATCGTCTAATCTTGAACCGTGGCTTAAAAGTAAAATTCCTGTTTTTTCAGTCATATTTTATCATCCATTAATAATTTTTAATTAATTTTTAAGTTAAATTCCTTTAAGTTATCTTGAGAAAAAAATTTTTCAAAAAAATATATGAAAAATTTATAATTTTTCATCTACCATGCTAGCTAAAATATCTATTAAAATGTCATCCGCTTTGATTGGCTCAGGATAGAGAATTTCCCCATCGAATTCCACTGGAGTCAAGTCATGCACATGGTCATGATCGCCATGGTCATGGTCATGAGAATGTGAGTGCTCATGTTCATGCTCTTCTAGGAATCCTAAAATGTGTGGAATATCATGAGTTGTGTGCATTCCAGGAGCAATAAAGACCGGAACAACTACCAACCTTTCCAAGTCATTTTCCTCTACTAATTTGTTAATAGATTCCGGAATGCTTGGACCGCATAATTCCATAAATCCAAAACTTGATGGTAATTCGCAAGTTTTTTCAAATTTATCGTATAATGCGGTTGCAAATTCCTTATTATAGTTTAGTCTTGAACCATGAGTTACAAGCAATACTCCAGTTTTAACATCTCCCAATTTGGATTCTGCCAAAGCTTCGGAAATTCTTTTATCAATAATATCCAACAGTTCATCTCTTGGTCCAATTGAATCCAATAATATTATTTCACCATCAAAATCAACATCATCAGCTATTGATAAATAATGTTCAGGCGGATAATTTCCATCAGGACATCTTGGATCAACTTCCAAAGGATCTAAACCTAACAGTTGTGGAATGTCAATATTGGTATGAATTCCTGGAGCTAAAAATACTGGAAGAGCAATAATCTTATCCAAATCATCGACTTCTTCCTTTAATATTTCAACGGCTCCTGCAATAGTAGGTTCTGATACTTTCATGTAACCTATTTCAGCTGCTAAACCTGTTTTTTTGATAAATTTTTCTTTTATTTCAGTGAAGACCTCTTCAGCAAAAGGCAATGTGCTTCCGTGGCTTACTAAAATAACACCAACATTATTTGATAACTTTGAATTTATATCCATAAGAGATAACTCCGTCTTTTCCATCTTCTCTTATTCTTCTAAATACCATTTCTACATCGTCACCGATTTCGATATCATCAACATCGCAATCTACTAATTGTGAAGTTAATTTTGCACCTTCTTCAAGCTCAATTACAGCCACTGCATAAGGGGCTGCTTTTTTAAAGTCATCAGGTGCTGATCTGATTATTGAATAAGTATATATTTTTCCTTTTCCTGAAAATTGGAAAGGTTCAAGGTCTCCTTTTCTCCTACAGTTAGGACAAACTACACGAGATGGGAAAAATAATTCGCCACAAGTGTTACATTTGGAACCTATAAGATTGTATCTTTGTTGTATATGACGCCATGTTCTTACAGTATCTGACATGTGAATCCTCCATATATTTTCTAATATGTATAATATATTCTAAATAATATAAATAAGTATTTTTTTTATTACTATTTTACTAAATTTTTAAAAAAGTTATTACAGAATTGTGCAAAATCATAAAGTCGCAGTTGCAAAATAAATTTATAAATTTCAAGTTAAATTTTTAAAAATGAAAAAGAAAAGATTAGACTCAAAAGGAAATATAATAGCTGGTACAACCGCTATTTTAGTTGCAACATTGTTGTTGATTTGTATTTTTGTTATAACAACAATAAATTACATTGAAAATGAAAATATTGATTCTGAAACTAATGATAACTTTAAATACGTTGTTGATGACTATAGTGCCAATTTAGAGGTTCTTGGCCGTGAAGCTATAAGTCAAGCAACCCAAAAGGTTTTCAATGGAATCCCTATACTCAACAGTGAAGACCAAATCATGAAAAACCTAAATAAAATTTTGGATGAAAAAAATGAGGAATATGAAGAAAAATACGGAGCAAAAATAACATCACAAGTTTTATCTGTAGAAAATACTGATTCGCCATGGAAAATATTGCTTAAAGTTAAATTAAATATTAAAAAAGATAATGAGGAATTTTCTAAAATTGTTGAAAGAAACGCATCGGTTGAAGGTTTAAGGGATCCGTTGCCAATAGCCAAACTGACTGTGCTTTCTGGAATCTTGACATACGATGATACATATCACTATAAAACTGCCCTATCGGCTTATATGCTTTTGCATAATTTAGACTCCCCAGAATCCTATATAGAAGCGACTGCACCATTAACAATAAGAAAATGTCCATATGACCCCTATACCCATCATGGAGACCCTGGAGTCCTAGATGATTGTCTAAAAAATGGCTATTTTCATGAAAGTGCAGATGGAAGCTGTTATCTGTGCCGGCTCGAAGGCAAAGGAAAATGTCCCCATTATGGATTTGAAGTCTTTATTCAAACACATACCCCTCTTAAAAATGAATCCTTATCCTGCAGTGATCATGTTGTATTTGCCGACCATTACAATGGTGAAAAAATAAATCCTGATGATATTAACAGCTTAATTTTGGATTCATCTCATAGAAAAAAATACGGGTTGGTTGAAGATGGACAGTAAAGGAAGTGCAACAATAGAGCTGGGCATAATTTTGATAATCTCCATTCTAATTATTGGGATAACATTAACATCATTCGAAAACGCAACGGATAAAATTATTGAATCGCAAAAAGATGAAAACATTGAAATGTTAATCTCTGAAGTTGCGGATAACTTAATAAATAATCCCGGCGAGCCTGAAAACTGGCCTGAAATAAAAAAAGGAACTCCTGGCCTTGGAATAATAAATGAAGAAGGTCAAGTTATTCCAAACAGTCTTTCATGGGAAAAATTTACAGTACTTGGTAAAAACTATAAAAATCTAGTCGATAAGAAACTATTCAACTCAAAAATCAAAAGCTCCATTGAGTTGATTCCACTGAAGAGTAGTATTTCAAGTGTAAAGATAGGTTCCAATAAAGAACCAAATGATGTTTACTCTGTTAATAGATTGGTGAAATGTGATTTTTACAAAAAATATGTTATTAAGGATTTTCAAAGTGATGGAAAATGCAATCATGGCCATGATCAAGGAGAATACAGCTGCAACTACTTTAAAATCTTTAAAGGAAATCTAGAAAAGTCAGATTATTATCTTTTAATCGATGACAGCAAGAAATACAAGCTGAAATTCCTGGTTGACACAACAAGAGTAGTTAAGCCTAAAGCCTGGCAAACAACATCTTCCAACAAAATCCTCATAAACAATAAAATAAGTTTTTATGATGATACTAGTGCTGTTGTCTTCATTCATCTAGATGAACCAAAAGCTAAAGCATTGCTGGTTGGCGTTCCCAAAGATTTCAATCGAAATAAATTAACCTACGACTATTTTAGAACGAATGATTGTCAATTTGTCTTAAAGGCCTGGTATTAGATTAAAGCACCCAACAATAGCAAAGAAACTGAAATCAAAATCAAACTGGAAATTGAATCTGTTACACTTGTTGAAATTGGAATTACAATATTATCAGGGTCTAAATTATGATTGTATGAGATAGTTGAAATGTAATAAACGACAATGACCATTATTGCAACCAAAATTAAGCCTGATATGGTACTGATTGAAATAATTCTATCAAATCCTACGCCGACTGTTTCAAATACTCTTGATGAAGATTCGGCTAATATTCCAATTAACGGGAACACAATAATAGCTAAAATAAAACATATTCCAAAGTTGTGTAATGCTTCACCTTCCGGTTTGGATAATGGTTCCACTAACCCTGAGTGAAGGCCTGATGATAACCTTGCACCTAAAATACTAATCAAACTTCCGCTTTCTCCTGAAAATAGCGGAATTAATGTTAATAAGCTAGGATTTGTAAGCAATGTTTCAACTGAACTGTTTAAAATTCCACCTGCAGAACCTCCTAAAAAGGAGCATAAAAGCAAAATTGGTGTAGATTGTCTTAAAATGGTTTTTGTTTCATCAGATAATTTATAACAGTAAATGAAGCTTAGCAAAACAGAGATTAATATCACTACAAGAACAACATCTTTAACGATGAAATTAAAATCTAAAGCCTTCAATATAAAGACTGATGCTATGATTGCAGGTAAAGTGAATAAATCTCCAAATGCAGCAATAATCGGGCTTGTTATATTGTCAGGATCCCAACCATGTTCGAAACTTTTAAATGAAACAAGCATTGTAATTGGAAGCATTATCAAGTTAGAAATCAATCCTGCAATAGTACAGATCAATATAAAATCAATTATGCTCATTGATGAGGAATTTAATAAAATACAGAATATCTTTGCTACAATTCCTAAAAATATTGATAAGACAAGGGTTAAAACAAATGAAGAAAAGATATTGTTGTTTAAATCCTCTGAAAACTTGAATTTTGGAGAAATCAAACCGATGTGTAAGCTGGTAGACAATCTTGATGCAAATGATCCAAATATATTTCCTCTCATACCAATAGCTCCAGGAATGACAACTAACAAACCCGGAAATGTTTCAAGGAAAAATGTCATCTTGCCTAAAATAATACCGGCAATTAAATCTCCGATTGCACAAATACAAAGAGCAATCAAACCTTCTTTAATAATATAATCGTGCTCATGATAAAAATCAGAAAACGCTTGAGTAGATAGTGAACTGCGAATCCTCTTCTGTTGGTCTTTCACACGTATCACTACCCCTTATCATTTTTATCACTCAGTCTAATTCTTCTTCTAATTCTTCTGGAATGTCCTCTAAGGAACAAGTACCTGCAGCTAATTTTTCAAGCAAATCTGCGCCTTCGTCTGTTCCTTTTAAAATTAATGTATCGCCCGGTAAAAGCATGGTGCGTTTATCTGGACCATAAATCCATGATACTCCACGTCTAATAGCAATTACTCTCATACCAGTACGGTTAACTAAAAGCAAATCTCCTAAAGTATTATTTGCTAATTCTGATGATTCATCAATGGTAACTCTAACAATGCTTTTATCAGATTCTTCCATTACCATTTTAAATACTGGATGTGGTTTAAATCCAGTAATAACTAAATCAGCTAAATCTTTTGCGGCGTTTGCCATACTTTCTGTAGCTTCAGCAATTTCGAGAAGTGCTGTTAATTTTTCAGCATCCTCATATGAACGTGCCGCAACCAATGATTCCTTTTTAATTTCATAGTTCATTGCATTAACTTCATTTTCTAATGTAATTACTTCTTCTGCTGCAGTTTTACTATTAAACAATACAGCTGAATAAGCTAAATCGACCATAAGTTCCGACATGTTTTTCATTTCTATTAATAAATTTTTAATCGACAATTCAAATTCCCCTAAAGATCATTTGGATTAACATTCAATAAACATGCTTTTCTAAGTTTCAATAATGTTTTTTTCTTTGTTTTTAAATCTTCAACTTCTTCTAAAATATTCTCTAAAGGCTCTCTTAAACATTCAACTGCTTCTTTTGTATGTAACCAATGACATTCCTTACAGTTCCAAACGCCTTTACCTTTAATCCAACTTCCACCTGTTGTTGAATCCCCACATGGATAAAATGGACAATAACAGAAGTCGCAATATTGACCTTCGTGGTGACATGGATAAAATTCACATTCACGATTTGGTCCATGGACAACTTCGCCATTTAAGAATTTTTCATAATGATTTTGTGATAATTCATGGATTTTAGACCTAATTACATATCCTCTTGGAGTTACGAGCTTTCCATCCTGCTCATAAGTTATATCATTTCCAACAATTAATGTACAGGACATGTTGACAATATCTTCAGTTAAATCTTTAGCTTTAACAATTGTTGCTTTTGGAGGCTCAAAAGTACTGTCTACAATACCTATTAAAGCATCCTCGCCTTTAATGTCAAGTACACATTTCTTGAATCTCCTGAAAGGCTCCTTACGAGTTTTGCTTATAGGATTATAAATAGCTACAATTAAATTAGCTTCAAGAGCGTGTTTTAATTTTTTTTCTATTTCTGAAAGTGGAGTTAAAATATTACTTAAGCTAATAGCAGCAAAATCGTGTAAAGGTGCTCCTAAATGAGATGAAGCATAATTTAGTGCAGACACTCCAGGATAAACCTTAATTTCAACATCATCATATTTGCTGACGATTTGATATAAAACATTGGCCATTCCGAAGACTCCAGGATCTCCTGAACTAATCAGTGCAACTGTCTTGCCTTCCTGGCTTTGCTGAATTGCAAATTCGGCCCTAGCTATCTCATCGCCCATTCCTTTTTTGACAATTTCCTTCTCACCGATCAAATCTTCGATTTGTTCGATGTATCTCTTATAGCCAATAATAACATCAGACTCTTCAATAGCTTTTATAGCTCCCAAAGTCATGTTCTCTCTATTTTGACCTATACCTATTACATAAATCATTTTCAACCACTAAAATAATTTTAAAACTGAAGTTATAACCATTGAATCTGTATTAACCCTATATCCATTGCCTTTATAGGAAGCATCAGCGGAAGCAATTACCTTATAAGACGGTTCTTGGCTAATGACGATTTGACCTGAAGTTGAATTAGGTGATGCGTAACCTAAAGCTTCCATGCTAACGGTTATGTTTTCATTATCAGTATCATCATAGGTAGTAATGTTCATTGAATCAACATTTACTCCATCAACTTTCGATAGTTCTTCCATTTTCATTGCTACATCTTTTTTATTAGAAATATTTATTGGAGTTGGGTCCTTAACAAGTACTTCATTAACTTTTTCGGGGTTAAAAAATGAAGTTATCTTATCAACTTGCATGTCAATCAACCCTTGAATGTTAGGAGCTTCAGAAGTCACTATTGTATATGAACTGAAAAGACCTACTTCAAAAAA
>NZ_JAZNAN010000025.1:0-17714 GCF_045586545.1 Methanobrevibacter sp.
ATGCTCAAATACAAAGCCGAAATATACGGAAAAACATTCAGACAAATCAGCAGATGGTACCCATCAAGCAAAACATGCAGCAACTGCGGATACTACTATCAAGGCCTAAAATATGAAAAAAAATGGAAATGCCCACAATGCCAAAAAACACACGACAGAGACATCAATGCAGGTAAAAACATTCTAAAACAAGGATTAATAGATTTAATCGATGAAACAATGAACCTCTGGGACAGGGGGGATAGCACGGTAATTCTACTCTCATGGGAGAGTATCAGCCCGTGAAGTAAGAATCCTCGACTTCTACAAAGTCGAGGTAGTTCAATTCCATATTGTCGTTTAGATAATTACCTTCCATATCAACCAAGATAACATTTAAATCCAAATCAAAACGCTGCATGCACCTATCATGAATTGCCTGAGCAATACTATTTGAAACTTCAACAGAAACACCCAATTCATCTAAAATGGACATCATGTCATCAGTTGTTTTAGAATCAAATAATTTTTGAAGATGCTCTTTTTCAACACCGCAAAGTGCAGCATGAGTCACCATTATTTCACGCCTTCCATCAGCCACGGCATGCTTTGTGTCAAATATTCCCCCGGCAACTTTAATTAGCTTACCAATGTGTCCGAAGTAAGTGAATTTTGTAATTCCCCTTTTTTCAGCTTCTTCAAACATAAAACCTACAAAGTTACCGGTTTGTATGATTTGTTCTTTGCTGACTCCCAAATCTTGTATGGCTAACTTTTCACCAATATTTCCAGGGACAAATATTAAATCACCGACATCGGAAGCCAATGCAACATCAATCTGTGTTACAATTGAATTTTTATAAGCATCACTAGACATTGATCTTGCAATTCCTGTGGTTCCAAGAACTGATATGCCACCGACAATTCCCAATTTAGGATTCATGGTCTTTTTAGCTATCTTTCCGCCTTCAGGTATGGAAATAGTGACTTTTGCAATCTTGCCGTCAGGAATTTTTTCTTCCAAATTTTTAATAATCATTTGGCGCGGAACAGGATTAATCGCATACTCCCCAACAGGTATTTGAAGACCCGGCTTTGTGATTATGCCAACACCTTCGCCACCACAAATAATGACATTGGATTCCTCATCTTTTTTGTCCAACAATTCGACTGTAGAAACAATAGCCAAATCTACAGTAACATCCGGGTCATTATATGGGTTTTTATGAGCTACAGCATAAGCTTTACTCTTAGAAAGCAATCTGCACTCATCAATAAGAATATCCAATATCTTTTTTGGAGTTTCGACCTTAACACAGGCAATATCTGGAGTGTCTAAAATTGCATCTAATGCTGCAAGAGAGCAAGCTGTTGCAATTGTGCCTGTTGTAACACCAGTATAATTATCATCAGTCATTTTAATTAAAAAATAATAAAAAAAAGTGAACCTATAACATAGATTCTAATTTTGCAATAAGTTCTTCATCACTAGGGGCACCTACAAAAACAACTTCACCGTTAATTACAATAGTAGGCACTGCCATAATTTGATAGTCAATTGCTCTTTGCCTATTTTCAGGATCTGCATCAATTTTTACTGATTCAACTTCTATTGCATCTCCCAGTTTATCTTTCGCCCTTTCAGCAGCCGCAATTGCACCAGGACAATGAGGGCAGGTACTAGTTGAAAATACTTCTACTTTAATTGCCATAGTAAAATCTCCTATTTGTTTAATTTAAAATTATTTTAATAATTAGTAATATATAATTGTTACCACGGAAATACTTAACAAATGCTCTCAAAATATTTAATATATATAAAAATAATAAAAATTAATTGATTAAAATGGAAAATTTAGACAATGATATTAAAGAAATAATCAATAGCGCATATCCCTACATTAAAGAGTTTAATCCTGCTCAAAATGCGGTTATTGAATCAGGATATTTGGAAGACAAATCCAATTATATAATTTGCATTCCTACAGCTAGTGGGAAAACTGTTTTAGGAGTGTTGCCTGCCCTGAAAACAATATTAAATGGTGGAAAAGCGGTTTATGCAGCCCCACTCTTATCAATTCAAAATGAAAAAGTTAAAGAGTTCAAAGCATTTGAAGAGCATGGGATTAGTGTGGGAAAGCACCCTTCAAGTGCGGATTTGTCCGTTATGGTTTTCGAGTCATTTGATGCGCTAACAAGATTTTCCTGGAATGTATTGCGCGATGTTGATACATTAATCATTGATGAATTCCATATGATTGGAGAGTTTACACGTGGTCCAACTTTAGAAGCGGCAATCACAAGAGCTAAAATCATAAATCCCTCCATGAGAATAATTGCACTTTCAGCTACCCTGAAAAACATTGAGGAGATTGAAGGTTGGCTTGAAGGAAAATGTGTTGAACATGACTACCGCCCAGTACCCTTACATAAAGAAGTATTGGATGCTGAGATGTTTAATACAAAAAATAAGAATGATGTTGTTACTAAAATTGCAGAAAAAGCCATTGAAGACAAATCACAAGCACTATCTTTCGTTTCCACAAGAAGATTTACAGAAAGTCTGGCTACTTATGTCTCTAAAAAAATCAACAAAAAACTAAATGTTAAACAAAGGGAAAAATTTAAAGAAGTTTCAGAGAAACTGCTTGAAGTTCCAAAAAAGAAGGGTTCACTTCCAACAAGCACATGTTTAAAATTGGCTGAAGTTGCGGAAAATGGAGTTGCATTCCACCATGCCGGCCTTTTCAATGAACAAAAAGAAATTATTGAAGATGAATTCAGAAAAGGAAATATCTTAATGATTACTGCAACACCAAGTTTAATGTATGGAGTCAATCTGCCGTCAAAAACCGTTGTAATCAGAGACCATACACGATGGACTGCCCAAGGCCCACAGCCGATTCCCGTTTTTGATTATGAGCAGATGTCCGGAAGAGCTGGAAGACCACAATATGACGATGTGGGATATTCATATCTCATTGCAAAGACCATGGATGAAGCCTTAAACCTAGAAGAATATTATGTTGAAGGAGAAATAGAGCAAACCAACTCCAAATTAGTTGATAATAAGGATGCAATCTACAGGCAAATCATAGCTCAAATCGCTTCTTCACTCTCAAAAAATCTGGATGAACTAACAGACTTTTTTGGAAAAACCCTATATGGATATCAGATGAGCAATAATCCTTCAATGGCATTGTTTGCTGAAGACAGCTTAAGATATGAACTTGAAAATGCATTATCCTTCCTACTTCAAAACGGAATAATAAGAGCAACTCCAGAGGGACTTAAAACAACTGAATTCGGTTATTTAATAGCAAAATCAAATTACGCCGTGGAAACAGCCGTTAAAATCAAGGAATATATTTCAAATATGGATGAAATCAATGTGGAAGAGTTCATTTATGCTTTGTCTCAAACTCCTGATTTGCCATTGATTTCATTTAAGGGCAGAAAATCAAAAGATCCCGTTCAAGACAAATTATCAGAACATGGATTATTTGCAGTTGATATTGGAAACTCCGAAGCAACTACCGTTTCATTAATAGAATGGATTAACGAGAGAAGCGAATACGAAATTGAAAACAAATATAACGTTTACTCAGCATCCACCAGAAGATCCGCTTATGAAGCATCAAGACTTGTTAAATTCGCTAAGAATACTTCAGAAGTCTTAGGCAATTACTCCAACTTGCAAGAATATGATTTCTTATCTGCAAGACTATACTACGGTGTAAAAGAAGATATTATTCCATTAGTGGTTGGCGTAAAAAGACTTGGCAGAAAACGAGCTAGAAATCTTGTAAATGTGTTTGGAAACGATTTAAGTGGTGTTTCTGAAAATGAACTGCAAAGAGTTGAAGGAATAGGGCCTAAACTTGCAGAAAAAATTAGTTTATTTGTAAAAAATTAAAAAAAGGAGGGATTAACCTCCACCTTCAGCAACACTTGAATCCATTTCCATGTCTTCATATTTGCTTACTTTTTCTTTCATTGCTTCAACATCAATTTCCCCATCATTTTCTTTATCGTAGTAAGTAGATTTCTTAATATCCTTCTCATCAAGCAATTCTACTAAATCCGCACGATACCACATGTTGGTCTTTTTAACTTTAACCCAATCCTTGCCATCTTTTGTTCTCACATCAACAACTTTGCCAATTGTTCCAGTGTCAACATATCTGACATAGGAGTCAATAGGGATTTCAATGCCTCTTGCATCTAAAACCATTTTAAAAACCTATTATTTTTCATCAGCGTCTTCGATTTCAACTTCAACAGTTTCAGCTTCTTCTTCTTTTGGAATTTCTTTGTTTAAAATAACATAAGCTCCAATAGTAGCAACATCTTCAAAGCTGATTTCGAGTTCGTCTTTTGAAAAGATGTTTTTTTGTAAAGTTAATGTAATCTTTTCGATTTTTCCGGTTGCAGGATCAAAATCTACGTTGTTAACTTTACCTACATCATTTGCATTTTTATCTAAAACGGTAGAACCTAAAAATTGTTTTATTTGCATAAATTTCACCTTACTAATATATTTAATTACTAAATATTTAAATAAATCGATTGGTATAACATTAACTATTAATAATATGGTGAAAAAATGGAAAAAGCATGTCGAATCATTATTGAAGATATAATTAATGGAAAAATATCTACTCGACGTGATCTTGAAGTTGCAAAAAGACAGCTTTGTCGTGATTTACAATTATCAAAATTCATGAGTAATGCAGACATTTTAGAACATGCCACACTTGAGGAAAAGGAGCTTGTTTCTGGAATTTTAAAGAAAAAACCTACAAGAACTATGTCTGGCGTTGCAATTGTTGCTGTAATGTGCCATCCTCATAAATGTCCACATGGAAGATGTTTCTATTGTCCAGAAAGCGATATTGCACCACCAAGCTATACTGGTGAGGAGCCTGCTGCACTTAGGGGCAGAATGTATGATTATCACCCTTATGTCCAATGTTTCAATAGATTAAAGCAGCTGAAAACCATTGGACATCCAATTGATAAAGTTGAATTGATTATAATGGGAGGAACATTCCCTTCAAGAGATTTATGCTATCAAGAATGGTTTGTTTCACAATGCCTTAAGGCAATGACTGATTTTGGATTAATAATTGAAAACAAACCAAATAACTTTGAATACAACTTAGATTGCGAAGAGATAAGATCATTTGAAAAGGGCATTTTAAAGTCATATCCTCCAAATGATTACGTTTTAATCAGTGATGTTCAAAAGGCTAATGAAGACTCAAAGGTCCGATGTGTTGGAATGACTTTTGAGACAAGACCTGACTATTGTAAAGTCGAACACATCAACAGAATGCTTGATTTTGGCGTTACCCGTGTTGAGCTTGGTGTTCAGACCCTATCCGATGAGTTATACAAAAAAATAAAAAGAGGCCACACCATAGCCGATGTCATAGAAGCTAATCAGCTTTTAAGAGATTCTGCAATTAAAGTGGCAATGCATATGATGCCGGGACTATTTAGTGATGAAAAGCAAGATTTGAAAATGTTCAAACAATTATTCAGTGATGATAACTTTAAGCCGGATATGCTTAAGATTTATCCTTGCCTTGTAACTGAAGGAAGCGAATTATATGATTTGTGGGCAGAAGGCAAATATGCCCCATATACTGATGAAGAGGCCGTTGAGTTAATTGTAAAAGTCAAAAAGATTCTTCCCAAATGGGTTAGGACTATGAGAATTCAAAGGGATATCCCTTCAACTCTTATTCAGGCAGGGGTTAAAAAGTCTAACCTCGGTGAGCTTGTATACAACAGGTTGGATGAGGAGCACATCAACTGCCAATGTATACGCTGTCGTGAAATTGGCCATAAAAAAACTTCTCAGGACTACACTATAGATGACTTTGAATTCTTTAGTGAAAGCTACAATGCATGTGATGGAACTGAACATTTCTTATCAATTGAAGATTATAATGAAGAAAGCATTGCAGGATTTTTGAGATTGCGTTTCCCATCAAAAAATCACTTTAGAGATGAAATAAGAGATGAAACTGCACTTGTAAGGGAATTACATGTTTATGGAAATATGATTAAGATTGGAGATAAAAATCCAAAAATAGGCCAACATACCGGATTTGGAGAAAAACTCCTTAAAGAAGCTGAAAATTTAGCTATTGACAATGGCAAAGAAGAAGTAGCTATCATTAGCGGAATTGGAACAAGGAACTATTACCGCAAATTCGGTTATGAAAAGATAGGCCCTTACATGATGAAAAAATTAATATGAAAATATTTAAATATAATGTTCGTATAAATACTAACTAATTGAGAGTGGTTACTATGTATAATATAAAAAATTCAAAAGAATTAGCAAGTTTAATAAACTACACTAACTTAAACAATATGATTAGTGAAAGTGAAATGCGAGAATTTCTCGAAAAAGCAAAAGAATTAAACTTTAATTCAGTTATTGTTTCTCCAACTTATGTTCCTCTAGCTAAAGAAGTATTAGCTGAAAGCAATGTGAAGATTGGAAGTATTGTTGGATTTCCTTTAGGTTTTGAAAACACTGAAAGCAAAGTGGCTGAAGCTAAAACACTTGTGGAAGCAGGAGCTGAAGAGATTGAAGTGGTAATGAATTTAAGTTACCTAAAAGATGAAAAATACTCACAAATTGAAGAAGAAGTTAAACAATTAAAAGAAGCAGTGGGAGATAATATTTTAAAGATTATCTTTGAAAGTAAGGCTCTAGAAGATTACCAAAAAGCAAATGCTGCAAAAGCAGCTGAAAATGGTGGAGCAGATTTCATTAAAAACTCAACCGGATTCGTAACACCAAACCACATATTTGAAAATGTAAATGACATTAATATTATCCAAAAACATGCACCAAAAATCAAAATCGAAATATATGGAGGAATTGACGATTATAAATTTGCTAACCAAATATTAACTGCCGGTGCCGATAAAATCGGAAGTGACAAAGGTTATGAAATTGTAAAAAGATACAAAGATTTAAGAGAAAACACTCAAGTAAAACCTAAACCGATTACTCTCACAAAAAAATAACCTTAAAAAAAACCATCCCATTAAAATTTTTTAAAGATAGCCCTGGCTAAAAGAGAAACGATTTCAAGAAAAATAAGTTAAAATAAATGCCATGGGCCGGACTTGAACCAGCGACATCTAGATCTTCAGTCTAGCGTTCTCCCATCTGAACTACCATGGCATATGGACCGAACGAGATTCGAACTCGTGATCTCCTCCACGTCAAAGAGGAATCATACCCCTAGACCACCGGTCCTATACAACATACTATAATTTAGTAAAAGTAATATATAAAGTTTTCAGTTATATAGAACAAGTTGGAAAAAATAAAAATTATAAGAAAAATAAAAAAAATTGACCACCGAGAAAATGGCCAATAGATTTTTTATTTAAAGCATTTTTTGAAAATAACTAATTAGGAAATCTATTTGATTGCTAATTTGATATCTTCAGCTTTTACAGTTTTTCTACCAGCGTGGCGTGCGAAATTAACAGCTTTTTGTGCGATTTCGTCACCTTTTTCTTCTAATGCTTCAGCTAATGCAATTTTTGCATCATCACTAATTCTTTGTGCGCCAGCATTTTTTAAGATACGACCGACTGGTGCGATTGGTAATTCACTCATTATTACACCTCCAATTAAAAGATAGTAAACAATAGTATATAAAGGTATCGGTGAAAAATGGATATTAATCGCTTAAATTTTAACTTATCAACTATAGCAATATGCTTTTGTAATCTAGAAAAAAATAAAGATATGATATAAGATTAAAGGATAAAAATTAACAATAATATGAAAATAAGAATAGTAAGAAAAAATAGAATTTATTTTTCCAATAATTCGCTTTTAAGGTATGTGGCGGTTGCTTGTGTTATTAAAACATCAACAAAAGTTCCTAACTCGGCATCATGAACAATGACTGGAATATATGAATCAGTTTTTGCAATAAATCCACCTTTGGAACCTTTTTCTACGACCAATACATTTTGATGAGTTCCAACTAATTCCCGGTTCTCGTCTTCTGTTATTTTTGATTTAATTTCAGATAAAAATTTTGATCTTTTCTTCATTACTTTAGGAGGAATTTCACGAAGTGAAGATGAAAGCGCTCCTTTTCTATGCTGGTATTTTGACAAATGAATCAAACTTGGTTTAATTTCTTCAAGCAATTTCACAGTCAAATCAAAATCATCATCACTTTCAGTGGGATAACCTACAATAATATCAACTGCCAATGTCAAATCAGGAATTTCATTTTTAAATTTTGACACAACCTCCAAATATTGTTCAATAGTGTGACCCCTTCTCATATCTTTCAGGACTTTGTCACTACCTGATTGTACAGGCAAATGTATGAAATTATATACCTTCGGATGTTTAATTGCATCGATTATTTCATCAACATCATTTAAAATGTTTTTAGGATGCATCATTCCAACACGTACTCTGAAATCTCCATCTAAATTAGCCACTTCTTTAATTAAAGTTGATAGTTTTTCACCACTATCTCTTCCAAATGCTGCAGTATCTTGAGCAGTGAGTTGAATTTCACAGGCTCCATTTTCAATAGCTTCTTTTGCTTCAGCCACAATATCTGAAATCGGATAACTGTTCAAAGGCCCTCGAGCAAAACGAGTGCAACAAAAAGAACATGAGCCTAAACAACCTTCACAGATTTGAATAATATGAATTAAAGTATCATCAACCAATTTTGGGACTCCCACTTTAGATTCTTTAGAAAATCCGTATTCCCTAATTACATCACCGCAATATGTGGCATTAACAACATCATAAGCCTTATTTAATTGGTGAGGTCCAATCCATGAACAATTAGGCCCGATTTTTTCTAATTTTTCAGGATCGATCTCAACCATGCATCCCCCGACTATGATTTTTTTATCAGGATACTCTTCTTGAAGCTTTTGGATTCTATGGATAATCCTGTTTTCAGTGGGTAATTTGACATAGCAAGAATTAACAATAATTATATCTGCATTATCGATAGTATCCACTATCTCAACATCATTTTCCTGCAATATCCCTGCAATAATCTGTCCATCAGCCTGGTTGAATGTGCACCCGTAAGATTCAATATAAACCTTCATTATTTTTCCTTTTATGCTTTTTATAGATATCCTTAGTTAAATCATAATCATAGTTATTGAATTTAACAGGTTTTGAATAGACCCTTGTAATTACTGCAGCTTTTGCAAATCCAGAAGTCAATTTTCTATCCTGGGTCTTGACAACATGCACCTTAACAATATGATTATCGATTTTTACAATATCTCCTGGAGCTATCTCAAAATCCCTTTCCAGATCAACTTTATATGAGTCAACTTCACCATGCAAATCTACAGAAAAACCAATGCGTGCAGGAATTTCAATAGATTTTGCCCAGATGGTGCTAACATCTTCAAGCTTTGCTTTATTGACTCTTTTATCTCCAACTTCAATGCTTGTAACTTCAACTTGACCTAAATCAGAAAGTAAAACATCCCCACTTACCAATTCATCACTTGGTGACAACTCAATAGTAGTTTTATGAGATTTGTCTTGCTCTGAAATAATTAATCTATAAGGTTTAGGTTTTTTTAAAGAGATGATATCCTTAAATACATGACCGCAATCTTCACATTTCAATAAGTATTCCTCTGTTATCTTCTTTTTAGAGGACTTTTGCTTTGAATTTAAAATTTCTAAATCATCAGAACCGCAAATTGGGCAATCCATTTTTCATGTCTCCTTAATCATTTTCTTTCAGATAATGGTTAACTAATCCGCCATCTTCCAAAATGTCTAACATGAACTCCTTAAATGGTTCAAAAGTTTCACTAACGCCAGTAGTCTCATTGATAAGTATTCCTTTTGACAAATCAATGCTGATTATATCACCATCCTTAGCTTCAATGTTTGAAACGATGACCGGAAGGCCAATATTTATTGCATTTCTATAAAATATTCTTGCAAATGATTTGGCGATGATGGCATCCACGCCTGCTGTCTTAATAGCTACAGGCGCCTGTTCTCTTGATGAACCGCAGCCAAAGTTTTCATCGGCAACTATTATATCTCCTTTTTGAACATTTTTTGTAAAGTCCGGACGTTCTCCTTCAAGTACATGGTCTGCTAAATCCTGTGGATTGAATGTCCTTAAATATCTTCCGGGAATAATTACGTCAGTATCGATATTTTCCCCAAAAGTCCATGTTTTTCCTTTAATAATATTCATTAATATCCCTGTAAAATTGATTAATAAAAAAACGAAGTATTTGGGAAATCCCAAATACAGAATAAGTTATAAGGTGATTTTTAAATTTTTTCTATTTTAATGGTTTTGAAAATTCTCTTTCAACAGCTTCACGATAGATGGAATTCATAGTACAGAATGGTATGATTCTGCCATCAGGTGTCGCATAGTGAATAACACATTTCTTAACTCTATCTTCATCAAAGTTAAACGGATCCATAAAGTGCATGCATGAAATGAGCATTGCATCTTTGGAAAAGTCTCCCAATGCCTCATAATCCCCTTTAGCAAAAACATTATATAATATCTTTGTAATATCTAAACCTTCTGGAGATCTGCTGGTGTGAATCATTTTAGCAAGGTTTCCAGTTAAACCGGCTAACACTCTCTTACGAGAACCGAATTTGCCTGCTTTTAGTTTTTCATTATATTCAGTTAATTTTTCACATAAGTCATCTACATCAATAAACTCGGTGATTGGGATTAACTTATCTTTTCCATCGCCTTCAGTCTTTTCTCTGAATACATAAGTAGCTATACCACAATGTTCATGGCAGTTTAAGGTTACTTTAGCTGAATCCTGACCGTCCAATAGGGAAATAAATTCCGCAATCGGTTCAACAAAAGATGGTGGGTAAAATGCGCTGGTTGGAACTTGACCATCTGTTTCCTTTTCAATGATTTCAACAAAATCGGGAATTGTAATCCTTTGGTCTTCCACATGGTCTGATGGAGTTCTTCCTGAGAATGAAACCGGCTGGAAGTTAACACCATAAATGATATCATTATTATCAAAAGCAAACTTGATAATTTCACCGACTTGATTATCATTAACACCTTTGACTAATGTAGGAACTAAAACAACGCCCAAACCTGCTTTTTTACAGTTTTCAATAGCCTGAAGTTTGTCAGGAAGCAAATTTCTTCCTTTGTTTTCAATATAAGGTTCTGGAGTTACACCTTCAAAGGAAAGGTAAACAGTATTCAAACCTGCTTCTTTTAACTCACGGGCCAAGTTTTCCCTTTTAGCTATCCTTATACCATTAGTAGCTATTTGAACATGAGTGAAACCTTCTTCCTTTGCCATTTTAATAAGGTCAATGATATCTTTTCTGACAGTAGGCTCACCACCAGCATATTGAATAGCTGGACATGGATTAGGTTTTAGATTTCTCAAATTCCTGAGCATTTGCCTTATTTCTTCTTGAGTAGGCTCATATAAGTATCCTGCAGCGGCAGCATTAGCGAAACAAACAGGACATCTTAAATTACACCTATTAGTTACATCAATCAATCCTAATACGGTAGAAGTTTCATGTTTTGAACATAAACCACAGTTACTTGGACAAGCCCCGATATCTTCTACACTAGGGTTTTCAACACCGGTAACTGTAGGAATATATTTTTTAACCCTATCGTATAATTGATCATCGCTCCAATAAGTGTTTATAAACTCCCCATGCTCATCACAAGTTTTTTTGATGAAGACTTTACCTTCTTCATTATAAACTTCTGCATCGAGTGGTTTACCACACTCCGGGCATAAACTTTTTGTATTTTTAACTTTCAAATAAATCACCTTGTACTAATAATATTCAAAATTATTAGTAATAACTTACATAATATTATATATTTAAATTAAGGTAATATTTAAATATTAGTATAAAAACACTTTATATATATTAAATAAAAATTAAATTTAGTGAAATAAATTGGAGAAAAAATTAAATGGCCCTTGATATTCAAATGATTTTAATCGCATGTATTACAACACTCTATTTTATACTGCCCGCCTACTTTTCAAACGGCAGCGGATTAGTATTTGGCGGAGGAACACCAGTTGATTTTGGAAAATGCGATAAAAGCGGAGTTCGCTGGATTGGAGATGGAGTTACCTGGAGAGGCCTAATTGCAGGAACAGTGGTAGGAACTCTTACTGGTGCAATTCAAGGACTTATTGCTCCCTATATTATTCAAGAATTTGGACGATATATTATTACTCCCATCATAACTAACCTGCCAAGCGGAATACTGATTGGATTTTTACTTGGTTTTGGAGCACTTCTAGGTGATGCCATTGGCAGTTTCTTAAAAAGAAGACTTGGAATCGGAAGGGGAAAACCAGCACCAGTTTTAGATCAATTGGACTTCATAATCGTTGCATTAATTTTAGTATCCTTTGTTGTTGAATTGAATTTATTATTTGTAATCCTAGCTATAATATTAACATTAGCTATTCATTTACTGACTAATACCGGCGCTTATTTGTTTGGAATAAAAGACGTGTGGTACTAAAATCAATTATCCGTCTTTAAAACTTTTTTTTAAAATCGCTAAACATTAACAATGCATTTTTAATCATTTCCTCATCTTTAACTAAAAGCATTTCGGAATCATCAAAGAAGTTTCGATTGAAGAATAAAAATAGAGAACTGAAGTTATCGCAAGCAGTGAAAAACATTTCCAAATCATAGTCTGTTTCTATTATATCAATTTTATCTTCATCCACTAATGAATCGAAAACATTACTGGAATAATTTTCATGAATCAAATCTAAAATTGCTGCATTGGTTATAATAGTTAAATGGGCATCATTCTTAATTACAGATTCCAATATGTTGGAAATATACATTTTTAAAAATTTGTTAAATATAATGGTAATAATTATAAATAATGATAAAAATTTCACTAATTGATAAAAATTTCATGAAATGATAATTACAAGAAAAAAAGTAAAAAAAGATGAGAAAAAATTAATTCTCTCAAAAGTCTAATTCAGATATTTATTCATCATTACAGCAGTTCCGACAGCAGGCGCTACAACACACTCTTCATCAGTCAAAATATCGCCCATGGACTTAACTTCCAGGCCTAAAAGTTCTGCTGCAGGCCTATCTAAAATATCTTTACCCAAACCAGTTGTTATAATTAAATCTAATCCTTGAGTTTCAACAACCTGCTTTAATCCATCGGCAATTTGTTCAACTTGCTTTTGGTGGATAAATTCAGACATCTCAACAATATCCTCCATAGACAGCATTTCCAAATCAGCACATACGACACGGGCGATCCTTTTAGCACAGTCTATTTTGGATTTGCCTTCACCGTCAAATGTATCGCATACATAATCTCCAGGTTTTATCAAGTCTAAAACAGTATAAACATCCGCAGTCTGTGCAAACAATTCTGAAGCTACCCTATACCCTTTTCCATTTAATTCAACCTTATCTAAGAAGCTTGCAAGGTTTGTCCTTAAAGTTCCAGTATATACCAGCTCCCCAGTAGCGGATCTGTCAAAGTCAGATTTGCCGATTGCACACTCTTTACCATCCTTAATTGGTATGATATCAGTTGTAGTGCTTCCAGTGTCGATGAAAATACAATTATCAGAAATTAATGTGGCTATTTGGGCTGTTGCAATCCAATTTGCAGCTGCTGCTTTAAGTGGAGATTTTTCAATTTCTTCTTTAGACAGCATTCCATCAATTCCAACATAAGCTATAGGGCATGAAAATGTATCCTCACATTTTTTAACGACATCTAAAACTCCATCCTTTTTAGTGTCATAAGCATCAACAAGCTCGGCAGTCATTGAAATACCCACAGCATCAATTTCGGATACTGGACAAATATTTTCAATTAATTCAACCAAAACTCTTGATAAGTCATCATTGTTGCTCCACATTGGAAGATATGCAAAATCAACTTCAATATTTTCAATTTCATCTCCATCAAAGTCAATGACGGCCAAATCGGTGTTTGCACCACCAATATCAAATCCTGCTACCTTCATATTATATTCTCCTAATTTCCAATGAATCTCCAGACTTTTTAAACTCAATTTGACCATCTAAAGAAATATCTAAATCACCAATATCAATATCACCGTCAATCAGTTCAATGATTGATTTTCCAATGTTAAAATTGGCTATTTTTGCAAGGCCCACATAAGGTGTTGTAAACCTTGAATTAATCTCAAGCAAATAAACGGAATAGATATCCTTTTCATCAGCATTGATTAATAAATCGACACCGACAAAACCTTTCAAACCGTCAATAGCTTCAACTGCTTTTGTTGCAATTTCAAACGCTTCATCCTTATATTCATTTTCAATTGGTAATTTGCCACCAAGATAAGTTCCCTTATCATTCTTGAGTTCCACAAACTGCTCATTTAAACTAATAGGAATTGCATTTTTACCGTCTGATATTAAACTGACGCTAATGTCTGTCCCTTCGATATATTCCTGAACGATTATTCTGGAACCTGGAGGGAAAATATTTTCCAAATCATAGGACAAATCATCGATATCCTCAATTATGACAATATCTTCACAGTCCACCCCAATCAATGGCTTTATTATTAATTTAAGAGGAGTCAATGGATCTTCAGCCTGCCATTTTTCATGCAAATTTTCAATAGCCCTTTTCCAATATCCTTTTGGGTCAATTTTAAATCTGAATGACCTCGGTTGAGGAATTTCAATTGGAAGTGCTTCATAAGTCTCAAATTTGTCTGATGATTTTAAGCAGGCCTCCGCTGATGAGGTATATGTCTTAACATTATTTTCTTCTAAGATTTTTGTGATATTGTAGAGATTGTTATTGTTTTCTGCAGCTATGAAAATAGCATTGTTAAAGTTTGCTGCATTTTCACTTAACCAATCAATAATATCAACATCAATCAAAATCGGATTGACATTTTCATATTTGGCAACAATATCGCCATAGGATTCGTTAATTACCAAATCCACATTAAAATCTTTTAAATCGTCTAAAAGTGCAAATATCAATGCTTCAGCTTCGGAAATAATGCATCTGTCCTTTTCGCCTGAAGCTGTAAAATACTCAAATACTAAAATTGAATCATTCTCTGCTATCATAAGTAATCATCATACCTTTTATGTTTAGTTCATCTTTTGGGAAGCGCATCTTATCTCCGTCAAAGACCATATGGATTAATGCATTTTCTTTCTCTTCAAAATCTTTAACAGTAATGTCTTCTGTTATTGTTGTCATTTTTCTTGTAAAGGAACTCATAACCTCCTCTGGAGCTTTAATATCTAATAGACCTGCTTCATAATATTGTTCTATGGCATCAACAGTGGATTTTGCAGAATCTCCTCGACCGTAAGGATTCGGAGCGTTTTTCATTTTTTCTGCAAATTCTTCATCAGTTAGGATTTTTCGAGCATTCTCCAAAATCGCATCCTTATCAGAACCCACAAGAATATTTCCTCCAGCAGTTACTGTTTCAGGCCTTTCGGTATTGTACCTTAAAGTTAAAGCAGGCACATTTAATGTTATCGCCTCTTCCTGCAGACCTCCGGAATCTGTTAAAATCAATGTTGATTTTGAAGTTAAAAGTAAAAAGTCCAGGTATCCTATCGGCTTTACAATATGAACATGCTCCAAATCGTTCAATTCATCAAACAATCCAAAGTTTTCAAGAGTGTGTTTTGTTCTTGGATGAATCGGGAAAATAATGTTCATGTCGCTTAGCTCCTTTAAAGCATCGATAATGTTGATTACCCTTTCCTTTATATCCACATTCTCTGCTCTGTGCATTGTCAATGTTAGGATATTGTCCATATTGTCAATATCCAAATTGCGAAGGGATTCTTCTTCAAATCCTCTTTTTTGAGCTATTTCCAAATGTCTAAAACAAGCGTCGACAACAGTGTTTCCTGTTATGAACATGTTTTTTCTTGAAAAGCCTTCAGCCAGAAGGTTAATGGCGGACTCTTCAGTAGGAATAAAATACATTGTTGAAGTAACATCTGCAGCTCTGCGATTAACCTCCTCAGGCATTGTCATGTCAAAGGATCTGAGTCCCGCTTCAACATGCCCGATTGCAATGTGCAGTTTAGAAGCTACTAATGCTCCAGCTAAAACTGCATTAGTATCACCTTGAACAAGAACAATATCAGGTTTTTCCTCAAGAAGGACTTCCTCAATGCCCTTCATCATCAAACCTGTTTGTTTTCCATGGGTTCCGGACCCTACATGAATATTATAGTCTGGAGTAGGAATCTCTAAATCCCTGAAGAAATTATCAGACATTTCTTCATCATAATGCTGACCGGTGTGCAAAACAATTTGGTCAATATCCCTTTTTGAGATTTCATCAATAATAGGGGCCATCTTAATAATTTCCGGCCTTGTACCTAAAATAGTTGCTATTTTCATAATATCACTAAATAATATATTTATCCAATTAATTTAAAAATTTTTAGATATGTGAATAGGAAAACTAGTCATTAAACAATATTTTGCGAATTTCATTAAGATTAATCTCAATGAATTCCTTGTATTTGGGATTTGCCAATATCTTATACTGCTTTACTTTACTTATTTGATAAGCCTCATGCATTATGGCCTGCAACTCCTCAACATCCTTTTTCAAAATCATATCCAGTTTGTTTTTCTGAGCATCATTCAATTTATGTAAATGAGATTCGATTTGAGATTTGAATTTCAAAACAACATTGGAATTCTTTTTAGCAAACCTTTCAAGTAGAAATGAAGGTGCCAATTTAAATAAATCCTCATATTCCCTAACATCATTATAATCAATTCTATCCTCACTCATTTTAATCACCAGTTATGCAAATCTCCTAAACTTTTTATCATTGATTCACGAATAGCATATCTTTTCTGCAAATCAGTTAATGAATCAGCGAGATCACGTCTAAATCTCTCACAGGCATAATCATCATATTTAAATTTAATTCCATCATACTGTATATCCATTAAGATTAGATATTCCGCTTCCATAACTTTAATGTAGGCTCTCGGTTCGTCCTCACTAGGATTCAATAATCTCTCCACTTCATCCAAATCCATTTTGCCAATGGCCACATCTACAAAAACCCTCATCATCTTTCGAACCATATTCCATAAGAATGACTCCCCGTAAATATCAACAAATATTGGAGAAATAGTCTCGTGAAGATTTGGGAATTCCTTTTTGTGATAATCATTCAAATCAACTTTTGTGACTTTAATATCATCAATTGTTCTTGTGGTTGTCTTTTGGAATCGTTTAGTGAAATTGGTGAAGTTATGAGTTCCTTTAAATAGTTCTGCACATTCATTGAGCTTATCCACATCCAAGTCTTGGAACAGCATGTACCTATATTGCCTCATTTGGGCATATCTTGGCTTAAATGCATATCTTACAGGTGCACTGGCCAAAATCTGTATATCATCCGGCAGGGAATTGTTGATTTCATTTACCCTGACCTCCTTTTCGGATTGAAAACTAATTACATTGCCTAAACTATGAACCCCCGCATCAGTTCGCCCGGCAATTCTGAATCGGGACTTCTTCAAATCATCAATATAGCCTAATTTACGTAAATGATATATTAATTCTTCTTCAACTGTCCTTAAATCAGGTTGTCTTTGAAATCCATGAAAATTAGTTCCAATATATCCAATTTTTAGTGC
>NZ_JAZNAN010000026.1:0-41408 GCF_045586545.1 Methanobrevibacter sp.
ATTGCTGCATACGAAATGGCTGGATCTGTTGCTAACTTAGACATGAAAGGTTGTTTCATGACTAAAGGTTTCGAAAACTTCATCCCATTAGTAGCTGCTGCTCACGAAATTGCTGCATGTGCTGCTAAATTAGCACAAGAAGCAAGAGAAATCGAAAAATCCAATGATACTGTTTTAAGAACCCCTCACATGAAAGAAGGAAACCCTGGTTGTAAAACAGAATTAATCTCAAAACCACAATAAGTAGCATTCTGCTACTTTCATTTTTTTCTTTTTTTTAAGACCATAATGTAATATATTTTTTACTAAACTTTTTAAAAGCAATATAAAAAATATTAAAAAATAAAAAAAGATAGCTAAATTAATTAGCTATAATACACCTTTAGTGGATGGAATTTGATTATGTTCCACTTTAACAGCTTCTTTTAATGATTTAGCAAATGCTTTGAAAATAGCTTCTGCCTTGTGATGGTCATTTGCCCCTTCAACAGTTCCGTAAATGTTAACCTTTGCAGAACCAGAAAAGGATTCGAAGAAATGAATTACGACATCAGAAGTCATGTCCCCAATCTTTTCATTTTTAAAATCGAGACTCATATTGCAATAGCTACGACCACCAATATCAATTGCCACAGTTGCAACTGAATCATCCATAGGAACAATGGCATGAGCCATTCTTTTAATGCCTTTCTTATCACCAATAGCTTGGCTAAAAGCTTCACCCAATAATATTCCAATATCCTCAATGGTATGGTGATCATCTATTTCTACATCTCCTACTGCATTTACTTCCAAATCAATCATACTATGATTAGAAAATGATTCCAACATGTGATTAAAGAAGTTTACACCAGTTGAAATATCATAAGCACCGGTTCCATCAAGATTCATTTTAATAGTAATATCAGTTTCAGATGTTTTTCTTGAAACATTTGCAATTCTAGTCATAATTTAACCTACAAAATAATTAATTTTACCTTCAATTATTTAATCTTCTTCCCCCGGACGTATGATTTTAATACAGTCTGTAGGGCATTCCATGGCACATAGTGTACAAACATGACAATATCTTAAATCTAATATATGTGCAACTTTATCAACTTTCCAAATTTTAGCTGCTTTTGGACAAATATCATAACAGTTTCCACAGCCAATGCATTTATCTTCATCAACTAAAATCTGTAACATAAAAACACCTCATAATTTTAAAGTCGCAACTGACATTGCCTTAAATCCAAGATAGACTTCCTTGCCTATATTCAGATTTAGTTCCTTTTCAGCAGAGACGGTGATGTCAGAACATAAAACAACTCCGCCAACATCGACTTTGACACGAATGATTTCATTGTTCAATTTCATTTCGATGATTTGGCCTTTAAGTATGTTACGTATACTTGAAGTTTGAGGTTCCAACATTAAAAAGATATTATCATAACTAATTAAAGCTAAAATCTTATCTCCCAACTCATAATTCCTATTCAATGGAGCATTGATTTCAAATTCGTTCATTTTAATTGTCATAACGCCTTTCTTAACATTGATGTCAACAATTTCGGCTTCAATTTCATTTACATCCTTATGAAGCTCCATAATAGCATTAATCTTTTTACATTCTTTCAAGATAGAGTAACCTTCTTCGGTTAGAGTGGTTCCCCCACCTCCACCTTTTCCGCCTTTAGTTGTATTAACAATTTTAACGTTTAGTGTTGATTCTATTTTTTCAATATAGTTTAATGCAGTCCTATATGAAACCTTAATCTCCTTTGCAGCACTAGTTAGAGAACCAGTATTTAAGATAGATTCCAATAGTTGGTATTTCTTACTATCCAACAGGAAAGAATTACCATCTACATTAATCTTATATTCCACACCTGCCTTTACATCAGCCATATTATAAATCCCCCGAATTATAATAAGGTTATATATATTTTTTATTATTTAATAACTTTTCTATATCGAAAAAAATAATTGTTATTCGAAAATAATTTACAAGGGCATTTTCATATCGCTAAAATTAATTTCTAAATTCAAGTTTCTCAACGAAATCCAACATTTTATTTGCAATCTTAGATAATGGCCCAAATTTAGATGAAAAGTGCCTTAAACTTTCAATGTCCTCTTTTTGGAAGAATTTAACTAGAATTAATGCAACAAAATAAACAATAATACATGCAAATATTCCAGGGAATAGCCACATTGTAGTTTTTGGAATAATACATGCAAAAGCGCCCATAATAGCTGAAGCGGCCAATATTTTAACAACAGATTTTGTTGGGGCTTTTGTATTTGTTAATCTGAATACCATATAAACACATGGAAGCATCATCAAAAAGCATGCAATACTGGTAGCCAATGCCCCACCGGCAATTCCTAAAAATGGAACCATATACCAGTTTAAAACACCAGTTACGACTGCACCACCGACCAAGATATACATTGGAATTCTAGGGTTTCCGATTCCCTGAATGATACTTGTTGAGATGGCAAAAATAGAATAGAAAGTCATACCCAATGATAAAATTGACAATGCCATAGCACCTGCCACATAAGCAGGGTTCTTAAAGTAAAGTACCCTCAATGTAGGAGCTGCAAACAATGCAAGGCCAACGCACATCGGAACAACGAACAACAAGGAATATTTATAGGCTTCTGAAACATATTTCTGAAGCATGCTTACATCTTTCAGCTTAAACGCTTCGGAAGACGCTGGCAAAATTGTAGTTGCAATGGAAATTGAAATGATTAAAGGCAATCTGGCAATAGGATCTGCCGCTGCAAAAAATCCTATGTCGTCAAATGTCAGGAATCTTCCCATGACAATTGTACAGATATTATAAATAAGCATTTCGGCAATAGCAGTAATGATAACAGGAATAGAAAATTTGACCAGGGTTGTTGCCAGTTTCAACTCATCCTTTCTGGTAAAAACAAAATCCTCACTAGGTTTCGGAATCAAATCTCCCATATGATACTTAAAAATATAAACTGCAGCAACGACTGAAAGTGAATACCCTAAAACGGTACCCCACAATGCACCGATTGTGGACAGTCCAATCAAAACAAATGCGGTTGCAAATAAAATCATACCAATTTGCTCTACGGCACGAGTATAGACGATATACTCCATCTTATAGGCACCCTGGAATGCTCCTCTAAAAGCACCAACAATTACACTGAATGGAGTGATAAGCCCTACAATCTGTAAAGGAACGAGGGCTGCCGGTTTTTCCAAATAGCCATAAGCAAGATATGGAGCTACAACAAAAATCATTAATGCTCCAAAGAACAAACCTAAAAAAACCATGATTTTCAAGGCCGTATAAATGGTCTGGCGAGCCATGTCCTTTTCATCAACGGCCTCGTATTCCGCAACATACTTGGCTATTGCAGGAGGAAGTCCCCCAGCAGATAAGGTCTGGAAAATTCCTTGAAATGGTAAGGTAATTCCTAGAATACCATAGGCAGTCGGCCCAAGTAGAATCGCCATTAGAAAACGATAGATGTAACCTCCGATACGGAAAATTACATTACCGATTAAAATTATCAAACTACCCCGAATTAACTTATTTGCCATAATTTAACCTTAAAAATATACTAATGTAATATAAATTAATCTAACTATTTAAATATACTTATTTAAGAAATTTTCAAATTCGTGCAAGGTTCTATCCAAAGACTCCATTCCATAAACATCCTTCTTAATATCCTCTAAAGAGTCATTAGACCAAAATGAAGCTCCCAAATTAGAACCAAACGGTCCTCCACTAACTGGAATAATGCCATGTATCATGAAATAACTAATATTAGCCAAATGAGCAAAATCTTGCCCGCCTGTACGATCTCCACCAACCGCAATGCTCATGCCAATTTTGCCTCTAAGCAGATTATAGTCAATGGCTTCAAGTGCTCTAGTCCTATCCATGATGGCAGACAAATTGCTGCTGATGCTTCCGCTTTGGATAGGGGTGGCCAGTATAATGCCATCCGCATTTTGAAGTCCATTATAGATGTCTTTCATATCATCTTCAATGATGCATTTCTTATTTTCCAGACAATAATCGCAGTGCATGCATGGCTTAATGGATTTGCCCATGCAGGTAAACTTTTCCGTGTCAAAACCATCTTTTTCAAGCCTATCTAAAGCATGCGACAATACATAATCGGTTGTATTATTGCGAGGACTAGCGCAAATACCAAAAACTTTCATAAAAATAGTATATAAAAATTAATTAAAAAAACTTTTGAATTATGAATACTTAAAATAATAACGAAACTGCATAATATTTATAATAAGTAAAAACTAATATAATAATACTATAATATTAGGGATATATATGAAATTCGGTAAGGGTATTGTTAAAAAATATTCGAGAGAGTATATTAGGACTCTGAAAAATGGTGAAAGGAAAAAATACACCACAGAACAAATCCAAATTACAGTGCCTAAAAATGAAGACATCTACAGCAATAAAGAAGAGGTTTTAATTATCCCAAATTGCGAAATTGAAAATTTTTTAAGTAGAGAAGAGGAAAACGATACTTTAAAAATCGCAAACTACTTATATGTTGAGGAAGTGAAACTGTTGAGGGAAAGAATTAATGGAAATCAAAGCTCATCTTCTTTAGAATATGAAAAAGAAATTGAAGAGCTAAAAGCGAAAATTCTCAGTTTAAAAGATATTGAAGACAAATACAATAATCTTCAAAAGAGCAATATTGACGAATTAAAACAAGAGAACAATACAATCAAAGATAAGCATTCAAAATTGATTATCGAAAATGAAAACCTTAAAAACAAATTTGTCAACATCAAAACTGAAAATGAAAATCTCAAAACCAAATATTCAAGTATCAAAGAAGAAAATAAAAACCTCAAAACAAAATGTACCACTTTAAGAGAGGAACAGGCTTCAATAAGAGAAAGCTATAACCAAGTGACCTCAAAATATGATCAATTGAAACAAGAAACCCTCAACACAAAAACCAGTTATGCTGAAATCTTTGAAGTTAACGAAGGTTTAGAAAAAGATTATGACACACTTCGTGTCGAATATAATGATTTGGTTGATAAATACAACGAATTACAAGAACAGCTATATAATATCAAAATTAACAAAAGTCATGATGAGTATATAGCTAATAAAGTTAAAGAATTTATTTTAAGAAGAGGAAACTAAAGAGTTTTATAATCCTCTTGAAACTCTGGATTCCATCTCTTAAGTCCTGGAATAAAAGTAGCGGTTATGGCAGTCGCATGAGTTTCAGGCAATCTATCATTTTTTGCCATCATTTCTTTTGTTTTTCTGACAATCATTTCTTCTAAAGTTATGTCAGGTTCTGTATATTCGCCATTCTGATAGCAATCCTTACAGAATTCATCGTTAAGACTGCCGTCCTTATTTGTTCCGTAATCTTCTTTTACAATTGGTCTTCCACATGAATTGCAAAATCCCATAAAAAAACTCCTTTAAAAAAAAATAGTTGTAAATTAGAATGAATCTAATTTACTATTTGTCTTTTACTTCAATGTTTTCGTCTTCATCCATGGCAAGTCTCATGTTGTCTGGATCTGGTTCGAAATGTTCCAAGAAGTCTTGAGCAGCTCTTCTTACGTCTCTTGAACCGATAATGTATCTGCCTGCGATAATGATGTTTGCGCCTTTTTCAATAGCTTCCGCAACATTGTTAGGTTTGATACCACCAGCAACAGCAACAAGACCTTTATCACCGAGGGTTTTCTTAATGTCTTTAATGTTACCCCATTCGGTCATGTCGCTTACATCCTCACCATGTTCAGCCTTATATGATTCCATATCAACATTTCTGTGTAATAAAACAATGTCTGGTTTTAAATCATCAGGAAGTAAAGCTAACTTTTCAGCAAATCCTTTTACATTCATCATATCAAGGATAGAGTAGATACCTTGTTTTTGAGTTTCATGGATTGCTTTTGCAATTGATTCAATGGTACCGAGACCTGAAATTGCGACTGCATCAGCGGTTTCATCAGCTGCCATCTTAACTTCCACACGGCCTACATCTAAAGTTTTCAAATCAGCAATAATGAATGCATCTGGACGTAAAGCTCTGATTTTTCCAATAATTCCAACACCGAATTTTTTAACAAGTGGAGTACCTGCTTCGAGAAGAATCCTGTCATTGTCCGGCAATTCGGAAATGATTCTTTCCATTGCAGCTTCATTATCAAGGTCAAGTGCAACTTGCAAGTATGGTGGTGACCAAAGCTTTTTGACTTTGAATCCCATGATTGGGTGAGTTCCACGATCTTTTTCTGCAAGTACTTTTTCTATGTCCGGATATCCGCTCATTGCTCTTCTAATAGCTAATTTGGTTGCTCCATAGTTGTATTGATAGATTTTCCTATAATCTTTTGCAGAAGGGTCAATGAATACGCTTACATTGATTACAATATCTTCCACAATTTCTTTTGGGATGTATCCATCTTCTACCGCATCAGCTACTGCTCTTGCAACAGCAGTTTGTGCAGGTCCAAATATTTTGCTTGCGTCATCTAAATCACCAACACTTACTTTAGGAATAATTAAAGTAGCTGGTTTAGTCATTAAATTAGGTCTGATTACACTTGTCAATGGAGTGTGGCCTACGGAAAGGTTAGATAAACCATTAGCGAAAGCTTGACCTACAGGGCCAAACTTATCTCCAATTAATAAATCAATATGTGCTAATTCAGGGCCGTCTCCAATAAGAGCTTCTCCTATTTTATACATTGGGTCCATTAAATTTCCTCCATATAATAATATAATTTTTATTCATAATAAACTATTGGAAGTTAATCCTTCTTGAGATATCCTTAGGCAAAGGCAATCTTCTGAAAGGTTTTCCTTCACATTTAGCATTAATTTCAGCTATTAATTCATCAACTGTCATGTCGACTTTATCACCGGTTTCACGAACAGTTACCTGGAATTTACCGGATTCAACTTCATTATCTCCAACAACAAAAATATAAGGAATCCATTCTTGAGCCGCATTTCTGATTTTCTTACCTACGCTTTCATCCCTATCGTCAATGTCTACACGGATATTTGAAGCATTGATTTTTGCATATAATTCTTCTGCGAATTCCTTATGATTTTCACCAACAGTCAATATTCTTGCTTGAATCGGACTTAACCAAGTCGGCAACATTGGAGCCTTTTCATTGATTTCCAATGCAGTTTTCTCAAGCATTGCGCATAAAACCCTTTCAATACTACCGGTTGGTGAAGTGTGCAGGATTGTTGGGTTGTGCTGTTCGCCATCTTCTCCCAAGTAGGTAATTCCAAACCTTTTACCGCTTTCAACATCGATTTGAACGGTAGGATTTTCGATTGGACGGCCTAAAGCGTCAATATTAGCTAAGTCGATTTTACATACCCAGTAATGGTGTCTTTCAGGCAAGATTTCTAAAAGAATTGGTTTTCCAAATTTATTGGCAATTTCATACATCCACTCTTCGTTTTCTTCAAAGAAGTCTTGGGTTGCTCTGAAAATTACTTCAAAGTCCAAATCCAAATCCTTACCTGTTTGCATACACATGTCAGTTTGGTTTGAGAATTCTTCTAAGGATGCAGGTACATCAGTACAGAAAGAATGACAATCCGGCATTGTGAATGCTCTTAATCTTTTAAGACCAACAACTTCCCCTTTTTTCTCATAACGGAAACTGTAGGTGGACAATTCATAGACTTTTGCAGGCAAGTTTTTCCAGGTCAAGTATGAATCTGCCATTAATCTGAATGCGCCGAAACAGCATGCAAATCTAAGCATAAGATTCTTTTTGGTGTCAGTTCTGTATTGTCTTTCACCAAATTTGTAGGCATGCTGGTAGATTGCTTCATTGTCAAGGTCATAGAAGATTGGAGTTTCAACAGGCATTGCTCCACGTTCTACTGTAAGGTTGTAAACATAATCTGCAAGTAAATCTCTAATTAAGCGTCCCTTAGGATACCATCTGAGGTTTCCAACATCAGATGCCGGTTCGTAATCACAAATTTCCTTTTCCCTCATCAATTTGACGTGTGGAGGTTCGCCTTCATCAGATGCCCCCTGTCCAAGTTCATAATCAACAAGCTGTTTGAAAGCTCTGTTTTCAAAGTTAAAGTCTTCAATCTGTGTGATTTTGTCCCCTTCAAGGATTTGCCATTTGGAAGGTTTTCTTTCAACTTTCTTTTCCTCTTCATCAGCAGTTATAGATCTTGAAAGTTCACTTAATGGGTGTCCTTTACATGAAATCTCAAATGCCTTATACCATCCGAAAGGCACTCTTTTTACATTAAAGTCTTCAGCGAGCAAAGCTTCCTCAGCATCTTTCAATATTTGTACAGCAACTTTTGGAGAGCTTAATGATGAAGATAAGTGAGCATATGGATACAAAACAATATTTTCAGCTTTAACTTGATCATTGGTTTTCTTAACTTCACTAACTAAATTTTTAACTACGCCTTCTGGATTATTCTCATCATCTTTTTCAACAGCTGTAAACACTACTAAAGAGTCATCGAAGGAGCCTTCCATTTTAGCTTCCTCAATATCTTCAGCTACAGGTGTTTTATTCTTTACATTATAATTTAAATAATCAGAATGAATTAATAAAATTCTCATTATATCACCATATATTATGATTTAAATTTTATTTTTAATGTTATATAAAATATGTTAATTAAAAATTAATACAAAAAACAAATTAATTAATATGATGTAAATACAATTTAATATTATGAGAATTATTTTAGCAGGAACAGGTAGTGCAGTGGGAAAGACTACAATAGCTACCGGAATAATGAAAGCCTTAAGTGAAAAATATAATGTTCAACCTTTTAAAGTCGGACCAGACTATATTGACCCTTCTTATCATACCTTAGCTACAGGAAATGTCTCAAGAAACCTAGATTCATTCTTCATGAAAGAGGGACAGGTTAGAGATTCATTCATTAAGGGAATGGAGGGCAAAGACATTGCTATTATTGAAGGCGTTAGAGGACTATATGAAGGAATTGATTCCATTAATGATATTGGAAGTACGGCTTCGGTTGCCAAATCCCTTAAAGCACCAGTAATATTAATTATCAACTCAAGAAGCCTGGTCAAAAGTGCCGCTGCACTAGTTCTAGGTTTCAAAGCATTAGATCCTGAAATCAATATTGCAGGAGTTATTCTAAACAAGGTCAAAAACAAGGCGCACTACGAAAAAACAAAAAGATCAATTGAAGAGATAACAAAAACCGAAGTTATCGGAGGAATAATTCGTGATGACAGCATTTCAATTGAGCAAAGACACTTGGGCCTTGTTCCTGCACGTGAAAGGGAAAACTCACTTAAATTCATTGACATCTGGTCAAAGACAATCAAGGAATCAATTGACTTGGACAGGCTGGTTGAAATAGCCAAATCCGCCCCAAAAATAACTTCCGAAATCATTCCGATTTGGAACAAGCTAAACAAACAGCCCGTTAAAATCGGAGTGGCATATGATGAGGTATTCAACTTCTACTATAAGGAAAACATTGAATCACTGGAAGCAAACAATGCTAAAATAGAATATTTCTCACCATTAAGCGATGAAGGACTTCCTGACGTTGATGGATTGTACATCGGCGGAGGATATCCAGAACTCTTTTCAAAAGAACTCAGCGCAAATGAAAATATGCTTCGTGAAATCAAGACCTTCCACCTTGAAGACCGACCTATATTTGCCGAATGTGGCGGTTTAATGTATCTTATGAATTCCATCCATGAAGACAGAGTCGTTGATGTATATCCCTACAAGGCAATCCTGACAGATAGGGTGCAGGCTCTCAAATATACAATAGCTGAAGTGACTGAAGACAACATCATCTCCAAAAAAGGTGAAAAGTTCCATGGGCATGAATTCCACTATTCAAAAGTTCTTGTAGATGAAAACAATCTAAAACACAAGCTTGCATTCAACATATTAAGAGGAAAAGGCTCATATAATAACCAGGATGGATTTATGGAAAGAAATACCCTTGCAAGTTACGTTCACACCCATGTTGCGGCAATGCCTAACTTTGGAGGAAATCTGGCAATTTCTGCAAAGGAACTTGGAGGATGACATGAATCTCAAAGAAATTGACTTTTTCAATCCTTACATACTAATCGTTGCGATACTAGCCTTTTTGGCAATGGGATATATCGGTTCGTTTAATTACAGATTTGATGACCCCCTTGACATGGAAGTAATCGCGCTAATTCTTTTTTCCTGCATAATATTTGCAATCGGTATGATAATCGTAAAATACAAGGTAAATGTGGAAAACACAAAAGAAATAAGCTTTTTATCCGAAAGACTGCTTTTGATACTTGTTATAATAGCTTTAATCCTTCAAACATCAAACATTATTCTTCTTGGAGGGATTCCGCTTTTCAATAGTGAACTTAAAGCAAAGGCAACCACAAACATTTGGAGAATAGCCTATCCCCTGTTCCTAATAATGATTAATATCTTGCTTGCAAAATATTATGACAGAAAATATCTGATTTTGGTTCTTTTAGGAGCTCTGATTTTTGGTTTGAACGGTTATAGAACCTCCGTATTGGGAATTCTGGGAAGTGCGTTCATTACCCTTTATTACTTGGATAAAATTTCCAAAAAAATAGGCATCATTTTTGTTGCAGTGATAGCTATCGGAATAATGGCCGTGGGCTATATCGCATCCCAATCCATTGCAACACAGCACTGGACACTGAATCCATTGGAATTAATATTCTACAGATCAGCTTTCACATTAGAATTATTCGAAAAGATTATTCCATTAGGTGGAACTACACATGGACATATCTTAAGCATGATTTTTTCATCCGGAAGTCCAAGGACATTTGTTGGAGAATATGTAATGAAATACAGTTTCTGTGCTACTTCAACACTATTCGGACCCGTTTATCTTGATTTTGGACTAATCGGCCTTACAATTCAGATGCTGTTTATGGGACTGTTTTTAGAACTAGTATACAAATTAAAAAAAGGAATTGGAGTGGGAATTTACTCCATTATCTTAACACACACATTGATTTGGATAGAAACCGGACCAACAGACATAATGATTTGGTTTTTATACTTTATAGGATTAATTTTAATAATAATGAATTTTAATTATATTAATTTAAACAAAAATTAATATAATTAAGATAATTAATGAAATGAAGAACACGAATGTTCCTTTTACAACAAAATCGCGATTTCTATCAGTGTATAAAGAAAGACCATAAGCTAAAAGTAATGCCACAACCATCTCTATTAATCCACAAATTCCAGCATCGATTCCTAAAAGATTTCCTGCAATGAATGAAAGCAAGTAGGAAACAATGACTACCAATAGAATTAAAACGATTGGATTGCTTATTAATTTAAATGCTAAAGTTCCAGGGCCAAATGAGGATTGGCGAGATTGATAATTATATAAGTTAGTATAGTTATTGGAAGATCTTCTTCCATTTCCACCATTCAAAAGACCTGTGACATTGCTTAAAAGAGAGGATATTCCCTTAGGTCTGTCCTCATCGATTTGGCGGTACAAAGTATTTTTATAGATGTTAGGATTTGCATTTCTTCTCTGCATAATATATTCCATGTCTGAAGCATCATACTCATAATATTCAGGGTATTCCTCTTCAATATATGCGGAAGCTCCGCCATCATATGGAGTATTATCCAAAGTAGTTTGTGAAGTCCTGTCCTGATATTTCTTAGCAAGCTCCAGCAAATTGTCCCTATCGACCAGTTTGATGTTTTTTCTCAAAGCATAGTTTTTTGCCTGCTCGGAGAAGTAAGAAGATGAAACAATAGTTACTTTGGAAGCTTTTAAACTTTCCTGGACTTCTTCCATTTCTTTTAATACATCTACACCGATTTGAAAATCCTTATCATAATTTTTACATGCTACTACTACCCCAAAATCCCCAATTGTTGTGGGTAAAATAGCATATATATCTATTACTTTTTGGGAGGTCTTAAAATTCTTGTAAACCTTAAACCCAGAGTCTTCCATTACTTTAGCTATAAAATTAATCAATTGTGGTTTTTCCAAAGTTCCCACCCACGTGTGTTTTTTCAAATATTAATAATATATTTTATAAATTAAATTATTATTAAAGTTTGTTATAACATTGAAAAAACATAAAATTATTAAATAATAAAATCACTTAATTATACTATGAAAGCATTAATAAGTAATGATGATGGAATAACTGCTTCAGGAATCCTGGCTGCAAAAAAGGCAGTGGATAATTTATGCGATACCTATGTGGTTGCTCCTGAAAGACAGCAAAGTGGAATAGGTCATGCTTTAACATTATATGAACCATTAAGAATAGATACATTTACTTTGAAAGATGGAAGTCTAGGCTATGGTGTAAATGGAACACCCACTGATGCCGTGACATTAGGATTATTTGAAATATTAGATGAAAATCCGGACATAATGATTTCAGGAATAAATACCGGTTTTAATATTGGACAGGCCGAACTTACAACATCAGGAACCTTGGGAGCGGCAATTGAAGCTGCAAGCTTTGGAATACCGTCAATCGCAATTTCACTGGAAGTGACAAGAGACGAGGTTAAGTTTGATAACGGTGAAATAGAAATAGACTTTAGTTTTGCAGGAAAGATGCTGCACAAACTGGCTAAAATTGTGCTGAAAAAAGGATTACCTGAAGGAGTTGACCTGTTGAATGTCAATATCCCTGAAAATCCAATAAATGAAGAATTTGAAGTTGTAAAATTAGGAAAAAGAATGTATGTTCCGGTTATCGACAAGAGATTGGATCCGCGCGGCAAGCCATATTACTGGATTGGCGGCGAACTTTACGAGTCAGACAAACCTGGAACTGACGGTTATGAACTGCGAAGAGCTCAGAAAACTACAATAACACCACTTACAATTGATTTGACTAGTGATATGAGCTCATTAAAGGAATGGTTAAAATAGATGGTTATAGGTTTAAATCCTTAAGTATCTTATCCCTTTCTTGTCTTAATTCATTTAAAATCTTTTCATCAGTACATCCGTCTTTTTTTAACTGATCTATTGTACGGGTAATAGCCGCTAAATTACTTTCTAATTGATTGATTGCCATAATATTATATAGAATGTTAAAGTATTTAAAGTTGAAATTTCAAAATAGAAATAGAATTACTCAAGGATTTGAAAAAATGAGTCAAGATAAAGATAATGTAAATAAACTTTTTAGACAATTTAAAAATAAATATGTAACTGTAGATTTAAGGGGCGACTATCAAAGCGAAGGAAAAGTTGTTGCTATTGATAACTATTTAAATCTAGTTTTAGAAAATGAAAATGGTTTAGAAACCGTAAAAGGCGGAAATATTATATTTATAAGTTTAAAAGAAGATTAGATATTTACTTTAATACCTAATATTTCTTTTTCACCATTATAAACATCCATCGCTATTTGAGCTGCACCAATAGCTCCTGATTCTTTAGATATAACTTTTAAAGGGTACTTGTTTTTGAAATATTTGTTTATTTCCTCTTCAAAGTTGAACGGTTCTGTTGCACTTCCAACAGATCCTGTAAGGACAATGCCTTCAATATCGTTTTTGCATACAACATCCAAACCGGCAATTTCCATTGCAACAGTCATGACTAAAGTATCAATGGCAAGTTTTGCCTTTTCATCGCCGTTTCTGTAGTTTTCCAGTAGCTGATCTTTCATGTTAGCTACCTTGCCATCAATTCCAGCAATTTTTATGGCGCCTGCATGTGAAAAACAATCGTTTGCAGAAGCATTGTTTTCATCGATTTTTCTAATCATTTCCAAATCTAGCGGCCCATGTACAATGCCCATTGCGCCTAGGCATGCATCGATTGCACCTTTGATTTTGCCGTCTTCAATTAGGATATCTACACTGTTTGATGAAATATCCGCTACAATAAAATTTGACCATCCGGTTTCCTTAACTGCATTGTATGAAATACTGACCTTTTCTGGGCTGGCTTGATGAGAGTAAGCCGCTCTAAACAGCTTGTCTAGAGATTCTGAATTTTTGTGAAGCCCTGGAATCATGACTGAATTGATATTCAATTCTTCCAATTCACTAAAAACAGATGTTCCGCCACCAGTAACTTTACCTGCTCCGCTGATGGATAGAATTCCCCTATCCTTAACTTTAGAGGTTGGTAAAATTTGGTTTATTCCATCACCCATAGCATAAGTGATGGCCATTAAGTTAATATCTTCCAAGTCAACACGTTTAGTTATCTCTTCAGCTGCAGAAACCAAACCCTGTTTACTTTCCTCCCTTCCGATTTTGAAAACTTCAACAACATCCCCTTCATCGGACAATATGCAAAAAGAGATTCCAGTAGTCCCATGGTCCATTCCAATAAATACCATGATTATCACTAATTAAATAAAATAAAATAAAAAAAAGAACAAAAAGACTTAATCGTCTTTTTGTAATCCGCAAGCTTTTCTTAACCTTTCACCAACAATTTCAATTTCTTTTTGACCTTCAGCAGCTCTCATTTCTTTTAAGTTAGCTCCATCAGTAGCGTTTTCATCTGCCCATTGTTTTTTGAAGGTTCCATCTTGGATTTCTTTTAAAACTGCTTTCATACCATCTTTAGCTTCTTGAGTAATGATTCTTTTTCCTCTAGTCAATCCACCATATTCAGCAGTGTTACTTACGTCAGTCCACATTCCAGCAAAACCTTTTTCGTAGATTAAATCAACGATAAGTTTTACTTCGTGGCAGGTTTCAAAGTAAGCGATTTCAGGTTGGTATCCTGCTTCAACCAAAGTGGTGAATCCGGCATTGATTAATTCAGTGATACCTCCACATAAAACTGTTTGTTCCCCGAATAAATCAGTTTCTGTTTCCTCTTGGAAAGTAGTTTCTAAAACACCCGCTTTGGTTAAACCGCATGCTTTTGCCATGCCTAATGCAAGTTGCATTGCATCACCGGTTGCGTCTTGTTCTATCGCTACTAAACCTGGAATACCGAATCCTTCTTCGAAAGTTCTTCTTACCATGGATCCAGGTCCTTTTGGTGCAAACATTACGATGTTTACATCTTCGCCAGGTTGGATTAATCCAAAGTGTATGTTGTAACCGTGAGAGAATGAAATAGTGTTTCCAGCTTCAACATATGGTGCAATCTGTTCGTTGTACACTTTTTCTTGGATTTCGTCAGGAAGCAAAATGTGAATAATATCAGCTTCAGCAGCCGCATCTTCAATAGTTTTTACAGTCATTCCATCTTCTTGAACTAAGTTCCAAGAACTACCGTTTTCTCTTACACCAACAATAACATTAGCTCCACTATCAGCCATGTTTCTTGATTGTGCTCTTCCTTGAGAACCATAACCGATTACAGCAATGGTTTTTCCTTCAAGAGCGTCTGTATTTACATCGTCGTCGTAATACATTTTCATTTAAAATCATCTCTTAAATAATTTTGTAAATATTAAGATATCTAATAAAATATCACATAATACTTATGAATTTCTATATTAATAAAAGTAACTTAAAAGATTAAATCTATTTAACTTATAATATACAACATTAGTATAAGGTGATATTATTAAGAAAAGATTAATTAAAATGACAATAATGTTATTTATCTTATTTTTAATCGTTGGTGCGGCATCTGCCAGTGAAAATTCAACAGATTCCAATGATGACCTTGAAATACTGATTAATAATGCCGATGAAAACGATAACATCCAATTAGATGAAAAAACCTATGATATTGTTCCAAAAGAGCAAAGCAACGAAACACATATCCTAATCAACAAGTCATTAACATTTGAAGGAATTAACGGGAAAACAACAATCGATGGGAAAAACAATACACTATATCTTGACTGCGAGGAACCCAAAAAAGACGATGGAAACATTATCTATATTGGTTGGAGAGACGGATACAATGTTAAGGATACAGGCAAAACCCTTGCTTTTAAGGACATTACATTCAAAGACATCAACATGATTACATGGCATGAAATGGTCTTTAATAACTGTACATTCATCAATGCAAACTATACAAACTATGAACTCAACAATTCTTTCGACGACTGCATCTTTAACAACACCCAACTGGAATCCTGCGTACTATACGGAAGCAGCGTTTCACGAGGATTCAATATCAGCGAATGTGTTTTCTACAACTCAGTTCTCAAATCAAAATCCATCTACACCTCAACATATATTGCACTTATCGGCGGTAGCCGTTTTGAAATCATCAATTACCTTAATCTAATAAATTCAAAGTTATATGATTCAAAAATGGAACTGAGCAGCAATAAGATAGTCATTGCAGAATCAGAACTGAAGGATACTGATTTATACTTCTATTCTAATTTAATTGGAATTGAGAACTGTGAGCTATACAATCCAAACATTGAATTGGGAATGTCAAAAATGGCTGTTGACAATTCCACCATCAACAATTCCAATATCCAAACCTATGCAGGTTACTTCTCACTAGGTTCAACAGTTTATCTAAAAGAATCCATATTGAACAACACTAACATCACCATGCTTCCAAATTCAATATACTCCCAAAAATCAATATTTACCTCCATAGACTCAACAATAGAAAATGCTGAAATAAATACAACAGACACTATCGTTTCACTTGACAATAGCGAATTGAAAAATGCACAGATGCTCCTTTTCTTTTCAGATCTGGCCCTAAACAACTCCACATTTTATGATTCTGGAAGTCTTGAAGACATAATCAAAACAAAAAATTATACTGAAAAGCATTTCGTTTATGAAGAGGAACCTACAACAGTCCCATGTCTTGTCAAAACAAATTATACAAGCACAAACACATATCTGGTAAATTCAACCGGGAAATATTTAATCAATGATGAAGATATCGAAATAGACACCCTTAATGAAATTATAGTCTCAAATAAAAAAGTCTATAATTATGGGGATAAGCTGATTATTGAGTTAAAAGACTATAAGGGAAACCCTGTTGCAGATGAAACATTATATATTCTAGACCTGCACAGCTACGATACCCATGAAGTAAAAACAAATAAAAAGGGAATTGCTACCTATAAACTTAAAGTCACCGGAAAAAGATCATTCGATATCTCTTATAAAACACCTGGATTCACATATAGGGATATTGAACATGGCATGACTGTAGATTTAAAAATAAAGAAAATCAAAACAACAGTGAAAGCAAAAAAAGTGAACAATAAATTCAAAAAATCCAAATATTTCAAAGTTAGTGTCAAAAATAAAGTAACCAAAAAAGCCATTTCCAATGTTAAAGTTAAAATCAAAGTTTATACTGGCAAAAAATACAAAACATTTACTGTCAAAACAAATAAAAAGGGAATAGCTAAATTAAACACAAAATCCTTAAAAATAGGTAAGCATAAGGTTGCAATCTCTTCTGGAAATAAGAACATTAAAATTTCCGCAAAATCAGTTATAAAAATAAAAAAGTGAATATTATTTAAATAATATTCTCTTTAACTTTTTTTCAAATATTAGTAGCCATCTACTAAAACTTTCAACTCACCAGTTACAATATCAATGATAAGACCGTGCACTGGTACGTCTGGGATTAATGGATGGTTTTTGATTTTTTCTACAACGTTTTTAACGTTTTCTTCTTCGTCTTCAAATCCGCCAATCCATTCTGCCAAATCATATTTAGCAATGTCTTCCTCTTTAATGCCTCTAGCAAGCATTTTTTCTTTTAAAGCTTCAGCATCTGCACCGGCCATACCACATTCTGTGTGACCAACAACCAATACCTCTTCACAACCTAAATTGTAAAGAGCAGCTCCAATGGATCTAATTGCATCTTCACCAACAATGGAGTTTCCTGCATTTCTAACAATTTTTGCGTCTCCTCTTTCAAGACCTAATGCAGGTTCAAAGAAATCAATTAATCTGCAATCCATACAAGTTAAAATAGCTAATTTTTTAGCTGCATGGTGAGACATCTCTTCGCCTTCAAAGTTTTCTACAAATTTCTTATTATCTTCTAAAACATTTTCCAATATAGTCATTTTTAAACTCCCCTTGCCATTGCTGTAAGGCCAGTACGGGCTATTTTTTTAATTCCATAATTTTCTACTAAAGATATAAATGCATTAATTTTCTCTTTATCTCCAGTTAACTCAATAATCAATGTCTCTTCAGAAACATCAACAATATTTGCTCTGAAAATATTAGTATACTGCAAAATCTCTGCTCTTGCATTTGCATTAGGGATATTGACCTTAATAAGGCATAATTCCCTTTTAACAGCATTTTTAGTAATATCTTTAATCTTGATAACATCAACTAATTTATTTAATTGCTTTATGACTTGTTCTAAACCTTTTTGGTCAGCATGTACAGAAATTACCATACGGGATAATCCTTCTACTTCTGAGTTTCCAACTGTAATGCCGTCAATATTGAATCCTCTTCTATTAAACAATCCTGCTACTTTTTGCAGAACCCCTGGTTTGTCCTCAACTAATGTAGAAATAACATGGTATTTTCTATCCATTTAAATCACATCCTTTTCAAGTTTATATTCACCAATCATTTCATTAATTCCTGCTCCAGGAGGAAGCATAGGCAAAGCTTCTTCAGAGTCAATTACGACATTTAATAAAATTGGTTCATTATCTTTAATTGCTTTCGCCAATTCATCTTTAGTTTCACCAGGTTTTGTAATTCTAACTGCATTTACACCGAAACTTTCTGCTAATTTAACAAAGTCTGGACTGTTTCCAAGTAAGGTTTGAGAATGTCTATTATTATATAACAAACTTTGCCATTGGTATACCATTCCTAATGTCCTATTTTCTAAAACAACAGCAATGACCGGTATGTCATATTCATGAACAGTAGCTAATTCTTGACAAACCATTAAAAATCCACCATCTCCGTTAATGGATACAACCGGATTATCAGGACAGGCTACCTTTGCACCAATAGCTGATGGGAAACCGAATCCCATTGTTCCAAGTCCTCCAGAGGAAATGAATTTGCGTGGCTTTTGTGTGTCATAGAAATGTGCTGCCCACATCTGATTTTGGCCAACATCAGTTGTTAAAATTGATTCAGGAGTTAAGACTTCAGAAATCTCTTTAATTACTGTCTGTGGCTTTAATGGAACATCGCTGTAGGTTACTCTTGGAAGCAAATCTTGTTTTCTTTGTTTTATTTTGTTAGCCCAATCATTTACTTCATTTGAAACCTCATAATCGTTTAAAAGTTTATTTAATGAAGTTAAAATATTTCGAGCATCACCTACAATCGGCAAATCGACAGGTACATTCTTGCCGATTTCTGCAGGATCAATATCAATATGAATCACTTTTGTATCTGGAACAAAACTGTCTAATCTTCCAGTAGTCCTATCTGAAAATCTAACTCCAATAGCTATTAATAAATCAGCTTCATTAACTGAATCGTTTGAAACCTTTCTTCCATGCATACCTAGCATACCCAATGATAAATCATCGGTTTCATCAATAGCTCCCTTACCTAAAAGTGAAGTCATTACAGGAGCATTAATTGTATATGCAAGTTTTTTCAATTCACAGCATGCATTTGATATAATAACACCGGCACCTGCTAAAATCAATGGTCTTTTAGCTTCTTTTATTAAATCACGTGCCTTCTTGATTTGTCTAATGTTCCCTTTAATAGTAGGGTTATAACCTGGAGTTTCAATCAAAGAATCATCGAAATCTGTCAATTCCCCTTCTTGAACTTCTTTAGGAACATCAATCAAAACCGGGCCTGGCCTTCCACTAGCAGCAATTTCAAAACTGGATTTGACCATTGAAGGTATTAAATCCGGATTTTTTGGTTGATAACTATGTTTAACAATAGGCATGGTTATTCCAATAATGTCTGCTTCCTGAAAAGCATCATTTCCAATTAAATGAGTAGGAACCTGTCCGGTTATAGCTATAATTGGAGAAGAATCCATATATGCAGTGGCTATACCGGTTACAAGGTTTGTTGCACCGGGACCTGAAGTTGCCAAACACACACCCACACGACCAGATGCTCTTGCATAACCGTCAGCTGCATGAGCTGCGCATTGTTCGTGTCTAACTAATATATGATCCATGTCGGAATCATACAACATGTCATAGAATGGTATGGTTTGTCCACCAGGATAACCAAATATAGTTTTAACCCCCATATTTTTAAGGGATTCAATTATCGCTTCTCCGCCTCTCATTGTAAAAACCTTTTAATTTATTATGCATTTACATATGTATAAAAAAATATATATAATTATTGAAATAATATTATGTACTTAAGTTGATAATATGGAGATTCCAAAATTTATTTGCCACAGAATGCCGGAGAGGAGTTTTTTCATTAAAGGCCATCAATTCCCAGTCTGCGCCAGATGTACCGGATTTTATGCAGGTTTACTTGCATATCTAATATATTGCTGTTTTTACACCCATAGCTATGACCTGACCATGTTTTTTATTTCAATAATCTTAATCATTCCGGTGGCGGTTGACGGTTTAACACAATATTTCGGCCCGAGAGAAAGTACAAATCCATTACGATTTGTTACAGGCTTTATTGGTGGGATTGGTTTAATAATATTTTTTAAAATAATTTTAAGGTGGATTTCTTATGTTCTGTAGATATTGTGGTGAAGAAAACCCTGAAGAAGCTATATATTGCAGAAATTGCGGAAAAAAATTAGAAGAAGAGGTTATCAGAACAGAAGTGATTGAAACACCTAAAAACAATAATCAAAATACAGGCAAAAGCACTACCACAAGCAGTTCATCCAACAAGGGAAACTCTGACTGGGTAAGTTGCTGTTTATGCCTAATTGGAATATTTATTGTATTTGCAATTATAGGATCATTTTAAAAAAAAGGGATTGAGAGTTTAAAACCCTAATCTTTCATATAATAATATAGAACAGCTTTTTGTGCATGCATTCTGTTTTCCGCTTCATCAAAAATAACGGATTGCGGGCCGTCAATTACATCGGCAGTAACTTCTTGGCCTCTGATTGCAGGTAAACAGTGCATGAAAATAGCTCCATCATTAGCCAAATTCATCAAATCGGAATTAACCTGGAATGGTGCAAAGTCCATTTCTCTTTGTTCCGCTTCAGCCTCATCGCCCATACTGACCCAAACATCAGTATAAACAACATCAACATTTTCCAATGCAACGCCAATATCATCACTGACAATAATTTCAGTGTTGTTTTCGGAGGCATATTCTTTTGCAGTCTCTAAAATATCTTCAGCAGGTTCATAACCTTTAGGGCAAGCTACAGACATGTCCATTCCTAAAAGAGGAGCAATCAATAAAAGGGAGTTGCATACATTATTTCCATCACCGACAAAACAGATTTTCTTACCTTCCCAATCACCCAAATGTTCTTTGATTGTTAACATGTCAGCCAACGCTTGGCAAGGATGTTCCAAATCGGTCAATCCACTGATAACAGGTATGTCAGCATGTTCAGCAAGCTCTTCAACATCGGAATGCTTTTTAGCGCGAATCATTATTCCATCAACAAAACGGCTTAAAACCTTTGCAGTATCATAAATCGGTTCGCCTCTACCCATCTGCAAATCGTTGGAAGACAAAAAGATTGCTCTTCCACCCAATTGGTACATTCCAACATCGAAAGAAAGTCTAGTTCTTGTAGAAGACTTTTCAAAAATCATCGCTAATGTTTTTCCTTCAAGAGGTCTTTCTTCCATTTTGCCCGCTTTGATTTTGCTAGCTAAATCTAAAATGTATTTAACATCATCTTTGATGTCTTTTACTGACAATAAACTACCCATTCAAATCCCCTTTATATATAATATAGAAAAATAAATATTTTTTATTTATATATATTAAAGTTTTCTATGAATTTTTATATTGGTACCAAGTATCTAAAATAGTGGATAACACTGGAATCAATAGGAATAGATATATATACTTGTTTGAAATATTAAAATCCAGGAGATTTACGATAATTGTTAAGCCCATTATACTTCCTAATGTGAGTAAAACATGGTTCTTTTCTGTTTTTGAAGGTTTATTTTCTAAAAAGTCTTTTTTATATGCATAAACATACATTAATAAAAATGAAATTATTGCCAGCAAAATGTTTATTCCAAATACAACCTCAGATGCGAAAAATTCAGCATAGTTTCCTATTAAACTGGTTGAAAAAGGAATAAATGATATGCAGATTAAGAATATGATATTTAACCATAGATATAGAATATTCAGATTTTTAAGTTTTATATATTCATGGTGATAGATCCAAAAAGAGCTTATTATGACAAAACTTACCAAAGTGACTCCAATTGTAGGAAGCAATGATAAAAAAGTTGATAGAAAATTTTCATAAGTATACTCCGCCAATTCGGGAATGGTAATGCCGAATATAAGAAGGGTCATTACGATACTGAAAATACCATCGGAAAGACCTACCAACCTTCCAGGGTCAATACCGACATTCTTATCAAATGCATCCCAAATACGACTGAAAAAGCTATTATTAGAGTTTCCTTGACTATTTTCACCATCAGTAGAATTAATAAGAAGAGTATTACCCTGAAGATTTGTTCCAGAGTATTTCTCCTGCATGAACTCTCTTAATTCTTCCAAAGTCTCATCATCCCAATCATTTTTAATTGCATCAAGATGATTTTTGATTCTTATAAGTTTTTCATATTTTTCATCGATTTCTTCATCACTCATAAACATCAAAAAAATTTTAAAAGAAATTTAATTTAAAATTTCTTTCATATGTTCAATACGTTTGTTCACAAGTTCGGTTGTTCCCACATCTCTTCTGTGGTAGACATTACCTTTAACAAACTCGCATGCTTTTTCAGCTATTTTTTCAGCTTCTTCAATGCTTTCGCCACTAGCTACAATGCCTAATGCCCTTGAACCAGATAGGTGAATCCCATCATCTTCGGCTGAGACAGCTGCATAAAATACTTTAGCGCCCAATTTTTCAATAGCTTCCTCATCAACTTCAATTAATTCACCGGCATATTGAGTTTCCGGATATCCGTCAGGTACGATGTATTTGCATACGCTAGCTTTATCTTCAAATTCCACTGAATCTAGATTGCCGTCTACAATAGATTGACAGACATCAACTAATGGAGTTTTAAGTAAAGGCAAAACGTTCATTGCTTCAGGGTCACCAAATCTTGCATTATACTCGATTAATTTAGGGCCATCAGCGGTCAACATGAACTGGCCATAAAGAATTCCTTTGTATGGCTCTGCCTCTTCGGCAATAGCTTTTAAAGTTGTTTGCATTATATCTACTGCCTTATCATAATCTTCTTGACTTAAGAATGGTAATAATCCTCCTACATCAGAGTATGAACCCATACCACCAGTAATTGCACCTACATCCCCTTCAAATGCATGAGGATGGTCTTGTGCGGCAGGCATTGGAGCCAAGTGTTCTCCATCACAGAATGCCTGTATAGTGAATTCTTCACCAATTAATCTTTCTTCAATAATTACTTGAGCAAAACCACCCATTTCATTGTCAATTACTTCACATGAGTATTCTTTTGCTTCTTCATTATCTTTAAGGTGGTCACCTACAATTTTAACTCCTTTACCACCAGTTAATCCAACCGGCTTTACAACAACATCACGGTCAAATTCATCCAAGAATGCAGATACGTCTTCTGAGTTATCAAATACTTTGTAGACTAAAGATCCTTCAATTTCGTAATCTTCAAACAGTTTTCTCATAAATGACTTGTCAGTTTCGATTCTTGCTGCACTTTGAGTTGGTCCAACACAGCTTATTCCATTTTTTTGAAGCTCATCTACAATTCCTTTTCCAAGGGGAGCTTCAGGACCAATAAATGCAATGTCAATGTCATTTTCAACAGCATATTCCGCTACTTTTTCAACTTCTCCTTCGTCACCTTGCTTATATTCAGCAATTTTTGACATTCCAGGATTTATTTTACTCATGTAACAGTATAATTCTACATCATCCTTAAGGGCATCAGCAATAGCATGTTCACGAGCACCAGTTCCAACAACTAAAACCTTCATGATAAATTCTCCTATTGATTAAAATTATGTAATTAAAAATATTTAAAACTATATTTACATAGTATAATATATCATTTAACACAAACTTTAAAATAGTGGTGATACTTAATGGATAAAAAAATTATAATTGCTCTTATCGTGATTGTTTTAATAGCTCTTGGAGGAATTCTTGCATTCTCGAACGGCATTAAATCAGATACTCAAATAAATTTTTTAAGCAATAGTACTTTGAATAATGGAGACCAAATCCAATTTGAACTTAAAGATGCTCAAGGTAATGTTCTTGCAAATCAAGAAGTTACCATTACATTCGGAGCTAACGGTGAAAATCAGAATTACACAATTGTAACCGATTCAGAAGGTAAAGGCGGATTGCTTTTGGAAAATGAAGAATATGGAAGCTATAACATAACCGTTACCTATGCCGGTGATGACAAACACAACGGATGTTCCGCCAGCCAGACAGTAACTGTCGGTGAGGTTTACTCAGAAAGTACCGATTCCTATTCCGACACCCCTTCACAATCCAGCAGCGACACATCATCCGACTCATCTTCAGACTTAAACTATGATAGTGAACTAAATGTATATTATGATTCAGATGGTAAAATAGTTGGAGGTCAAAACGACGGCGCTAGCTACGATTATATCAAAAATAACCCGCCTGAAGTTGATGAAGAAGGTAATTTAGTATAACCCTCTTCTTATTCTTTTTTTATTTTGAACTTATTTTTTAACACTACTTATTAATGAAATGGGAAGATTATGGAAAAAAACAAAAACATTGAAATGATTACAGGAGACCCAAAAAAGGCAATAAACAAACTATCCCTACCTATTATAGCAAGTATGTTTTTAATATTTGCAAATAACATTATTGACAGCATATGGGTAGCGGGGCTTGGTGCAGAACCACTAGCTGCACTTGGATATATCACCCCATTATTTATGATTATTGTCGGATTTGGAAATGGTCTGGGAGCCGGTGGTAACTCTTTAATATCAAGATATATCGGAGCCGAAGACAAGAATTCAGCCAATAATGCAGCAATACACAATCTTATCTTAAGTATTGTTGTGTCTGTTATTATTTCAATCATTTTTGTTATTGTAATGGAACCGATGCTTAATATGATGGGTGCAAGTAGCGTGATAAACTATGCTACAGACTACGGATTCATTATATTTTCATGTACATTCGCAATTTTAATTCCTCCGATAGTTGGGGGAGCATTTAGAGCGGAAGGAGATATCAAAAGAGCTACCGTCCCAATTGCACTTGCGGCAATAATCAACATGATTCTAGATCCAATATTCATCTACACTTTAGGAATGGGAATCAAAGGAGCCGCATGGGCAACCGTACTTGGTCCACTTATAAGCTTAGGAGTAATGCTATATTGGATTTTCGTTAAAAAAGACACCTATCTATCATATAACTTCAAAGACTTCCATAATGACCTTAAAATCTATAAGGACATTTTAGTTGTTGGTATTCCGGCAAGCCTGGAGCAATTGGTATTGTCAGTCTTGACAATATTTGTAAACTACATGCTTACAATCGTGTCAGGCCCGGTTGCCGTAGCTGTCTATACCGCAGGTTGGAGAATAGTAAACATCGGAATGCTTCCTGCAATAGGAGTTGGGACCGCAGCAATATCAGTAGCTGGAGTTGCATATGGAGCTAGAAAATATGAAAATTTAAGAGTAACAGCAAGATATGCTGTAAAAGTTGCATTAATAGCTTCAATTATAGTATGTATAATTCTAAATGTATTTGCAAACCAAATTGCATTCATCTTTTCATATTCCGAAAGCAGCGCACAATTAGAGCCGTTAATTGCAAGTTTCCTGCAGATAATGAGCCTATTCATCTTATATGTTCCATTTGGAGCGAGTGCAGGTAATGTCTTCCAAGGGGTCGGAAAAGGAACAATATCCTTTATATTGACAACATTTAGGGAATTCATACTAGTGTTAATCTTTGCATATCTTCTAGGATTTACATTCAACCTGGGAGAATTTGGAATATACTGTGGAATGCTTCTTGGAGGAGGAATAGGCTCCCTGATATGTTATGCATGTATAGAGCTTTACATTAACAAGCTGATAAGGAGTCAAGAGCCCAGTGAGTGATGAATTGAAGCAATGATAAATTAGTGGAGATTTAATATGAACCAAACTATCAAAGATTTAAAAACAAGAAGAAGTATCAGAAAGTTTAAAGACGAACAAATCTCAGATGAAGATTTAAAAATAATCTTAGAAACAGGAACTTACGCCCCAACAGGACGTGGTGCGCAATCACCTAAAATTGTTGTAATTCAAAATCCTGAAACCATCAAGGAATTTTCAGCATGGAACAGAAGCTTTTTCCCAGTCGATGTTCCAGAGGATATGGATCCATTATATGGCGCAAAAACACTTTTAATCGTTTTAGCCAATAGCGAGTTTCCAACATATGTTGAAGATGGGGCAAGTGTGCTGGCAGTTCTAGTCAATGCGGCTCATGCAGTTGGTGTTGGTTCTTGTTGGATTCACAGAGCACGTGATGAATTTGCATCTGAAAAGGGAAAAGCACTATTAAAAGAATGGGGAATACCTGAAACATACGAAGGAATCGGCCATGTGGTTTTAGGATATCCTGATATGGAAGCTCCTGAGCCATTGCCAAGAAAAGAAGATTATATCCACTATGTGGATTAATTCTAATTTTTTATGTGTTTTAAAGAATAACCTATCTCAAAAAAAGAAATTAAAAGATGAGTTAAATTATACTCATCTACATTTTTTCAGGTGCCGCAACACCTAAAATATCTAAAGCATTTTTAATGGTTATCTTAGCTCTGTCAACTAAAACTAGTCTAGTATCCTCAACATCAGAACCTATTACTTGTTCTGACTTATAGAACTTATTGAATGAGCTAGCTAAATCCTGTGAATATTGTGTGATATTGTGAACTCTCTTTTTATTTGCACAATCCTCTACAACCTGTGGGAATTTAGCGATTTGCCTGATTAAATCCTGTTCCGCTTCATTAGGACTCCATTCCTCACTAACACTTAAGGAACTAATATCCTTGCCTGATTTGGCAAGTAGCTTGCATGCTCTTGCATGTGCATATTGAATAGATGCACATCCTCTCTCAAAGCTTAAAGCTTCATCCCATTTGAATGTCAAGTGCTTTTCTGGAGACAATTTAGCAATGAAGAATCTTACTGCTCCAACACCGATATCTTCAGCCATCGGTGCAATTTCATCATCTGACAAATCAGGATTTCTTGATTTGATTTCGTCGGTTGCCCTTTTAACCGCTTCATCAATGAGGTCATCAACAGATACGAATTTGCCTTTTCTTGTTGACATTGAACCTTCAGGCAATGTAATAAATTCATAAAAGATTACTTCAGGCGGAGTTTGTCTGAATATTTCTTCAAATATCACCTTGATTTGTTTGGCTGCCAATTTGTGGTCTGAACCTAATATGTCAAGTACAGTATCTCCTAGAGTGGCTTTATATTTGTGATATGCCAAATCACGTGTAGAGTAAAGTGAAGTACCATTAGACCTTCTTAAAACAAACTCTTTTTCAATGTTAAAGTCAGTCAAGTCAATGTACAATACATCATCTTCTCTTGTAAATCCTTCTCTTTGAATGTATGTGACTAAATCATCAACTTCACCGCTTCTTACAAACTGGCCTTCCCATACGAAATCGTCATGGACAATGTTCATTCTCAATAGTGATTCCTTCATTCCACTAATGCATTTAGAGACAACATCTTCAAATACTTTGTTTAACTCTTCATCCGAACCTTCTTCGTATTTTTGGATTAATTCATCGACTTTAGCATTCAAGGCTTCATCTTCATCAACTGCCTTATTTGCATCAAAGTATAACTTTCCAATCTTGTGGTCAAGCTTGTCTCCTTCATAATCGTCAATGTTGAGCCCACATTCTGTTATGCCGCATACAATAATAGCTATTTGACGGCCCATATCATTAACATAATATTGAGTTTCAACATCCCTTCCAGCCAAGCGTAAAAGTCTTGCAAGGGAATCTCCAAAAATGGAGTTTCTGATATGTCCAATATGTAACGGACCATTAGGATTGGCTGAAGTGTGCTCTAAGATTATTTTTTCACCATATTCAGGAAGCTGTCCGTAATTTTCATCGACTTTTTCCAATAGCAGTTTGGAAAATTTATCATAATCAATGAAGAAATTTACATAAGGTCCGAAGTTTTGAACTTTGGTGAAAATTTCCGGAACTTCAATCTTGTCAACCAAATCCTTGGCAACTTCCGGAGGGGAAGTCCTTAATTTTTTAGTAAGTGCAAATGCAATAGTGCTTGCCAAATCACCTAACTCCGGGTTTGGAGGAAATTCCAATTTGAAATTCCTATCAATCTCTACATCATATTGATCTAATGCCTTGTTAATAGCATCAATCGCTTGTTTTTCAATTTCAAAATACATTAACTCACCTTAATAATAATTATAACCCTCTTAACCAAAGGGAAAGATAACCAATTTTTGGAATAACGACCAAATTATCGCCAAATGTTACTACTTTTTCTTTGATTTGGCCTGGAGAAACATAATATGGGTCGGGTTTATCATTATTGTCTCCCTTAATTACATACATCGTAGTTCCATTAATATCCGCAGTGCCTATAATTCTATGGATTACAGGTTGGTTATACCATGCTGCATCGTAAACGACTACATCACCGACTTGAACATCTTCGGGATTGAATTCATGTATTCCGAAGAAATCCGCTTTTTCAACGAGGACGATGTCCCCTCTGTAAAATGCCGGTTCCATACTCCCTGAAACAACAACATTCAGGTGTTGTGCAGCAATCAAAACAATTATCAGAATAATTGCATAAGTTGCAATTTCCTTAAAGTCAATTTCCATTCAAATTACCTTCTTCTTTTTTTAAATGCAGCTTCCAAAGCAATTTCAATAGCTTCAGAAGTCTTTTGTAAATCTGCCATGCTATGTGCATTTGAAATAAAGTTACATTCAAATTGAGATGGCGGGATAAATACGCCTTCTTTTAATAAGGCCTTGAAATATCTTAAGAATTTTCTTCTATCAGACTCCTGTGCATCAGCATAATTGTAAACCGGTGCAGGATTGAAATAAATTTGAAACATTGAAGCAAGTCCAACTGGTTGAATATTGTATTCCTCATCATCTATTATTGATTGAATATTGCCCCTTAAGAAATTACCTTTTCTCTCTAACTCCTTATAGAATGCATCATCAAGTTGAGTTAGTGTAGAAATACCTGCCTGAACGGATACAGGATTTCCTGAAAAGGTACCTGCCTGATAAACCGGACCGTTTGGAGCAATCAATTCCATAATCTCTCTTTTTCCACAGAATGCTCCCATAGGAAGTCCTCCGCCTACAATCTTACCGAGGGTTGTCAAATCAGGAGTTACACCATAATATTCTTGAGCTCCACCGCGTGATGCTCTAAAACCAGTGATGACTTCATCAAATATTAAAACAATACCATTTTCTTCAGTGATTTTTCTGATAAACTCTAAAAATCCTGGTTTAGGTTCAATACAACCAACATTACCCATGACCACTTCCATAATAATGCATGCAATGTTTTCGCCTTCCTTTTCAATTAACTCAGATAAAGCTTCCTCATCATTGAATGGAACGGATAAGGTATTTTTAGTGGTATCTTCAGGAATTCCCGGAGAATCCGGCAATGTCGCAGCACCAGAACCGCCCTTAACCAATACATAATCATGTGCACCGTGATATGCACCTTCAAATTTAACAATCTTGTCACGACCTGTGAAACCTCTTGCAAGCCTGATTGCACTCATGGTTGCTTCAGTTCCACTATTACAAAATCTTACCATTTCAGCTGAAGGAATTCTATCAACAACTTCCTTTGCAAGAGTTATTTCATTTTCAGTAGGAGTGCCGTAAGCAGTACCCATAGTCAATTGATTAGAAACTTCCCTTACAACTTTAGGATCTGCATGACCCAATATTAATGGACCATAAGCTAAACAATGGTCAATATAAGTTTTTCCATCAGCATCTGTTAGGCGGCATCCTCCAGCACTTTTAACAAAAAATGGATAAGGTTTAAAAGCACGTACTGGAGAGTTTACTCCACCCGGGAAATATTTTTTAGATTCATTGAACAGTTCTTCAGAAAACATTTTATCACTCTATAAATGTTGGATTAATGAGTTTACGCAAGCTACAGCAATCGGTGTTCCGCCTTTTGGTCCTTCAACAATTATGTTAGGAATATCAGAATTATGGAGCGCTTCTTTAGAATCCGCAGCTCCCACAAAACCAACCGGAACTCCTACAATAGCTTTAAGATTCATTTCACCTTTTTGGTATAAATCCATAGCTTCAAAAACAGCAGTTGGAGCATTACCAGAAACTACAATTCCTTCAAAATCATTGCTGGCCGCATATCTCATTGCAGCAGCAGCTCTTGTAATTTGATTTTCTTTTGCAATTTCAATTACTTCTTCATTTTTAATATAACACTCAACTTCCCCTTCATATCTAGTAATACCATATTTAACCATGTTAATATCAGTTAAAATGGTTTCCTTATTTCTAAGGGAGGCCATAGCTGCATCTACAAAATCAGGACTGATTTTTACCAATTTTGCATATTCAGGATCAGCTGTTGAGTGAACAATCCTCTCAACAATGTCTCTTTCAGCAGGATTTAAATCTTTGACATCATCTCCAATAAGGCCACGGATAATTTCTCTACTTTTATTAGCAATATCCAAACCTTGCTTAGTTGATGCACCCATGAACATTTTGTCTGTCATAATATAACTATTGGTAAATATATAAGTTAAATATTTTGTTATCTTTAAAAGCAATTTTGAAAAAATAGATAATTTAGTAAATTATTTTTCACTGGCTGAAAGTCCTGCAAGGTAACCGGTTGAAAATGCAATCTTTAAATTGTATCCTCCGGTAGGCCCATCCAAATCCAGAGCTTCCCCTGCAAAGTATAAACCAGGCATTATTGTAGATTCCATTGTCTTAGGATTAACATTGGCTAAATCAATACCACCAATTGTAATTTTAGCTAAATCTTTATTAAAACCAGTTATTTCAAAGGTGAACCTTTTTAAATTTTCAATCAAACGATTTTTACTTTTTTTATTGATTCGAGACAGTTGTGTCTGGCCATCTAGGTTAATTTCATCCAAAAAGAAGTCTATGAAACTGTTAGTCAAAAATTGCTTAAGGTAATTCTTAATCATCGTCTTTCCTTTAGCCTGGAAATCTTTGCTGAATTTATCCTGCAGGTCTTCACGACTAAATTTCGGGCATAAATCAATAGCTATTTCCAGGTCGACTTCAGGATTTGATTCTAACAAGTTATAGCTTAAACTTTTAGAAATCTCATTGCTCAGATTGATAATTCCCGGACCGGTCAGACCCACATGAGAGAATAAAGCATTTCCTTTAACTTTTGTTTTCTTATAGATTATAACAACATCATATAAGGTTACACCAGCAATGCTTGAAAGATCTTTTTTAGTAATCAATGGAGTGAGACCATACTTGATGTCTGTTAGGGGCTGTGAAGTCAGTGAATAGTTTTTGATACTGCATCCAGTTTGTGGATATGTAATGCCCCCTGTAGCGATTATAATCTTATTAGCTTTTATCCTGTTATTTATAACAAAATCATCACTTATTGATGTTGCTTCAAAGTTATAACTTATAACAACATCATCCAAACAATTAATTAATCCTTCCAAAACATCAATGGATTTCTCTGTTTCGGGAAAGATTCTATTGTCCTCTTCCTCAATAAAATCAAAATCAAACAATGAAAATAAGTCCTCATTTGTAAATGTAAAAAAAGAGTGTTTTAAAAAGTTTTTTTGAGGATAAATATTCAATAGCTTTTTTAGTGGCTTATTGTTTGTAATATTGCACCTTCCTCCACCGGTCAGCAATAATTTACGTCCTAGTGAGGAATTTTTCTCAAGCAATATTACGCTGGAAGAGTTTTTACCGGCTGCAATTGCAGCCATGATTCCAGCGGGACCTCCGCCAATAATAGCTATATCATATTCTTCCATATCAATCTAAAAAAGAAAAGAATTAAGGGGTTAATCTGTGTCTGTCTCTTGGGAAGAGTACACATTCACGGATGTTTTCAGCGCCTGTAAGTACCATGGTTAACCTATCAGCACCTAAACCCCAACCTGCGTGAGGAGGCATACCATATTTAAATGCAGTCAAGTAGCTTCCAAACCCATCAGGGTTTAATCCTCTTTCTTCAATCTGCTTTACGAGCAAGTCATATTGGTGAACACGTGTAGCACCAGATGATAACTCCAAGTTATTGTACATTAAATCGAATGCATGAGAGTGAATTTCATCACCATCTTTAGGCATTACATAGAACGGTTTGATTGCTGTAGGCCATTCTGTCAAGAAGTAGAAACCTCCCATTTCATCACCTAAAGCCTTTTCAGCTTCACGGGATAGGTCTTCTCCCCATTCCATTTCAACACCTTTAGCGTTAATCATGTCAACAGCATCGTCATAAGCGACCTTAGGGAAATCTTCACTAGGAATTTCCAATTCGTGACCTAAGATTTCAAGTTCATGAGCACAGTTGTCATTAACATCATTCAAGACTTGAATAAGCATGTCGTTTAAGACTTTCATTACATCATCATCGTCCATAAATGAAGCTTCAGCATCGATGGAAACCGCTTCATTCAAGTGTCTTAAGGTATCATGCTCTTCTGCTCTGAAAATTTGACCGATTTCAAATACCTTGTCCATTCCAGCACCCATCATCATCTGTTTGTACAATTGCGGGGATTGGCCAAGGAATGCTTCCTTATCAAAGTAAGCGATTGGGAATAATTCTGTTCCTCCTTCGGTAGCGGAAGCTACGAGTTTAGGAGTGTTAATTTCATAAAAGCCATTTTCATAGAAAAAGTCCCTGATAGTGTGGAACATTTGGCCTTTGATTTTAAAAATCGCTGAAACGTTTTCTTTTCTGATATCTAAAAATCTTGAATCTAATCTAGTATCAATTCCAGCTTTAACCTTTTCTGTAGGATCCATCGGTAAAGGTTGGTCAGCCAAGTTTAGGACTTTAACTTCTTTAGGAATGATTTCGACACCGTTTGGTGCTTTTGCTGATTCCTGTACAGCACCTTTAATAGCTACAACGGATTCTTTTCTGAATTCTCTTAATTGTTTTAAAATATCTTCATCTACTTTTTTGCTTGGAGCGGTTACTTGAATTCTACCGGTTACATCACGGATGATTACAAACATGATTCCACCGAAATCACGGATTTCATGTATCCAGCCCATGATTGTAATGTCACTTCCTGCGATTTCAGGAGTGCATTGGTTAGAATAATGAGTTCTTCTCCAGTCTTTTAATAAACCTTGCAAATTATTCACCTCGAGGTTTGTAAAAATAATTAATTAATTAATTTAAACTTTAAAAAAAGTGTCTTTCTATTAATGAAAGTGTTGAATATGAATTAAACATATTCTTGATTATAATGTTAAGTAACATAATATATAAAGTTAACTAAAAAGATAGAAAAATACTTATTTTTAAAAAATAAAGATAAATAATTATTAAAATTAAATAAAAACATTAAATTAATGTTGTCTAAGTTTATAGGCAAAACCTATAAACTACCACCAGATTAGACAACTGTTTTACCAATAAATAGAGTTCCTAATTTAATAGGAAGTGATGAATATGAAAAATCATATTCTTGAATAAAATATAGATTAACATGATATATAAAGTTAACTAGAAAGATAGAAAAATACTTTTTTTAAAGAAATAATGAAAATAAGGTTGGGAAGAGTTACGCAAAACTTCCAGATGGTGGGCTTTGAAAAATCACGAACCAACCTTACAATATTCGACTATCATACGAGATTATTTCATTAATTATTGAAATGGTAATAAATTACAATAACGTCAAGAATAATCAAGACTAAATCGAGCACGATTAATATCATGCTCAAAATCCTCACCTCCTATTAAGAAATAGGAGAATTAAATTATAACTTAAAAATAAATTACAACCCCTATTTATCAGTTAAGTTATTAATTTATCTATTACAAAATATAATTAGTTAATATCCTATATAAAGAGCTTAGAAAGTCAAAAAATAAAATTGAAATGCTTTAAGAACTTTTTTATAAAAATAGAGAATTGATTTAAAATAAAAAATAATAGTTAATGATTAACTATTATTCTAAACGCTTTTTAAATGAGTTTGCATGTGCAAAGAATCCCTCATATTCGGCAATCGGAACAGAGGTCTTTGACAATTCATTAAGACCTTCTTTTGTAAGTCTTTGAACAGTAGGTTTTTTAATAAAGGCTTCGGTTGAAAGACCTGAATACATTTTAGCCCCTCCTCCTGTCGGAAGAACATGGTTTGTTCCGGATCCATAATCCCCTGCCGCAACAGGTGAGTATGCACCCAAGAATATTGAACCGGCATTGTTTATGTGTGATAGAGTCTCATCATCATCTTTGGTGGATATGATTAAATGTTCAGGAGCGTATTCATTTGTAACATGAATCGCTTCAGTGAATGTGTCTGTGATAATGATTTTTCCACTTTTTGATAATGATTCCTCTATAATTTCACGTCTTGGCGCAATCTCGGTCAATTGTCTGACGAATTCATCAGTTTCAACAGCTAATTTTTCTGAATCGGTTACTAAAAAACATGACGCATTCGGGTCATGTTCTGCCTGTGCCAATATGTCAGTTGCCAGAAATTCAGGATTTGCAGTTTCATCCGCTAAAATAAGCACTTCAGACGGACCTGCAGGAAACTCAATATCTACTTGACCATAGACCAATTTTTTGGCGGCAGTAACGAAAATATTTCCAGGACCGACAATTTTTTCAACACGTGGAATTGATTCTGTTCCAAAAGCAAGCCCGGCTATTGCCTGCGCTCCACCAACCTTATATATCTCATCTGCACCGGCAATATCAGCTGCAACCAAAATTGCATCCAGGATTTTACCGTCCTTTTGAGGTGGAGTGACACAAATAACCTTTTTAACCCCTGCAATTTTTGCAGGAATTACTGTCATCAATATTGATGAAGGATAAGCGGCACGACCTCCTGGGATATAACAGCCAGCAGAATTGATTGGTCTTACAATTTGGCCTGCAACAATTCCAGGATTAACTTCCATTTCCCACTCTTGTGGAATTTGCTTTTTATGAAATTTTTCAATGTTTGATGCGGCTTGCTTTAAAGCAACAAGCAATTCATCATCTAAAGTATCATAAGCCTCTTTAATTTCATCTTTGGATACTTTCAAATTTTCTATTGTAACTCCGTCAAATTTCTCTGTATACTCCCTAATAGACTTATCCTTATTTTCCTTAACATTATTTAAAATATCAGATACAATGTCCAAGACCTTATTTACATCCTCTTCTGATCTTTTGATGGTTTCAGCCAAATCAATCTCTGAATATTTGAGTATTTCCATTTTAACACTACCTTAAAATAGCACCGGTATCTGCAGAGTGAACCAATTTTTGATATATTGCCAACCATCCAGTAACATCGCTTTCAGGGTGTTTAACTTCTTTTAATCTAGCTTCAATTTCCTCATCTGTAAGTTCAACATTGATAAATCTATTTTCAATATCTATTTCGATAATGTCACCGTTTTGAATAGCAGCTATCGGACCGTCTTCCATCGCTTCAGGGGATACGTGTCCAATACATGGGCCTCTTGTTCCTCCGGAGAATCTTCCGTCTGTTATCAGACCTACATCCTTGATGTTCATTCCTGCAAGTGCTGAAGTCGGGTTCAACATTTCACGCATTCCAGGACCGCCTTTCGGTCCTTCATACCTGATTACAACAATGTCTCCCTCTTCTATTTCATGGTCAAAGATTGCTTTTGTAACATCTTCTTCTGAATCATATACCTTTGCAGGGCCTTTAAGATGCATCAAATGCTCTGCAACTGCACCTTTCTTAACAACACTTCCATTTGGGGCGAGATTGCCTTTTAATATTGCAATACCACCATCAGCATGAACAGGATTGTCTAATGTATGAATAACATCTGTATTTTTGTTTTCAACATTTTCTAAGTTCTCAGCAATTGTTTTGCCTGTTACAGTTAACTGGTTAGTATCAATCTTATCTCCTAATGTCTTAAGTACTGCCTGAATACCTCCAGCCAAGTGTAAATCCATCATTGAATCTTCACCAGCCGGGGAGATAAGTGCAATATGAGGCACATTTCTTGAAATCTCATCGAACAATTCCAAATCAACACTTAAACCTTCAACTTCGCTTGCAAGCGCAGGGATATGTAAAGCTGTATTGGATGAACCTCCCAATGCCATGTCAACAGCAATTGCATTGTTGAAAGCTTCCTGAGTTAAAATGTCGGAAGGCTTGATGTCTTCTTCGACAAGTTTAACAATCTGTTTACCTGATTCATATGCTATTTCATCATTTTCCTTGGTTCTCGCATGGGTTGTGGCACATGTTGGAAGGGATAGGCCTAATGTTTCTGTAATGCAGGCCATTGTATTTGCAGTGAACAGTCCGGAACAGCTTCCCGCACCTGGACAGGCACATTTTTCAAGTTCTGAAACTTCTTCTTCAGTCATTGTTCCTGCAGAATAAGCACCCACAGCTTCAAAAACTGTAATTAAATCAGCAGGCTTACCATTATAAGAACCGGCAGCCATTGGGCCTCCTGTTACAACGATTGATGGAACGTTTACTCTAGAAGCTCCCATAATCATTCCCGGAACCACCTTATCACAGCTTGGGATCAATACCAATCCATCAAAAGCGTGCCCTTTTGTCATGCTTTCTACGGTTGCAGCGATGATTTCCCTTGAAGGGAGGGAATATTTCATTCCTTCATGGTTCATGCTTATTCCATCACAGATTGCCATGGTATCAAATTCAAATGGAATACCTCCTGCGGCAATAATTCCTTCCTTTACAAATTCCACAAGGTCCCTTAAGTGAATATGACCCGGCACGATATCTGTAAAACTATTTGCTATACCAATGAACGGTTTTTTGAAATCTTCATCATCAAGACCACATGCACGCAATAGTGACCTATGTGGCGCTCTTTGAATTCCTTTTTTTACACTATCACTTTTCATCTAATCACACATTCTAATCAAATCAGTATTATATATTTCATTCATAACTTTTAAAATATTGGAATTATGTTAAAATTATTAAACTTCGATAAAGTAATGTAGATGAGCAATAATTTTTTGGAAAAAAAGTATTGATTAATTAAAATATTTAAAAATAAGTCTTATTAAAATAATACTTTTATAGAGAAAATATTAAATTCTAAAAGATAAATTTCATTAAATTGTATGAAAAATTTTAGTAAAAAATAAAAAATATGGGAAAAGTTAATTTCCCATAACGTGTTTAAAGTTTTCTTTTTAAAGTTACACCAACTATTGCAAGTAATGATAATAAAACCATTACGATTGGATTACCTGTAGGATGCATTGTTGAAACTGGAGGTCCTAGTTCAACAGCAATAACTTCAGCTGAATCGTTGTTGTTACTTAAATCAGGATCGTAAGTGTCACTAACAACATAAGCCTCGTTAATAAAGTGACCAGTTCTCAATGCTTGAGCAACAATTGTAAGGGAAACGCTATCACCTTCTTCCAAATCACCAATATCCCAAACTCCTGTTACAGGATCATAAGTACCTCTGGAAGCTTTATAACTAATGAATTTTAGTCCATCAGGCAATACATCAAATGCACGAGTGTTTACAGCGACATCCGGTCCTAAATTGATAACAACAATAGTAAATGTGAAGTTTTCTCCAACGCGAACATTATACTTATCAACATCTTTAATAAGCATTAAATCCGCTTCAGGAGGAACTGTTGTTGAATTATTACATTTATTGTTAGTTTCATTAGGATCAGGAGTATCGGAAGTAACATTCGCAAAGTTAATGATTGTTGCGTTAGTAGTTCTTACAATGGATACAATTTTTAAAGTTTTGGATTGCCCTTTTGCAAGATTGCCTACTTTCCAAATACCAGATTCATGATTATAAGCACCTTTTGAATCATCTGAAACATAAACTAATCCTTTTGGAAGTTTATCGGATACGACTGCATTTTCAGCAGTATCAGGTCCATTGTTTTTGACAATGATTGTCCAGACGACTCTGTCGTTATAATGGGAAACTTTTTTAGAAACTAATTTTGTAATTTCTAAATCTGCACGAGGTATTGGAGTTATAGTACAGTTTACAGTAATGTTGTTTCCGGAAGGAGGGACAAGAGTTGCATTGTTGGTTAGATTTCCAGCTTTATCAGCTAATACTTTAACAGTGATTACGGCACTGGAATTAGCGGAAATGTCAGTAATAGTCCAATAGAGTTTTTGACCGTCAACAACAAATTTGAGTAATTTAGCACCTTCCACCTTATACTCATTAGCATATACTAAACCATCAGGCAAGCTATCGATAACGGTTAAGTTATTGGTGAAATCGATATCAACAGTGTTTGAAACAGTTAAGTAATATTCCACAAACTCGTGAGTGAATGGAGTAGTATCGTTAACTGTCTTGTTAATATCCGGAATCCATTTGATAATAACTGTTTCGTTATCATAGTTGTTTGTGTAGTTCCACTCTGTTTCATTACAGGTTACGTTGACATAATTGGTAAATGTACCATCGAGTAATGCACGGGTATAGAGAGTTAAGGTCTCTTCAGTACCGTTAGCCATAGTGCCAATAGTCCAAACGTCGTTTGCGTAAGTACCTTTGGTTGCAACGTAGTCAATTAAGGCGAAATGACCAGGTAAAGCTTCATACAATTTGACATCAGTCGCAGCTGTACCGTTGAAAGCGTTGGCCACTTTAACGGTCCATACAACAATGTCACCGACGAAATACTCAGGTTTGTCAACAGTTTTTACAACAGATACATCAACGATAGGTTGCACATCAATAGTAGCATTTACTTTCTGACTGTAACCATTAGGATAAATGATAGTCTCATTGTTAACTTTAATACCAACAGCATTTGCTTGAGCTTTTACCGCAATAACAGCAGTTGTTCCTGCTGAAATGTTGGTAATCACCCAACTAATGTTTTTGCCGCTGACAGTAGCATCAACAACAACATCCGCACCGGTAATGTAAAGAGTTTCAAGATAATCTACACCATCAGGCAAACTATCAACAACAGTTAAATTATTTACATAGGTCACATTTCCAGGGTTAACAACGGTTAAATAATATGTAACGTTCTCATGGTAGAACGGTTTGCTATTATTAACCTCTTTAATAGGAATATTCTTAATAATGTTAACTGTAGCATTGTCATAGTTATTGGTGTAGTTCCACTCTGTTTCGTTACAGGTTACGTTTACGTAGTTTGTAAATGTACCATTGGTTTTTGCACGGGTATAGATGGTCAAGGTCTCTTCAGTACCATTGCCCATAGTACCAATAGTCCAAACATTGTTTGCATAAGTACCTTTAGTAACAGTGTAATTGATTAAAGTGAACTCACTTGGTAAAGTTTCATTCAATCTGACATCGGTTGCATCAGTACCATTGAAAGCGTTGGACACTTTAACAGTCCAGACAACGACATCGCCAATGAAATGTTCAGGTACGTCAACAGTTTTTACAACAGACACATCAACGATAGGTTCAACTTCAATAGTTTCATTAACTGTTTTATTATATCCGTTAGGACCAATCAAAGTAACATTGTTAGTTAAATTACCAATATCATAAGTACGGACTAAAATAGTGATTATAGCCGGAGTAGCAGGATCGATATCAGTAATTATCCAAGTAACATTGTTTGCTTCTTTATCATAAACACCCTCTTGAATAACGCGGGCGCCAGTGATGTTAATAGTCTTATTATACTCTAAACCATAAGGCATGCTATCTACAATAATCAAAGTCTTATTATAAACACCAGTTCCGATATTAGTAATTGTAATGTTATATTTCACGGATTCGTTATAGAAGACTTTAGTCTCATTAGCAGTCTTATTATGATCAGGGACAAAGGTGTTGTTAACAATCCAGTAGTAAGGAGTGCTGTTGGTAATTTCAGTAGTATATCCAGGAACTCCAACATCGACTTCATCAATGGAATACTTAATCAATGTACCATTATGTTTGAACTTATCTAAACCTTCAAAAGTGAAAGTCCAATCATTGGAAACACTTAAAGTAGCATTTCTAATAGCGTTGCCATCAGCAAGTAAAACGACAGTTACATTAGCAGGTCTATTACCGCTAACATTATTGCCATCATTCCAAACTTTAACAACAGTAACGTTAATCAATTCAATGACGTGAGTATTGTTAATCACAAAGCTAACATTATCTCCAGTAATTTCAGCAGTATAATTAATAACTTCAGTTTCGTTAATACTGTAAACAATCAAAGTACCGTTGTTCTCATACTTGTCTAAATCAAGGAAAGTGTAAGTCCAATTATTAGCATCATTCAAAACAGCAGTACGAATAACAGTTTGATTTTTAATCAGATTAACAGTGACATTTTCAGGTCTGACACCATCCTGATTACCATTATCAGTCCAAACTTTCTCAACAGTAATATTGATCAGTTCAGGAATGTGAGCGTTGGTAACAGTGAAAATATATGCACTACCATTGGAATAAGTCACGCTATAGTTTGCAACAGAGTCCTCAGTAACATTATACACAACCAAAGCACCGTTAAGATACTTAGGTAAATTCTCAAATGTATAATTCCAATCAGGACCAGTAAGCACAACAGACCTAACAGTACCATACTGATTAACCAAATTAACAGTAATATTCACAGGACTGAAACCATCTTGATTATCATTATCATTCCAAACTTTAGTAACATTCACAGTAACATTCTCAACCACACGAGTGTTGGTAACAGTGAAAATATACGCAGTACCATTGAAATAAGTCACATTATAGTTAGCAACAGAATCCTCAGTAACATTATACACAACCAAAGCACCGTTAAGATACTTAGGTAAATTCTCAAATGTATAATTCCAATCAGGACCAGTAAGCACAACAGACTCAACAAGACCATACTGATTAACTAAATTGACAGTAATATTGAAAGGTCTGACACCATCTTGATTATCATTATCATTCCAAACTTTAGTAACATTCACAGTAACATTCTCAACCACACGAGTGTTGGTAACAGTGAAAATATACGCAGTACCATTGAAATAAGTCACATTAT
>NZ_JAZNAN010000027.1:0-22091 GCF_045586545.1 Methanobrevibacter sp.
CATGGCTACGATCCGACTTCCTATATGTAGTAGTTAAGATAGGCATTTTTTGAAAGAAATTAAAAAATTAATTAAAATCCAAGAAGAATTTTTATACCGATCAATATCAAAATCACTCCACCAAGAATCTGGAACTTGTCTCCAACATAATCTCCAAGCTTTTTGCCAATGAAAATGCCCACAATACTAAATATGAAAGCAACTATTCCAATGATTGCTGCTGAAATCAATATTGGATCTTTTAAAAGGGCAATTGCAATTCCAACTGCAAATGCATCTATGCTTGTAGCAATAGCAAGCAAAGTAACTTCCTTGAATGAGAATTCATCACTGACTTCCTCATCACCTGAAGTTAAACTTTCACGAATCATGTTGATTCCAATGAGCAGAAGCAAGACAAAACCGATTACAGACGCCAAGGTCTCGACGATTGATGCTATAGCACTTCCACAGAAGTATCCTAAGATTGGCATCAATGCCTGAAAACCACCGAAAAATAATCCGTAATACAAAATCTGTGGTTTTGTTATGTTTTTTTGCGTAAAACCCTTTGTCATTGATACACTAAAAGCATCCATAGCTAGAGCTACTGCAATTAATGAAATAGAAATTAAGTTAAAAGACATTAACTAAACTTTTGTAAGCAATATTATTTAAATTTATATCAAAAAAAATTAAAAAAATGTAAAATATAGTATATATTTATATAGTAAGCAAAACAGAATTTTTAATGTAATAATATATTACTTGAGGTGATATAAATGAATACAAAAAGAATACTGACAATATTTGTTCTTTTTGCACTTCTTATGGCAACTACTAGTGTTGCATTTGCTTCAAGCGACATTGAAGATATTGATTTCGATGATGATATTGGAATCGATGTTGACGATGACGCAATTGATGACTCAGATGATTCAGACTATGAGATAGCCGATACGGATGACGAAGACGACCTGGATGATGAAGACTGGGAAGACTACGACGACGAAGATTACCTAGATGACGAAGACTGGGAAGACTACGACGACGATGACTACCTAGATGACGAAGACTGGGACGATTACTGGTATGACTGGGACGACGATGAATACTACGGCTATGATGGATGGACTGACTATTATTATGATGGTGAAAGCGATTTTGATTATGAAACTTTAGGAAATATGACTGAAAGAGTAAAAGGCAAAGTAATATACTTTTACAAAACCACTTCATTAGCAGCAAATAAATATTATGCAGCTTCTGCAGGTTCATATTCACCAGATGATTATGCTGATGACGAGTCAAATGAATATGAGGACAATGAAACTGAATTCTATAATGATACCTCTTTCGGTTGTGCTTTAGATTTCTTAATGCCTATTGCTAAAACCAGCGCTTCTTTAGATAGTCCATATGTTGATTATTCTGTTTCAAACTCAGTTTCCAAAAGTATTGATTTATCATTCGAAAGCAATGATGATCAAAACACTAGTGTAGATACTAATACAAACAATAATGTTATAAATACCCAATCCAATGGAGATTATGGTATTTTAGGATTATTATTAGCTTTAATTTTAAGTATCGTACTATTAATCTAAGAAGTTAATTAGGAAAAAATTATTTTTCCTACTATTTTTTATTTTTTTTAAGTAACCTAAATGTTACAATAGCTTTTTATACTAATTTAATTCAACTATTATCATGAAAGAGATTTTTGAATATTGCAGATTTGGCGATTTGAAGCTCCCTAGCCGAATCATTAGGACAGGCCTTTGGGAATCCGAAAGGGAAAAATCAGGTAATTTCACACCGGAAATTTATAATAGATATGAAAACATTGCCGCCAGCGGCGTTGGATTGATTATTACTGAAATATTTTCACTCTATCCGAGAGATGTCTTTTCCAAATGGACCCATACTCCACATTTCAGGCAATTCGTGCGTGAAGCAAAGGATTTGACTGATCTGGTCCATATATATGGAGTTCCTATTTTTGCCCAATTAGGCTTTGTTCAGTTCAATAAGAAAGCGGAACAGAACATTAAAGTTGATGAGGTCTCTATTGATGACATCAGAAAAATCCAGACAGACATGATTATTGCAGCTCAAAAATTCGATTATGCTGGCTTTGACGGCATTCAGATTGCACTTGGAAACTACTACTTCTTATCAAGATTCATCAATCCGAACTTTAACACACGCACAGACAAATATGGTGGAAATACCCTCAATCGCTTAAGAATAGTTTTAGAAATGATTAAAGTAATCAAAGAAAACACAAACCTCCATATTAACTGCAGATTAAATGCATTTGATGGAACCACTAACGGAATGACACTCGATGAGACAATAGAGATATCCAAACTGCTTGAAAAATATGGTGTTGACTCTCTTCAGATTACCCGTACACGCTCCCCTCAGTTTTTCACACGTGAAAACAAGGATGAAAATCCATTGATTGATGCAGCTGGAAAAATAATCAAAAATGTATCCATTCCAGTCATCTTAGGTGGAGGATACAGCAGCCAAAATCAGATAAATGAAATATTAAAAAAGACTGATATTGAATTCATTTCAATGCAAAGGCCATTCGTATATGACCCTGGATTTCTGGTTGATTGGCAGATCGAAGGAAACGGCGAGAGCAAATGCAAAACCTGCAACAACTGCTATTGGAAAAAGACAAGCACATGCTTTATCAATCCACCTGCAAGCCTCAACCCCTAATCACCTTTCTGCATAGTTTCGATACTTCTCTAAAAAATAGTTCAGTTCCTCTTCAATTTGAGTCAATGTTACAATAGGATTGTAGTTTAAAAGGGAAGTCAGTGCGATTAAAAGGGGAATGGCTTCTCCCACTCTTATATTATTAAATTCCAAATCCTGATAGGTAATCTTGAAATTTCCATTAAGATGTTCGTCGATTCTCACTCCATATGGGATAAAATTAATTTCTTCCTTTTCAATCAGATCTTCTAAAAGCTTTGTCCCTTCGAGAATATCTTCAAATTCGACTTTTTCCTTCTCCAATAGAGGTGTTATAAACTCAAAGCGGATATCATAATCATATTTGGATCTCTTGTCTCTAAAATAACTGTCAACAATTAGATAATCAATGTACAATTCATGGTTGATTATTGAATATCGCTTATTGTTTAGAATGAATTCCATGTATAATAATAGTTAAAAAAAGTATAAAAAACTAGTTGTAAAAACTAGTCTTTTTGCGGAGCATATTTTCTGATTGAAATTTCCCTAAATCTTTTGATGAAGAGTTTGGCCCATAGGTATCCAACTGTTCCTCCGACAAAGCAGCCAAATACTATTCCTGCATAGATTCCGATTAATCCCCATCCGAAGACAAAGCAGAACAGATATGCGAATACTGTTTCCAGAATCAATGACCTTAGAAGTGTAATCAATAGGGAATATACTCCCTTTCCTACTCCCTGAAACATCATGGAGGACATCATTCCGTGAGGAACGGCAATCACAAACAAAGTCAGTATTGACAATGCTGTAGCTATATCGCCTGACAGGCTTGCGCTGGCTGCGGTATATGAGAATACTGTTGCAATCTGTTTGGAGAATATGAACATGATTGCACCAAGGAGTATTGAAATTGCAAATCCCAATTTGATTGAATAGGAATGTGCAGTTTTCAGGTTCACATGATTATGGGCACCATAAGCTACTCCTGCAACGGTAAGAACTGCTGTTCCAAGACCAAGCAGTGGAATCATGGTCAATTGTACGATTCTCATTGATGCAGTATAGACTGCCACTGCGGTTGTTCCTGCTGCAATAACTAGCATTGAGTTGATAATGATTGCCAGTGCTGAAAATACTACATTTTCAAGTGTTGATGGTATTGCAACCTGCAGTGTATCCAGCATAATCTGGTTTGAATAGCTGAAGTTTTTTGGAGACAAGTCAAGGTACAGGTCCTTTTTGCCCCATATCCAATAGCTCATTACTATACAGGACATTGATGCTGATATTACTGTTGCCCAAGCGGCACCTGAAATTCCTAAGTCCAATACATATATGAATATCGGATCCAAAATGATATTCAAGATTGCTGTAACAGCTATTGCAATGGTTGCACGCCTCATGTCACCTTCTGACCTGAATATTGCTGAAGCAACTCCTGAATATACGAATATGAACAGGAATCCGAATATAATGTAGCTGTAGTCCATTGCATACTGGATTGTGTTTCCGGCACCCATAAATTCCAATATGGGAACCATGAATCCTTCAATCAAAATGGTAAAAATCACTGATATGATTACAGATAGGAGAATACCGTGAAGACCTGAATTGTTGGCCTCCTTGTAGTTGCCTGCACCGATATTTCTTGCAATGAGTGAGTTTGCACCTGCACCGATACCATTACCTAGCCCAATCAGTACCATGAATAATGGTGTGATGAATCCGATTGCAGCCAGGGCATCTGCACCAAGGCCTGCAACCCAAATACTGTCTGCAAGGTTATATAGCATTATCAAAAGCATGGAAAGCATCATCGGAAGGGCAAGTTTGACAATTGCCTTTTTAGGATCACCAGTAATCATCTCGATGTTCTTGCTTTTTTTAGCCATTTTTGCACTCCTCTTTGTTCAGTTCGATTGTTTTTATTGCTATTTCCTTTAAAACCTTCTGCAGAAGTTCCCTTTCAATATATCCCTTATCCAAAATAACTTCATCTTCCCATTGCTGAAGTATATTCACTGTCTTTTTAAGGATTTCCTCCCCCTCTTCAGTCAATGAAATCTTGTTTTGCCTTCTGTTGTTTTCATCGATTTGCCTTACGACCAGTCCCTTGTCTTCAAGCTTTTTGATTGATCTAGCAACTGCACCCTTGTTGATGTTGCATCTTGTGGCAATCTCTTCCTGATTCAAATCTGACTTGTGGGATATCTCAAAGAGGAAATGAAGCTGTGTGGTATTGATTCCATACTCAGTAATATGGTGATTGATATAGGTGTGGTATCCCTTTCCAATCATATACAGCAGCTTTCCAACTGGGATTGTTGATGCATCCACTTCCTTCAGTTCATCCAGTGACATGCTAATCTATGAAGCTATCCAAATTGAATTCGTCATTTTTGACTTCTTTGGTCTTTAGGGCTAATGTTTTAAGAGGCTTTTTGGAATTTGCTTCCATCTGTTCAAAGGTGCTTTCAAAACCTCTTCCTCCAAAGGTTGTGAAGAATTTGACGTTGTTGAATTTTCCTTCATTCTGCTTTAGATATGAAAATACAGGACTTGATGATTTTCCCGCCCATACTGGTGTTCCTATATATACTATATCATATTCGGCAGGGTCGTATTTCAATTCCTCCAAATCTATGATTTTTTCAGAAATTGCGTCTTTTCCACCACGGGCATAACCGATTTTTCCTTGATAGTTTACTTTAGGTTTGATTTCTTCTATATCAGAGTCAGTTTCACTGGCAATCCTTTCAGCCAGCTTTTTTGTAATGTTTGTTCTTGAATAATAAGCTACTAATGATTTCATAGACTATTATTATGATGTCATCATATATAAATGTTGCATTGACAACTATTGCAATGGCAACAGTTATCGATTAAAAAAAAATAAATTGTGAGTACTCAACTAGAATGATTGAGTACCACTTGAAGGGCTTAAGCTTACGGATTTGGTATCAAGCAGATTTCCGGAATTGTCATAAAGATTGATTGTTGCGAAATCAGGGAAATACTTATATGAATCAGCGCTGGCCACTTCGATATAACCTGATGAATCAACTGTTTTTGGTACCATGTTACCATTGTTCAGGCTAGATCCATCCCTTGAATAGTAGATTTGGATTTTTACCTTTTCACCAGAGTGCTCCTTACCTACATATATGGACGCATATGTCTTGTCCGATAGGCCGCTACCGGTCGAAAAGCTTCCACCCAATATCCTCATGGCTGTTGTTGTAGGAGTCGGAGAGGCAGACTCGGAAGAGCTCTGTGTAGGCTGATTTACAGTTGATACCGGATTGCTGTTGCTGGCTGATTGTGCCTGGGAGTCCTGTGCGGTTTCATCATTTGAAAATCCAAACAGATAAATGAATGCACCGGCAAGAACAACAGCTACAATAATCAATGCAACAATAATTATTTTAGTTGTATCAGTACTTGATTCCTTACTCATTTCATTAATCATGCTTTCATGATTAATTGTCTTTTTCAGTGGTTTTCCGCATTTTTTACAGAACTTTGCAGAATCACTATTCTCACTTTTACATTCAGGACAAATCATTTGAATTAACACCTTAAATATAATAGTTGAATTATAATATGTTAAACACAATATTTATATTATTTCATAATGCTTATTAATTTCATAATCCATAAATAACTACATGAACAAATTAAAAATAGCCGATGTTATTTCAACATTTACTAATCCGCCAATAATTACTATACCCCTTTTTTTATTGATTTGTATAGTTTTATCCTTTGAAAACGGCATTTTTAATTTATCAAAATTCATTACTCTAGAATTGATTTCCCTAGTTTTCGCATCAATTCTTCCTATGGCAATCATCATATTCTGGGCAAAAAGGCTTAATACGGACAAGGACATTTCAAACCGCCAGGACCGTTTCACACCCCTTATTGTTGGTATAGTTTCCTATTTCATTGGCGTTCTGGTATCTTTAATCTTGCATGCTGACATGTTCCTGACAATATTGCTTTTATGCTATTCTATCAATACCGGCGTTGTACTTTTGATTACAACAAAATGGAAAATAAGTGTTCATACGACCGGATTGAGCGGACCTGTCGGTGCGCTGATATTGCTTTTAGGTCCTAACGGCGCATTGTTTGCAGTACTATATCCTATTTTGATATGGTCCAGGGTAACCCTTGAAAAGCACAGCATGGCTCAGGCGGTTGCCGGAGGAGTTCAGGGATTTTTCCTGACAGTTCTGGAGTTCTATCTATTTGCAATTCTATTCGGTTATTCCCTTGCCAACATCACTCCGTTGACTGACTGCATTTTATATATATTGGCAATAATAGCCACTCCTGTTGTTCTGGGCATATTGGCATATAGATTTAAAAGCAGAAAAGCGTTTTATCTGATTGAAGCTATTCTTTTTATATTGTTCTTAGTGTTTACACCATTCAGCGTGTTTATCGTATTTATTGTGATAAGCTTGACATCAATTGTAATCAGCATCTATGCAGGTCCTGAATTCTGCTGGTTCAATCTGGTGAAATCCTCATAGTTTTCAGATGCAATTATGTCCAAAAAGAACTTTTTCTTCACGGGCCCCAAATTATCAAGATAGTCCTGATAATATTGACTTTGTTTAATTGCATCATAGTCATTTTTAATTAATAGATACATGTCAACTTTGTATTTTTCTTCAATGTCTCTTAAAGCAAAACGAGGCCCATTGATTTTGTAGGCAAGCAAATCATAGATATATGTATGATACCATCCATTTTCAATGAATATTCTAATAAGTTCCTGTCCGGCCGGAACGGTATCGAGGAACTTGCCGTCAACGACATGGGTAATCGATTCGTCATGCTTTCTTCTGAAGTAGAGATGCCTCTTGATTATTGAAATCCTTTCGGACTTTAACAGGACATAGTAAAAGAAGGGCATGTCCTCAAAGAATATCCCTTCGGGAAACTTTGCATCAATCTCCCTTAAAAATGATATTTTATATATTTTCTGGCAAACACCAACAGAAAGGTCGAATATGGATCCCTTAATTTCATCAGGTGAGAAAACCCTATCCTCAAAGCTTTCATCAAAGTTTTTAAGCTCAAACCAGTCATTTGGATATGTTTTGCCGCTTACATCATCATAGTTGATCATCTGATAAAATGTAAAATCAGTATCCTTTTCTTTAGCTTCTGCATATGCAATTTCAAATGCATCAGGGCTGAACCAGTCATCGGCATCCAGATACATCACATATTCCCCGGTTGCCTTTTCAAGCGCTCTGTTTCTTGCAGCTCCAGGACCGAGATTTTCCTGTGAAACCAATACTATTCTTGAATCTTCAAATTCATTAATGATGTTTAGGGTATTGTCTGTTGAGCCGTCATTGACAATTATCAATTCAAAATCAGTTAAAGTTTGATTCAATACGCTTTCAACAGCTTTCCTGATATATCTTTCACCATTGAAAACCGGAAGGATAACAGAAACTTTTGCAGTCATGCTTTAAGATATATGTCTAATAGTATATCATACTTTTCCATAAAGATAGACTGTATCTGTCTTATATACAAGCCTGTAGTTCGGATATTTTTCCGGATGCATTGAGATAATGTAGTCTTCGGTTGGAACCCTATCCAATGTCTTGTTTAGAATAACGTCTTTGTGAAGACACCATTCACAGTATCTAGAACAGTAGCTATTGTAAGATGCAATGGTTTTGGATCCATAATCAGGGTCATGAACCATAAGATAATTGCACAATTCATCAAGCTCATCGTTGGTATGTATTGTAAAGGTTTCTTCTGTTTCATATGAAAATGAATAGACCATCAGAAGTGCAATTGAGATTATGAGGATAATCTTTAGGATTGTTCCTTTGCTTGTATCTGAAAACTTGAAATTTGGATTTATGACTAGGTATTTTTTAAATGATTCACCATAATTAAAACCGTTTTGAACTGTAGCGAATATTGCTTCAACAGCCCATAATATAAAGTAGACAACAGCTGGAAGTGTGGAAATCAGATAACGTCCCATCTTAATGTTGATTTTACTGTAGAATATCAGGTAAACCAAAAACCATGCGAGCATCAAAAAGTTCATTGAATAAAACTTCTTGCTTATGTCCAATTTATCTAAAAATGAAAGTATGATTACCATTATTGTCAATAACGCAATATTTGCCAATATATGATTGAATACATATCCATAAATGAATATTGCTGCGAAAATGATTATCAATATTTTCAGGAATTTGTCGAAATTTCTGTTAAGGAATCCTTTTTTGCTTCTGAGCAATTCCCTTAAAAATTCAATGTTAATCAGACATGTGATAATATGAATCGCAGCCGATACGACAAGCAATGCAAGAATAATGCTTGACAGGTTGACGTTGAATATATCCAGAGTTGTGAAATAGAATATGTTTGTCAAGTTGGATACGTAGAAGTTTCCGGTATCGTTGTAGAACTTGTCCTTTACATAATGACCTTGATTAAATCCTCCCATGGAGTCTGAGATTTGTGTTGTAAAGAGCAGTCCACCACCATAGGATGTAATCAATAGGCAGAACAATGCGAAGAGAACCACAGCAATAATCACACCTAAAGCTATGCATTTGAACTCGTCACTTTGAAGATACTCTTTCGCTTTCTTTTTGAACAAGCTTCTGTCATTAAAGAATGAATCTACTACATTAAAGAAGTCATTAATACTTAAATAATACAATAACACTAGCGGAACCATGAAAAATGCGGAATATTTTGTGAAAATGGCTATTGTCAACAATGGGAGAGTTATCAGATAGTACTTCGGATTTTCATGGACTGCAAGAATCAAGAATATGATGACCCAAATGGATACGGTGACGACAGGAACATCGATTGTTCCGTCGGCCCAGTTTGTCAGCACCAATGAAAAGCTTCCGAAAAGAACGCTTCCAAACATTGACAGCAATTTATTGAACCTGTATTTCAAAAGGATATACATTGAAATGTAAGCCAGCAGGTCGAATATTCCAGTTACAATAAATATTGACTCCCTGCCCAATCCAAGCTTTAATAACATTCCAGTCAAAAAGCAGATTACCGGAGAGAGAAACATCGTCCATGTGTTTTGAATGTTTTCATTCAATCCTGCATAGAACAATGCATTAATCAAGTATATAATGCCGTCAGACCTAATGTGTATGGTCATATTATGGGCTATTACCTTAGCGGTAATCAAAGAAGCGAATATTATTAAAATCAATAGATATGGAAAATCCTTTTTGGTTATATTCAAATCTTTTAATAAGTTTCCAACAGTCATGGTGTCACAAAAATTCAATTGTAATATATAATTATGTCAATGATAATTAATAAAATTAATTAAAAAAAAAGTAAATAATGATTATCTAATCATTAAATTTTCCAAGGAACTCCTGCATTCTCTTATTGTCGGATGCAAACACTTCCTCAGGTGAACCCTCTTCAACAATTACACCCTCATCCATGAATATAATTGTATCGGAAACGTTACGGGCAAAATTCATCTCGTGAGTAACGATGACCATTGTCATGTGCTCAGCAGCCAGCTGCTTGATAACAGTTAGAATCTCACCTGTCAATTCGGGGTCAAGAGCTGATGTAGGTTCATCAAAGAATAGGATATCAGGATTCATTGCCAGTGCCCTTGCAATGGAAACCCTTTGCTGTTGTCCACCGGACAATTCACAAGGGTATGCATCTTCTTTGTCTTCCAAACCCATTTTTTTAAGCAAATCACGAGCATGATTGAATACTTCAGTTTTGTCACGTTTTTGAACTCTCATTGGAGCATTTGTAATGTTTTTCATTACTGAATGATGCGGAAAGAGGTTAAAGTTCTGGAAAACCAAACCGAATGTACCATCAAAATTGATTTCACCACTGTCCTGTTCATCTAGTTTTGTAATGCATCGAAGCAATGTTGATTTACCTGATCCTGACGGTCCGATGATGGACAATACTTCTCCCTTATCTACATGAAGGGAAATATCCTTTAGAACAACATTGTCTCCAAAGCTTTTTTTAAGATTTTTGATTTCAAGTAAACTCATATAATACCTCCCCTATTCATAATAACTTAATCTATTTTCTAAATGCTCCATTACGAATGCAACAAGCATGTTGAATACATAATAGAATATACCTGCAACAAGCAAAGCTGCAATGGAAGCATCAGCCGCAGCAATCTGTTTTGCTACTGTAAACATTTCCGGGATTGCAATTACAAATGAAAGAGAAGTATCCTTTACCAGAGTGATTACTTCATTAGTTACTGAAGGGAGAATAATTTTAAACACTTGCGGAAGTATGATTGTAAAGAATGTTTCAAGTCTGCTGTATCCTAAAACCTGTGCAGCCTCATATTGTCCTTTTGGAATAGCTTCAATTCCTCCTCTGTAGATTTCAGCAAAGTAAGCAGCATAATTGATAGTAAATGCAATAATAACGGCCACAAATCTGTAATCTGCTGATAAACTAATTCCAAAAACATAATAAGGTGCAAAGAATACTACAATTAACTGCAGCATTAATGGTGTACCTCTCATGATTGAGATATAAATCTTTGTCAACCATCTAAGTGGTGCAATACTACTCATTCTTCCTCCGGCAATAACTAAACCAAGAGGAAGAGCGAATAAGAGAGTAAGCAAGAATATCTGAATTGAGGTAAACATACCTCCAATCAACTGTGGAATAACATTACTTAGTATCATTTAAAAATTCTCCCTTCCAACTAATCCGTCTATTTAGTAATTAAAGATCCTGGAACACCAGCATCACTGTAGTTTTCAGCGATTTTCATAACAGTTCCGTCTTCAAACATTGCATCTAAAGTTTCTTGTACTTGGTCTTTTAATGCATCATTACCTTTTTTGAATCCAATACCATATTGTTCAGAGGAAATAGGATCATCTAAGATAGTGAATAAGTCAGTACCTTTAGTTGATACTTGGTATTGTGCAACACCAATATCGATAGCGATAGCGTCACATGCACCGGATTCTAAGTCCATGAATGCGGTGTTATAGTCAGCTACTTCAGTTAATTGTCCGAAGGTGTCTGCTAAGGTTTTGTTGTCCCCTTGAAGAGCAGCGAGTGCTGAAGAATCTTTTTGTGTTTCTACGGTTTTACCAGCTAAATCATCTAATGATTCAATTCCGGAATCAGCTTTAACAACGACTACTTGTTTGTTGTCGATGTATGGTTCAGACCAGGTGTAGTCATCTTCTCTTCCGTTGATGGTAAATCCGTTCCAAATACAATCAATTGAACCAGAGTCTAATTCTGCATCTTTTGCATCCCAGTCAATAGGCTGTTTTACTAAAGTCCAATTGTTCCTGTCACAAACTTCTTGTGCTAAGTCTAAATCGAAACCGACATATTCTCCAGTTTCATTATCTAAATATCCGTATGGTGGGAATTCTGCATCAAAACCTACAATGAAAGTGTCTTCATCGTTTGCGGTTTGGTTAGCATCATCGCCTCCCATAAAATCAAATAAACCAGCGCTTGCAGTACCCAATACCATGATTGATATTGCTACTAAAGCTAAAACAAAACATATTTTTTTATTCATTTTAAAACACCAAATAGTTATAACTATTGTAGAATAAATTCTACATTTTAATTTTTATTTTTCTATATATTTATTTATTTTTATTATAGATTTACCATTTAAAAATGAACAGATAATAATTTTTTGAAAAAAAGTAGTAAATTTTAATAAAAAATTAGTTATGAATGTTAAAAAAAGAGGATATTAAAAGCTAAAAGCTTAAAATGAATATCCATCATTGATTTCAAAACTTGTTGAAGACCTTGCCGGAGTCAAAAACATTGTACCGTTGAATGTCGCATGGGCGGTATAGTTACCGTTTTCAAATCCTTGCAATTGGATATAACCTCTTCCGAACTCATCAGTGGTTATGTTATATTTATATGCCCAACCTGAATCGTCCAATATTTTCAAATCAACAACTTGGTCTGGAATCTCATTTCTATAATCATCCTTAAGTTGAACAGTAATATAATCCCCATTTTTAACGGTGGCATTGCTGGCCTCTACAGTAATTATAGTTGTAGATGTATTCATTGATATGAATGCAAAGGATGCAATACCAATGACAATCAGGGCTATGACCGCAATGATTGCTATTCTTCTGATGTCCATTGTTCCTCCTAGTCAGTATTGTGAACCAATAATACGTCAATCTCGGAAGTCTTCAATACCTTTTCTGCTACGCTTCCAATGATGAACTTGTGAAGACCGCTTTTACCTGATGCTGAAATGACAATCAGTTCAACACCTTCCTTTTCGGCAACCTCATTAATAGTTTCTGCAGGAAAACCTGTTTTAACTACAGTTTTTATATTATAACCTTTAGGGAATTTGGCTTTCATGTTTCTGACACATTCTTTTGCCTCATTAACCATTCCCTCATTAACTTTTTTAATATGGCTTCTGCTTTGGAATGCACTTGAAGTAATCTTTCCTGCAACGGAAAGAATAATGATTTCCCCATCATCAGCTATCAATTTAGTTACTCTATCAATTTCCTGGTCTGCATAACCAGATCCATCAGTAGGAAGTAAAATTTTCTGATACATTTTTACACCTTAATATTTAATTTATATTTACTGATTAATATTTATTTTTCTAAAATAGTTTTAGCAACCTCAATGTCAAAAGGTACAGTAATCTTGAAATTGGCAGGATCGCCTTCATAGAGATATATGGATTCATCCCTTAAATGGAACAATACCATAGCTTCATCCAATAACTTTATTTCATCCTCATCCAAATCGTTGTAGATTTCAATGAATTTATTTATTTTAAATGCCTGTGGAGTCTGAGCGCGAACCAGATGTTTTCTGAGGGGAACACTATCCAATCTTCCTTTCTCTTTTGATTCGAATACTACATCTACAGACGGTATGACAGGACATGATGCGGTATACTCCCTGCAGTAGTCTATGCTTTTTTGAATCTGTTCCGGGCTAACGAATATCCTTGCGCCGTCATGTGTTACCATAATGGAGTCATCCTTCTTATCAGTTACATCTATTGAATTCAATATTGTCCCGTTTCTGGTTGCTCCACCTTCAATGACCAACAGCTTTTCCTTTTTCTCGGTTATATACTCATCAATCATCTCCTTTGTCTTATCAATATACTCCTTAGGGGATGAAACGATAATCAAGTCAAAGTCATCGACTTTCAGAAAGCTTTCGATTGTGTAGACCAGGATTGGCTTGTTGTTGATTTTAAGGAATTGCTTAGGCAAATCCAAACCCAGTCTTTCTCCTGTTCCTCCTGCAAGAATAGCTCCATATATCATAAAATCACATCATAACTTTTTCCAGAATTCCTCAAAGGATATTTTAGGATTGTTCTTGTTGATAATAACGTCATAAACAAAATTAACGGTATCGCAGTCATAGTTCAAATCATCACAAAGTTTCTTAAGGATTCTTGTAGTATTCTTTCCTTCAAAAAGAACTCCTGAAGCCTTCTCATCGATGACAATTCTCTGTCCGTAGAGCACTCCAAGAGTATGGTTTCTGCTGACGTTGAGTGTTGAAGCTGTAATTATATCCCCAAACCCACAGTAGTCATCAACGGTATCCCTGTTTCCACCCAATCTTTCTATAATATCCTTGGTTTCTGCGTAGCTTTTGGTGAAAACAGCAAACCTTGCATTGTCGTTTATCTCCATTCCTTCACATATTCCCTGTGAGATGGCCAATACGTTTTTGATGATTCCGCTGAATTCAGTGCCTATTACATCATTGTTGGCGTTTACCTTAAAGATTTTTGACTCCAGGATATCCTTCACCGCATTTAGATAATCATCATTTTCACATGCTATTGTAGTGGCTGTAAAGTAATTCTGAGCCATTTCAGCGGCAATGTTCGGACCGGAGAGAACTACAACAGGTCTTCCGATTTCCTCTTCAATGACCTCGCTCATCCTTTTGTTAGTATCCTTTTCAAGACCCTTTGCAGTATTTACGAAAATGCAGTCCGGCTTAACAATACCTTTTAGTTCACGGGCAATTTCCCTTACGATGGAAGATGGTATGCATATGAATACGGCATCAACATCATTAAGTTCACTTAAGCTATTGACCGCATGTATATTGTTGTTAAGCAAAATATTCGGATAATAATGAGTATTGTAACCCATAGAATTTATATTGTTGCAGACTTCCTTTTTACGAGCATACATCAGCACTTCATGATTGTTTAAGGAAATAGTCTGTGAAATTGCAGTTCCCATTGCACCTGCACCGATTACTCCTATTTTATAAAACATGATACCACCTAATAGTTTTCATTCACCTTCTTGAATCTTGCTATGTATTCGTCAAGGATATAATAGATATCCGGATTTCTTCTAAGCCTTTTCATCCTTTTGTGGAAGTGAAGCTTGCTTGGCATGCCCCAGTAATCCTTATAGATTAATGTCAGGTAATAGTCATAATCCTTTGGGCCCGGCAATTGGGTATTTTCAAACTTGACCCTTTTAAACGGCAGCATCTTATCTGTGTCAAAGACCTTTACCTTGATTGACCTGTTCTTTCCTGCTGTTCCGTCAACTCCCTGAATGAAGTATGGAGTCTTTTCATATGTAAGGTTCAAGTTATTGTAATATCTATCCAAGACTTCATCGAAGTCATCGATTTCAAGCATGTCTGTGAGGTATTTGACCCTAACCTCCTCATATATATCATCTAGCTTTTCGCCGTTATAGTTCTTTAAAAAGTCATATGGGAAAAAGTCGATTGTCATAAGGTTTTCCCTCTCGCTGATGGTGTTGTAAACCTTCAGCTGCAGGAATGAACAGGATCCAGGCACGATTTCGTCACGTTCCTTGAATGCAATCACCATGATGTCTTCGAGATTATTGCTTTTTATTTCATGAGGCAGCACTTCAATGAACTTATTGTAGTCCTTTCTCATCATTCCGCAGTCTATATCATCGTCCCATGGAATGAAGCCTCCATGACGGATTGCTCCCAAAAATGATCCTCCTTCAATCATCCATTCGAGTTCATATTTGTTGCAGATATTCTCTACAAATTTCAAGTATTCCAGGCAGAATTCCTGAAATTTGGAAAGCAATAGGCTCGGTTCAAGCTTATGGTCAAGATAAAGTGTGTTGAAAAGTCTGTTATTTGTATTGTTGATTTTGTTCATCCTTACCATTTTCTTTTCAAGTTTGGCTACGCGCTCATCCATCGGCTTTTTGTTCTGCTTTTCCAGTTTTTCAACACGCTTGTTCAGTTCCTCGTATTTTTCCTTATAGTATTTATATGAACCGCTTCTGCTTAAAATAAGATTTGATACGTATCCTTTAATTCCCATTACAACACCCTATTCAAATTTATCGTTAATTTCTCTTAATTTACCAATATGTTTATCCAACATTTCCATATTGTTTGGCCTTTCTCTAATCTCTTTCATATTGTTTTGAATCTTGAAATCCTTAGGCATCATCCAATAGCTTTTGTAAACTGATTTCAAGTAATAATCATAATCCTTTGGACCAGGCAATGTCAAATCTTCAAACTTGACATTCTTATATGGCATAATCCTGTCCGTTTCAAAAACTACACAGTCATCTTCAGCAATTGTACCTTCAACACCCTTGACCATGTATGGTGTCTTTTCATATGTCAGGTTCAGATTGCCATAATAATTCTCCAGAACCTGATTGTAATCATCCAGCTCGGAGAGATCTTCAAAGAATTTTTCTTTAGCATCATCATATTGCTTTTGGAAGTTCTCTTCATCGTATTCCTTTATAAAATCATATGGAAAGAAGTCTATTCTCATCAGCCTGATTTCCTTAAAGCTATTGTAATAAAACAACTGTAAAATTGATGTTATGTTTTCGCCTTTAGGTTTTGAATATTTGATTCTGGTTGAATCTGCCAATCCCAGCTCTTCAATCTCTTTTGGTAATATTTCACGGAACCTGTTATATTCCTGTCTTGTCATTCCGCATTTGATTCCGTCATCCCAAGGAATGAATCCCCCGTGGCGAATGGCACCCAAAAAGCTTCTTGATTCTATCATCCAGTCGATGTTATGTTTTTTGAAGATATTGTCGATTAGTTTAATGTATTCCAGTTCCAGTTGGCGGAATTTTGAAAAGAGTTCTGTTTTTTCCAATTCATGGTCCATGTATAATGTAATGAATAATCTGTTGGTAGTTTTGTTGGATTTGGAAATATTCTTGATTTCCTTGTTCATTTTGATAATGCTGAGGTTTTCATTGTTTTTTTCGAGCTTTTCAATTCTTTTGTCCAAATCATTTATGCAATCCTTTTGACTTTCGATTAGGTCTTCACTCTTGAAAGCCTTTGAAATCTTATCTTTTATACCCATAATAACCTCCATAACTTAAATTAATTATTCTTCAGTATCAGATTGTTTGCTCCGTCAAAGAGCTTGTTTAAAATATTCGTGAAAATGTCTCTTGAGAGAATGAATGTGATTATAAAGCTGAATATAAATATAAATGCTATAAACCTTCTTGGATAATTTGCAAATACAGGTTTCAAGTATAGCTTACTTAAAATAATGATATATCCGTGAAGCAGGTAAACTGTCAAGGAAGCCCTGCCGAATTTTGTAAAGATATTGCTTGAATTGGTCATTATCTTATTCAGGACCAATACGTTAAGTGTTGATATTCCCAGGACAATGATTCTGTATATTATGTCAATTAAGAAATCATGATATGGATGCTTCAGGATAATATGCCTGAAAGGAAGTTCATAAGCTACAATAATGGATATCAGCAATGCAATAATTGCAATTAAAATAATTGTGCTCTTTTTGTTTAACAATCCATTTAATCTCTTATAGTTAGTCTCCAGTTTTGACTGATAATCCTTAAAGTAGAATCCTATCAAAAATATAGGCATGAATGTGAATACCCGTGAAATTCCAAGTATATTGCATTTGATAAATCCAATGAGAAGGGCCAATATGAATGCGGTGACTAAAGGATATCTGAACTTGTCGAATATAGGCAAAAGCATCTTCATGATAAATAGGCATATTAAAAACCACAGCATGTATCCAGGTCGAATAAACATCTGATTTGAAGGAGGTTTACCCAAGTAGAATATCGAAAACAGTTCAAATAGAACACGGAATATAACAAATGGTACGAATAATCTCTTGAATGCCTTGACCGGTTCGTCAGGACCAATCTTTGAAAAGTATCCTGCAACAAAGAAGAACAGCGGCAAATCGAAAAGGAATACGAAATCATGTATAAATGAAATGCTGTCGTATTTCCTTAGGAAAGCCATATGACCCAAAACGATCATGAATATTGCCAATCCCTTGAGATTGTCATATTTGTTTATTCTTACTTTGGTCTTTACTTCATTCATCAACTACACCTATTTCAACCAGACGATATCGGAAATTCTTTTTGAAGCGTTTCCATCCTCGATTCCACAGAACCTTTCATAGAACTCATCATAGCGGTCAGCATATTCCTCTTTCAATTCTTCAATGTTTTTAATATTTTCAATGACCTCTTCAGTGGTCTTCAGCAAAGGTCCAGGCACTTCGGTGTGGATATCAATGTAGAATCCCCTTAAGACGTTTTCATATTTCTCCAGGTCATATGTATAGAAGAGTATTGGCCTTTTGAGGTTTGCAAAGTCAAAGAACACACTTGAATAGTCAGTGATTAGAATATCGCTTATCAGATACAGCTCGGCAATGTCATTGTAGCTGCTTACGTCAAATGCGAAGCCCTTGTATTTTGACAAGTCAAGGTTGTTTGCAATGAAGTAATGAGTTCTAACAAGAACAATGTATTCATCACTCAGAGCTTCCATCAACTTATCCAATTCCAGTTTCAGCTCGAAATTGATTTTACCGACGTCTATATATTCGTCATCCCTCCATGTTGGAGCATATAATATGATTTTCTTATCTTCAGGTAATTTCAAGTCTTTTTTAATCTGATTAATCTGATTTTCATCGGCATTGTATAATATGTCATTACGAGGATATCCAGTTTCAAGAATCTGGCCTTCATATGCAAAGGCGCTCTTTAGAATTTCAGTTGTATACGGATTAGGTGAAATCAGATAATCCCAAGTCCTGCCAACGCTTATGTAGGACTGCTTGATTTTAGGATTCATCGTATGGACATTTCCTATGTCTAAGCCCAACCTTTTAAGTGGAGTTCCATGCCAAGTTGATACGATGACCTGATCTTCCCTTTTCTTGAGTCTTGCAGCCTGCCTGCCGTTGATGACCCAGTATTTGGCTTCTGCCACTTCCTTATAGAACTCCAGAGAGAACCTTTTTACCTTTTTAGGATTTCCTGGTATCTTGACGTTTTTGTCATTGATTACCCATACATATTCGAATTTGTCGCCGTATGTATTGTACAGGTATTCATATAAGTATTTCGGACTGTCTGAGTAGTATTTGCCCAAAAAGCTTTCAAAGACAATCTTGTTTTCAACAAGAGGATGCTTGTTGTAGTATTTGGTATATACGGTGGACTTGAACATCCATCTTTTTGAAAGCATCTTTTTGAACTTGTTTGTCCTTGCCCTCAATTTGATATATTTGGCCAATGACTCCTTGTCCTTGGTCTGCAGGGCCTGTATTTCCTTTTTGAGATTTATTCTTAGAGGGTCTGTTTTGAAATCCTGTGAAATGTCACTCATCACATCAAAGTATTCGTTTCTCCAGATGTCATCCTCTGCACTTAAAAACCTGATTGCGTAACGTGAAAGGTAGTATCTCAGGTATTTGTAGCTCATGGTGGAGCTTAACTCCTCATATTTCTGTCCGCTTTTGCTTTTCAGCCAATTCTGCACTTCCTTATATTTATCGCAGTACATCAGAAACTCGAATTCCTTTTCTTCCTGTATAAGTGAAGTCAGATGGATAGGGTCATCCCTTGACCTTTTGGCGTAAATCGCATTTTCAACGCCGTAGAATGAATTCAAATCATCAAAAATATCCATAATGAAATAATAGTCGGCGAAATACCTTTCATCTTCTCTGAATCTTGCTTCACCAATCTTATCCCTTTTAATCAATGAGTGCAGGACAGACAATATCTCCAGTCTGTTGGTCTTTGTACCGGTAAGCATCTTGAAGGAATATTCTATATCTGAGGAATCCAACTGTTGCAGCTGCTTTTCATTCATGATTGTAGGGTTTTCCTCAAATCTGTCCCTGATGAAGTAGGTAGCTACCCTTTCACCATTGACTAAATCATAGTTATTTTCTTTGGCAACATCTATCAGCTTTGCAAGCCCGTTTTGATAGAGATAATCATCACTGTCCATGAAATAGACATATTCACCTGAAGCGATATCCAGACCTTCATTTCTGGCTTTTCCAACACCCAATTCCTCATCATATGATTTGACTACAAGATTGAGGTCGGTATATGAATTCAACAGTTCATCCACATCTTCCTTGCATCCATTCAAAATGATAATTATTTCTGCATCCTTCAGATTCTGTTCTGAGAGACTGTCCAAACAGTCCTTCAGGTAACGTTCACCCTTATTGAATGCTATAATAACGCTTACAAATACCATCGTGTCACCAAAATGTTGATTAGTTTTCCAGCTCCTCTACAAGCTTTTGAGCATTTTCCCAGTCAGTATGGTCATCGATTTCTGTCCATTTCAATCCGTTTGTCATGACAAAATCGATGGTTTTGATCTTGCTTAAATCCTCATATGCAAAATCATAGTAGTTTTGAGGGTCCTCGCCAATCAGTCTGTCGAGAATCTTGTTGAAATCTGCAATGTCATCGGCTACAACTTTGGACACTCCGATGAATTCTCCGCTTGAAGATGGTATGTCCAATCCCTTTCCGATAGCCTGAATCTGGCCGTTTGCAATAGTATTTTTTTCATTCATCTCTTCATTGTCAATGATTAATTTGAATGATTCTTCGTTTAAAGTCTTGAAATTGTCAATAATCATTCCTGTATGTTCACATTCGGCTAAATTGATGATGATTTGAGGATCCACTACATTATCCCCATTTACAAGAATGAAGTCTTCTGGATTTTCCTCAATAACTTTGCTTGCAAGATAGGTTGAAACGGAAGTGTTGGTAACGTCATATTTCACGTTTTCAATGCATTCAATTTCAATATCATACTTTTCAGCTATTTCAGGGCAGAGGTCAATGACCTTGTCCTTGTTGTATCCTACAATAACTATGAATTTGGATATGTCTGCTGCAATGCAGTTTTTAATCATCCTTTCAAGCAATGTAGTTTCATTAATCTTTAGCAAAGCCTTTGGAATCTCTTTTGTAAGAGGCATCAGTCTAGTGCCCATTCCAGCAGCCAATATTACACCTATCATATTTATCACCTTATTCAATTTTACTCCATAATCCCCTGAATGCCCTTTTAGGGGTTGTCCTGTTAATAATTACATCATAAACAAAGTCTACAATAACGCTGTCAATGCCGTTATTGTCGCAAATGGCCTTGGTGGCCCTGATTGAATTCTTTCCTTCAAAAACAATACCGCTTGCCTTTTCATCAACAATCAGCCTTTGGCCGTATAGCATTCCCAATGTGTGGTTTCTGCTTTCAAATGAGGTAGAAGTCAAAACCAGATCTCCGAATCCACAGTATTCACCTGCTGTAGATGGACTTCCACCAATACTTTCGATGATTTTGATGGTTTCTGAGTATCCTTTTGTTAAAACACCGTATCTTGCATTTTCATTGATGTTCATACCTTCACAAATTCCATTTGCAATGGCGTTGATGTTTTTGATAACTCCACATATCTCAAGACCGATTACATCATCGATTATCTTAACTTTAAACTGGTCTGTTGACAATACTTCCTTAACCATTTCTGCATTGCGCTTGTTTTTGGAAGCTATATTGGAAACTGTCGGAAGGTTCAACACTATTTCAGAAGCAAAATTTGGTCCTGAAAGTGCAACATAATCATCTGTGAAGTATTCTTCAATGAGATTACCCATTGTCTTGAGTGAAGGGTATTCTATACCTTTTGCGGTAGTTACCAAAACGGTTTCATCGCAAATGACATCCTTTAAATCCTCTAATGTTTTTCTGAATGCAGAAGAAGGAATTGCCAGGAATATGATTTTGCAGTCTTTCAAATCATTCAAATCAGTTGTAGCCCTGATGTTTTCCAATAATTTAGTGTTTGGATAATACTCATCATTAATGTTAGTCTCATTAATTGTATCCGCCAAATCCTGCCTTCTTAACTGTAAGCATACTTCATCCACATTTTGAGCTATTGTTTGAGCAAGTGCAGTTCCTAAACTGCCCGCTCCAATAATACCTACCTTATCCATAACAGC
>NZ_JAZNAN010000028.1:0-22228 GCF_045586545.1 Methanobrevibacter sp.
ATGACTATTTTTAGAATATATATTTAAAATTCTTTAAAGCACGACTAATTATTTTAATCAAAAATCCTTTTCATATAATTTAACCATGTCTTCATTTAATTATATTGATAGAAAAATTGGACTAGAAATTCTAATATTTGAAGAATAAAATTTTGAAAAAAATAGAAAAAAGAGTAAATTAGTAACTACTAACTTACTTCATTGCATCTTTGACCCTATCAAAGAGTCCTTTTTCGACATGTTTAATTTCATCTCCGCTGATTTCGGAGAATTCTTTAAGCAAGTCTTTTTGTTTTTGATTTAATTTCTTAGGAACAACAACTTTAACTGTTACATACAGGTTTCCTCTACCATTGTGCCTAACTGAGTTCATACCTTGACCTCTAAGTTTGTAAACAGTCTCACTTTGTGTTCCAGGAGTAATTTTAAACTCAACTTCTTTTCCTTCAATTGTTGGAATGCTGATTAAGTCTCCAAGTGCTGCTTGAGGGAAACTGATTTGTTGGTCTAAATATAAGTGGTCTCCTTCACGCACGAATCGTTTATGTTTTTTAATGTGGACAGTAACAATCAAATCTCCTTCAAGGCCTGCGGCTTCACCACAGTTTCCTTCACCAGAAACTCTTAAATGGTTGCCTTCATTAACTCCTTCAGGGATTTCGATTTTAATTGTTTTTGATTTTCTTTTACTTCCTCTACCATGACAGTCTTCACAAGGGTCAGTAATAATCTTACCAGTTCCGCCACATTCCCTACATGCTCTTACATTAACCATTTGCCCTAAGAATGTGTTGCTCACTTCTTTGATTTGGCCGGTTCCGCCACATTTTGGACATGTTGCAGGGTCAGAACCTGGTTTTGATTTAGATCCGTGACATGTTGGACATAATTCACTTCTTGTAATTTTGATTTCTTTTTCGCATCCTTGGAATGCTTCCTCTAATGTAATTGGAATTTCAGTGTAAATATCTGAACCTCTTTGAGGACCGGTTCTTCCACGGCTGCGACTTCCTCCACCAAAACCGAATATGTCAAAAATATTTCCAATATCAAATCCTTGGAAAATATCTTCAAAGTTTATGTTTTGATAGAAATCTTCTGCAGTAAATCCGTCCATTCCAGCATGACCGAATTGGTCATATCTTTGACGTTTTTCATCATCAGACAAGACAGCATAAGCTTCACTTACTTCTTTAAACTTATCTTCAGCATCTGGTTCATCACAAACGTCTGGATGGTATTTTCTTGCCAAGTTACGATAAGCTTTTTTAATTGTCTTTTCATCAGCAGATTTATCTACTCCAAGAACTTCATAATAATCTCGCTTTTCTGCCATTTCCTCACCTAAAAAAATAATTAAAAAAATAGATAGAAAAAATAATAGTTTTATTTCATTGTTAGTTTATTAATTGATTCTGATTCTGATTTTGTTGTTACCTAACAAATCATAAAACTTAATTATTTAATCTAATCGTCTTTTACTTCATAGTCTGCATCAATTGTGTCATCATCATTGTTGTCTTGTGCACCAGCATTAGGGTCTGCTCCTGCTTGTTGTTGAGCTTGAGCTTCAGCTTGTGCTTGTTGGTATATTTTTGCACCAATCTCTTGAATTACATTAGATAATTCATCAGACTTTTCTTTAATGGCAGCAACATCATCGCCAGCTATAAGTTCTCTTAATTCTTTAACAAGTCCTTCGACTTTTGTTTTGTCATCTTCAGATACTTGATCTTTAAGTTCATCTAAAGTTTTTTCTGAAGTGTAAATTAAGGAGTCTGCATTGTTTCTGATTTCGATTTCTTCTTGTCTTTTTGCATCTGCTTCAGCATTCATTTCTGCTTCTTTGATCTTTTGTTCAATTTCTTCATCAGATAATTTTGTTGAGGAAGTAATGGTAATAGCTTGTTCTTTACCGGTTCCTTTATCTTTAGCAGTTACATTAATAATACCGTTTGCATCAATATCGAAGGTTACTTCAATTTGTGGAACGCCTCTTGGTGCAGGTGGAATACCTACAAGTTGGAAACGTCCAAGTGAAGTGTTGTCAGCTGCCATTTTTCTTTCCCCTTGTAAAACATTAATGTCTACAGATGGCTGATTATCTGCAGCAGTGGAGAAAATTTGGCTTTTCTTGGTAGGAATAGTAGTGTTTCTTTCAATTAATGTAGTTGATACTCCACCTAAGGTTTCAATACCTAAGGATAATGGAGTTACATCTAAAAGAACGATGTCTTTAATTTCACCAGCTAATACTCCTCCTTGAATAGCTGCACCCATTGATACACATTCCATTGGGTCAATTCCACGTTCAACTGGTTTACCTATGAATTTTTCAACGAATTGTTGTACGATTGGCATTCTGGTAGGTCCACCAACTAAGATAATTTTATCAATTTCAGATTTGCTCATTTTAGCGTCATCTAATGCTTGTTGCATTGGACCACCGGATTTTTCCACAATGTGGTCAACCAATTCTTCTAATTTTGCTCTTGTAAGTGTAATGATTAAGTTTTTAGGAGTTCCGTCAGTACCCATTGCAATGAACGGCAAGTTTACTTCGGTAGTTGTGGTAGTGGATAATTCGATTTTTGCTTTTTCAGCAGCTTCTCTTAATCTTTGTACTGCTTGATCGTTATCCATCAAGTCGATGCCTTCTTGGGCTTTGAACTCATTGGCCAAGTATTGAATCAATACGTTATCCATATCGGTACCACCGAGTTGGGTGTCTCCGCTTGTGGATCTTACTTCAAATACTCCTCCACCGAATTCCATAATGGTTACGTCTAAGGTACCTCCACCTAAATCGTATACCATAATGTTCATGTCATCTTCATCAGCTTTGTCAAGACCGTATGCGAGGCTTGCTGCGGTAGGTTCGTTTACGAGTCTTACAACATCAAGTCCAGCAATGGTTCCTGCATCTTTGGTTGCAGTCCTTTGGTTGTCGTCAAAGTATGCCGGTACGGTAATTACAGCTTTTTCAATTGGTTCTCCTAAGAAGGATTCTGCATCTTTTTTAATTTTTTGCAAGATAAATGCGGAAATTTCTTGAGGGGAATATTGTTTGCCTTTAACAGTAACTTTGTGATTGGTACCCATACTTCTTTTAATTGCACTGATAGTGTTTTCTGGGTTGGTTACTGCTTGTCTTCTTGCTGGTTCTCCAACTAACATTTGACCGTCTTCGGCAAATGCAACATAACTTGGGAATGATTTTCCGTATTGGCTTGCTCCTTCTGCAGATGGAATTGTAGTTGGTTTACCTCCTACAAGTACGGATGCTGCGGAGTTACTTGTACCTAAATCGATTCCAATAATTTTTTCTTTTTTAGTATCAGACATAATTATCACCTTATTTTTTTTACATAAATTAATTTAATAAACATTATTTTTTACAGACTATAACTTTTGAATATTTAAGGACTTTATCTTTGTACATGTAGCCTTTCATCAGCTCTTCTATAATGTATCCATTTTCAACATCTTCTGATTCTTGAACCATCAATGCTTCATGTTTGTTTAAGTCAAATTTTTCTCCTTTAGCAGGAATTTCTTCAACACCTTCTTTTGTCAATACATCTTTGAACTTATTGTAGATGAGCTCTACACCTTCTCTTAAGTCTTCATCCTTTTCTATTTCCAAAGCTCTACCGAAGTCTTCATAACAATCTAAAAACTCTTTTATTACGTTCTCATTTGCAAATTTGACGAGTTCCTTGTTTCTTCTGTCAGTTATTTTTTTGAAATTTTCGAAGTCTGCTTGAAGTCTTTGTGATAGTGAGATATATTCTTGAGTTTCAGCCTCTTGTTTTTCAAGATCTTCTTTGACTTTTGTTAACTCTTCATCCTTTAGGGTTAACTCTTCAAGAAGTTCATCATACATTTCTTGTATATCTTGTTCTTCAACCTCAGTTTCGCCCTTATTTTCATCAGTCATACCTACACCTTTTTTAGGTTTTTTGAAAAACTTTTGTAATAACTCCTGGCAGAGATTTTCAACTTTTAGTTTTTTAACATTGGTTTTTGGGAATTTATGGATATATAGGAAAATGGTTCATCATTTAAGAGTTATTACGCTAAGTTTTTCTGAACCAAATATTAAAGTAACCAAAAGTTATCTTTCTCCTACATTATTATAGTAACAAAAAGTTATATAAAGGTTTCGATATAATGTATAATCATGAGCAATACAAACGACATTGAGAAAAATGAAAAATCCCACAAAAATGTCAATGTACCGAAAGGCCATATAGAACTTAGAGGAACATACAATGAGCCAGTCAATGACATTGATGTGGAGGATATCCTTGATGTAATGGGTTGTAAGACTAGAAGAGATATTATTAATCTTTTAAGGGAAGAACCTATGTTTGTTAGTGAAATCTCAAATGAGCTGGATATTGGTCAAAAAGCGATTATTGCTCATTTACGTGCTATGGAAGATATAGGTATTCTAAATTCTTCTTATAAAAAGATTTTAAGGGGTCGTCCACGTAAATATTATGATTTGCAGAATGAAGTAAACATCCATATTACAATAAATAGAAATAATTTTGATGTAAAATTCACAGACGACATGCTCAATACATTGCAACTCCCATCAGGAGACGAATGGTCTAAACTATTGGATATAGAAAGAAGAATCGATGATGGACAACTTGAAGCTATCGATGAGTTGAGAAATCAAATAAGATTATATGGAAATCTTTTGGAAAGAGCAGAATATATCCTAGAAAGGACCATGAAAAATAGATAATATTGTTTGAATTCATTTCAAACATTTTTTTACTTTTTTTTAGCAATTATGGCTTGGCCAAGAGAAACTGATCCATCTCCTGCACAGGTATTTTTGTGCTGTATAAAATTAAAACCGTTGTTTTCAATATAGTTCTTAACGGTATCAGTAATAGCTTCGTTGTAAAATACCCCTCCGGTAGCTCCAATGTCTTCAATATTTCTTTTAGAAGCGCCTTGAATAGCAAGTTCACTCAAACCGCTGGCTACCGCAACTTGGCCTGCGGCTGCAACATCAGCTTTTTTCTCTCCATTTTGGTACAGTCTTACAACTTCACGTAGAATTTCAGTTGTATTTAACTGATTGTCTTCAATTATAACAGGAATTTCCAATTTATTTGTTGAATAATAAGCAGCAGATTCTAGCTTCATTGAGCATTCTCCTTCATAAGTCCTTTCATGCGCAATTTCCAAAGCTACTGCCATAGAATCTAGGACTCTGCCGGTACTTGTTGTAACTCCAACATTTATTCCGGCATCAATCTGCTTGAAAATGTTTTTAATTTCAATTTCACCATATTTAAAGTAATTGGAATAATTTTTAATTAATTCTTCATCTTTTAAGATACTTGCAAGCATCCGAGCAGGATATTTTGTCGCAACATCTCCTCCAGGCATCAACTGAGGCTGCAAGTGAGCCAATCTTTCGAAATCTTTAATATTGGTGTAGAGTATTTCTCCTCCCCAGCTTGTCCCATCGCTTCCAAAACCCACTCCGTCAGCGGCAATGACAATCATCTCATCAATTGCGGAGTCATTTGCAAGGGCAACGGAATGAGCATGATGATGCTGCACTGGAAGGACTTGAGCATCATGTTTTTCTGCCAGTTCATGGGCAAGTCTTGTTGTAAAGAAGTGGGGGTGCATATCACATGCAATCACGTCAAATTCATTAATTTTTGTAATTCTTTCCATATTCTCAATTGCGGTTCTTAAAAATTTCAATGTTTTTGGTTTATTTGTATTTCCAATATGCTGTGAAGGATAAACAATATTGTCTTTAGCTATTGAGAATGTCACATCAAGCTCAGGACCCAATGCAAGGACAGTAATGTCATTAACGTCATAATTAATGGTATAAGGTTCTGGAGTGTATCCCCGTGATCTTCTAATGAAGGACAATTCATTGTTTCTGAATCTGATAACGGAATCATCACACCTATTTAGGATTTTTCGGTTGTGGACTAAGGAGTAATCATTAACGCCATTAATGATTTCTTCATTGGTAATCATCATTGGCTCGCCAGGGATATTTGCAGATGTCATCACATAGGTATCGATATCTCCCTCATCAAACAGCAGATAATGCATTGGAGAGTATGGAAGCATCACTCCAATATTGTGAAGGCCGGGGGATAGGCTATCCGGGAATGGATAATTATCTTTTTTCTTTAATATGACGATAGGCCTTTTGTTGGAGGTTATTGTTTCAATTTCTTTTTCTGTAAGTTGGGCATATCTTTTCAGGCTTTCCAGATCCTTGCACATTACTGCAAAAGCCTGATTCGGACGGTTTAGTCTGTCTCTTAGTTCTTTTATCGCTTCATCATTATATGCATCAACGACAAGGTGTGTTCCTCCAATTCCTTTAATGGCCAGTATCTTTCCTTCTTTTAATTTTTGGGCTCCAAGTCTTATTGGATTATCGGTATCAATTTTTTCCAAACCTTCATAGATTTCCATTTGAGGCCCGCAATCACTACAACAGATGGCCTCTCCATGGTAACGTCTGTTCAATGGTTCTTTATATTCAACAAGGCAGTCGTCGCATAATGGAAATTCATCCATTGAGGTTCTAATCCTGTCATAGGGAACACTTTCGATAACGGTAAATCTTGGTCCGCAATCTGTGCATGCGTTAAATGCATATTTATATCGCCTGTCATTAGGATTTCTAATTTCGGCCAGACATTTGTCGCAAATTGCAATGTCTGGTGGAATCACGCTGATGCCGGAGTATGAGTCTCCGCTTTCTATAATTTCAAAATCAGTATAATCTTTTACATCAATTTCTTCAACTTCCATAGAATTGATTTTAGCTATTGGGGGCAATTCATTTGGAAGTCTTTCAACAAATTTCTGTGTATTTTCACCTTCAACAATGATTTCAACTACATTTCCAAGGTTCCTGACATGTCCATTTAGATTTAAGTCAGTCGCTAACCTATATACATATGGCCTAAATCCTACGCCTTGGACTATTCCTTGTGTTAAAATCTTTAAAGCATTCATTAAATTATAATATTGTAAGTTAAATTTTATATAATTTTATCTTATATATTATATTATGAAAGAGATTCTTGAAAGATTAGTTAGTGGAGAACTTGATATTGATGAGGCAGAACATTTGCTTAAAGTAAATAATATTTTAGAATTCGATGATATTGCCAAGATGGATATTCAAAGAAATGAAAGAACAGGGTTTCCCGAAGCTATTTTTGCCCCAAGTAAGGATTATGAAGACTTACTTTTAATTATTAAAAAATACATTGAGAATAGTGATGATAATCTAATCGTTACAAAATTATCTCAAGACAGATATGAAAGATTATTGAATGATTTAGATGATAATGAAGCTACTTTTGAGTATAATAAGAGAGCTCAAATACTTATTATTAGAAAGAAAATTAATAAAGAAGAACCTGCTGCTAAAATTGGAATTATCACTGCGGGAACATCAGACATTAACATAGCTGAAGAAGCAAGAGTGATTGTAGAGGAAGGAGGATGTGAAGCAATCACATCATATGATATTGGAGTTGCTGGAATTCATAGGTTATTCCCTCAGATTGCTCATATGTTAAAAGAAGGCGTTCGTGCATTTATTGTATGTGCAGGAATGGAAGGAGCTCTTCCTTCAGTTGTCGCGGGTCTGGTTGACGTGCCCGTAATTGCCGTTCCAACATCTGTAGGTTATGGTGTTGGCGAAGGAGGCAGAGTGGCACTCGATGCAATGCTTCAGTCATGTGCTCCAGGGATTGCTGTTGTAAACATCGACAATGGTTTTGGTGCGGGAGTTTTTGCCCTAACAATAGTAAATAGTGATTAAAATGAAATATGAAGTATTTAATCCTAGAATACATGATGTTTACAAGGTTGCTAAATTATTTTATGATGTAGACTTCAGAACATTTGACATGCTTTTTAAAAGTGAAGAAAAAGCTATTGAATGCATTGCAAAAGACTTCAAAAAGGAAAAAACCGATGACATGTTTTATGTTATTTTAGATGATGAGAATGATATTATCGGATTATTAATGCTATATACCTCAAAAACTTCCCATGATTTATATTTCAAGTCCCCTAGATTGGTTATCGTCGACATATTGGACCATTTTGTATTGTGTGACATTAACGATGACGATTTGTACCTTGCACAGATTGCAATTGACCCGAAAATGAGAGGGCAAGGCCTGGGAAGAAAAGTCATCTTAGAAGTAATTGACTATGCAAGATCTAAAGGATACAAAAGAGTAACAATCGATGCAGATTTTAGAAATGAGGGAGCTCGCAAACTCTATGAAAGAATCGGCTTTAAGGAATTCAATAAAAAGCAAGTGAAAATTGGCAGCTTCGTCAGGGGAATGCACAATATGGAATTAATCCTTTAGATTGATATTTTTTATTGCCTCATAAACTCTTTTACAATTATTTTTATCGGTATAGAAGAAAAAGTCGTCAACCCGTTTGGAATACTTGTCTTTAATTTTACAGTCATTTGCAACATACTCGCAAATCAAATCAACAATTTCATTTTCTTCCCTGCATACTTCACCGAAACCCATGGTTTCGTATTTAAAGTATCCATTGGCAACATCAAAATGATAATCATCCATATATTGATAATATAATATCGGTTTGTGGAGATAGGAAAAGTCAAAGGCCACAGATGAGTAGTCGGTAATTAACAATGCGGCATTGTTGAATATTGTTTGGTAATCTATTTCATCAAAGTCAATTTTAACATAATCATTTGTATCGTAAAGGTCAATGTATTGATACACATTAGGATGAGGTTTGAATATTATCTCATAACCGTGCTGTTTACAGAATTCGATCATTTTTTCATTGTTGATTAATGAGTTGAATCTATTGAAGTATTCGGTTTTGCTGATGAATTCTTTTGTCTTGTTGGTTAATGGTCTTCTCCAGGAGGGCATTATGAAAATCTGTTTTTTGGTTTCTTCATTTTTGAGATTATCGAATCGAGGCAATCCCAATACTTGAACAACATTTTCATCATAATGGTATGGATTTTCAAAAATTGACTCATATTCCTGTGGCGAACTTGTAACCAATAGGGATAAATCCATGCTGAATTTATTCAGCCATGGGGAAATGTCATCCTTAATAATTCCATGCTGTAAAAAGATTGTATTTGATTTCAATAACCCTGCAAGATGAGGATAAGTTCCCCAAAACGGATAAATAATCCCATTATCAGGGTGTGAGGTAATGATATTTTCAACGAATAATCCTAAAAATCTATGCTTAATGGATTTGTAAGGCAAAAGTTTGCCTATTTTTTGCATTTTGGAATAATCTTTGCTGTCTTTAGCTAAAACAAAATATTTTTTTATGTCCTTGTCCTTATCCTGGGAATATTTGAACATATGCATTCCGTTGTCATCCGCGCTGTTTGGATAATCCATATAAAACCATATTCTTTTATTTCTTAAGAAGGGATATCCTACCATATACATTAGTCTAAATGGAATTCCAACTTTAAAACCAGGTTCCTTATCTTTTAACATTTTAACCAGTGCTTTAGCTTCTTGCTTGATCCATTTTAATGTGGTTTTATGTTCTATGTTAATCTTGTCGTCTTTTAAAACGCTCAAATAATTCTTGGATTTTGCATATCCCACAATTTTTGAGAAATTACAAGGTCTTGAAAAGTCAATCGATAATGCTTCACCATTTAATTTAAATTCAAGTTCGTATTTGGTTTTTTTAGATAATGGAATGGAAAATTCGAAGGAATAATCTTTAAGATATGTATAATTAAAATAATTTCCACTCCTTTGAGGGAACCTGACCACATTTTTATCAATTTTTTCACCATTGACAAAGACATCAACATTAACATCGAAAATAGACGGGAAATTGGCTAGAACATTTAATTGATTATTAACTATATTGTAAGTGTCGATAAAAACAGTGTTTAAGTTAATTTTTGAAAGCAATGAATCACTTATTTCACCATATTTCAAAGTAAATGCATGAACTATTGAGTAGAGGGTCATACTATTGTTTTTTAATATGACTTCATCATCAACATACTTTAAGACATCTTTCATGGAAGATTTGAATCGATTAACCTCTTCGTCGTCAAATATTTCTTCAGTGTTTTCAGCATCCAACATTATTCTGATATTGTCCGCAAGCGAATTTTGAATAAAAATAGGAACTTCAGAGTATTTTTCCAGGCTTTTGTCAATTAGAATTTTAAAATAGCTTTCTGAAGAATTAATGTAATATTCCTTGCCGGCTTGTGAGTCTTCCAAATATCGATTTTTTTCTAAAACAAGCTGTGTTTCACATTTTGCACTGTTTATAAATCCAATTTTAGGATTTTCAATTAGAAGTTCATTTACAAACAGCAAATCCTCTCTAACGATGACATCTTCAAATGCGATATCTTTAATCGAAGTTTTTCTTATGAATTTTGCAGGCCCAAATAAGGGATTCAAATCAGGACTTTCAATCAAGTCAATTATTTGTGTTTCTTTTATTCGATTGTAAAACCAATAATTTTTTTTAGGGTCTTTAATAAAATGAATTGGGATTCCAATCACATTCAAGTCATTATTCTTATTAAAAAATTCTGAGACTTCTTTAATTGTATTTTTTGAAAGAGTGTCTCCACTAGTTAAAAAGAGCAGATAGCTTCCATCAGCATTGTTCAATGCATCATTTTTAGATAATATTAGGTTTCTTTCATTATTTTCAACGTATTTAAAATTTTGAGGATATTTTGCAGCGTATTTTTCGTAAATTGATTTAATATCCTCATTATTAGAATTGTTGATGATTATTACATCTACAAATTCATTAAAATCTAAACTTTGTTTAATTAAGGAATTTATTGTATTTTCTGTTTTTTCTAGATTATTTGCGCTAATGATTACACTAAATTCCAAGTTATCGCCAACTTAATCCTGTGATCTTTTGTAATCTGGTTGTAATGTATCAACTACAAAATTAAACGGATAATCCATTTGATTCAAATCGTCATATCCATACATTTTAATGTAGAATGTATGATTAATGCAGGTAATGTAGGATACTGACTCATATTTATCAGGATTATCTAATTTTTGATAGTAAACGCTATGGACATCAATCCCATCAGTATAATTGCTTGAATTTTTAATAATCTTTACATTGCTGTCATGGGATAGTTTATTTAGTTTGCTATTAAATTTATCTAAAGACTCATTTACTTTACCTAAATCCTCAATATAAAGTTTTTCCTCTTCGCATGATTTGTTGTATATCTCTACACTTTTTTTATCTGTATCTCCAATACCGTAGTCATCAGGAATTGTCACAAGAGACTTATTTAAATTAGTAATTGGAGTGCCAATAGATGTTGAAGTGGTAACTATATTGTACATGCAACTTATCCCAACTATTGCGATTATAATTAATAATATCCATCGTTTATCCATTTTAAAACCTTATTCTTCCTTTTTTTTCTTTTTCTTTTTCTTCTTTTTTTTCTTCTTCTTTTTAGTGCTTTTTGAACTTTCAAGATAAGCGTCACAGACGGTTTCCGCATCTCCTTCCATAGCTATTCGTCCGTTTTCAATCCAGACACATCTGTCACATATTCTTTTAACATTTTTTATTGAATGTGAAACGAGAAGTACGGTAACGCCCTCTTCCATCATGGAATTGATTTTTTCAGAACTTTTTTTCCTGAATTTAACGTCTCCAACGCCTAAGATTTCATCTATAATCAATATGTCTGGTTGCATGAGAGTAGCAACGGAAAATCCTAATTTCGCCCTCATACCTTTCGAATAATTCTTTACAGGGTAATTAATAAATTCTCCGAGTTCTGAAAATTCCACGATTTCATCATATTTCTCTTTAACGTAGTTTTCGTCCATACTTAAGAAAGCGGCATTTAAGAAGATATTGTTTTTACCGCTGTAATTTTTATCAAAACCTGCACTAATGGCCAATAATGGAGCTATTTTGCCGTTTATAGTTACTCTTCCCTCTGTTGGTTCGTAAATTCCAGAAATAATCTTTAATAATGTACTTTTTCCGGCTCCATTAAATCCAAGAATACCTACCCTTTCTCCTTTATAGACTTTGAATGTAATGTCGTCCAGTATCCTGATTTTTTTATTGCCTGTCTTGTTTCTTTTGATTGTTCTGATGAAATATTCCTTTAATGTATCAATTTTATCTTTTGAAACTTTAAATTCCATTGCCACATGTTCTATATCAATAGCAACATTTTCTTCAATAACCGCTTGTGATTTCAGGGCTTCTTCCGGTCTTAAAAAATTTTTAATACGTGTAGTTATGCTCAACTTAATCTCCCCTTAAATCTCCAATGCTAATCTTTTATCATAAATGCTGAATAATAGAATTCCAACAAAGAATACTGTAAATGCAAATGCTGCAAGATAGGATAATCTAGCTATATTCGGCACGATTCCATATGCCATGCACTCTCTCATACATGCAATTGCTGAGTAAACAGGATTCAATGTAAATATTCTCTGAACTGTAGCCGGAACAATCTCCATTGGATAAAACAATGCAGAGGAATACATTAACAACATGGTAAATACGTTGTATAAATGTCCGATATCAGTAAAGTAAGTGTTGCACACTGCTAAAATTAATCCGACACCAAATATTAAGATAACTAACAATGTAATTGGTATAATTGCATAAATCATTGTAGGGTGGAATGGTGCACCGGTAACTATCATTACTCCAAACAATATCACGAATGATATCAGGAAATTCACAAATTCATAACAAACGGCACTTACTGTAAACATGTGTTTTGGAATATAAATCTTTTTCAATAAACTTGCATTCCGTTTAATGGACCTCATTGCAGTTTTTGTACCTGAATTGAAGAAATCATACACTAAACGTCCACATAAAAAGTAAACTGGGAAATTTTCAATCTGTTTGCTGAAAATTGCTGAGAAAATCGCCGTAAATACAATCATGATTAAAAGCGGATTAAGAAAACTCCAGATTACGCCTAAAGCGGAATCTTTATATTTTGCAAATAAATCCTTTTTAACTAATTCCTTTAATAGAAATTTCTTTTCTGCGAATGTATCAAACATAGTTACGACCAATTATTTTCTTCTTCTAGCAAATTCATCAAATACTTCATCAAGCTCCACACCTTTATAGACCAACAGTAAAAGTGTGTGAAATATCAAATCAACAGATTCATATACTAAATTTTCGTCATTTTTAGAAGCAATAAGTACTTCTCCTGTTTCTTCTGCTATTTTTTCAAGAATTTTGTCTTCTGCTTTTTTGTCGCTGTCTTGCATGATTTTTGAGGTATAAGAATCAATAGGATTGTCACGACGTGACTCTAGAACGGAATATACTTCTCTTATGATTTCATCACTCATTCAATCATCCCTTTTTGATTCTTGATCCTGTAAACTTTCTGTAAGAGCAATTAGAGGATGTTTGTCGTCATCAATTATTTCGATGTCATCAAATGTTTTTATTCCTGCTTTATCTGCTGTTTTTTCCATACCTAATTTGATGTCCTGACCTAAATCAATAACATAGGAGTCTACGGTTTCATATCCTTTTTGTGATGAGGCTACTGCCCTATGATGCCCATCAACTAAAATCCATCTGTCTCCAGTTTTTACAACAATAGCAGGTTCTGCCAATCCCCTTTCCAATTCATAGGTTCTGCCTTCAAGTTCATCAGCATAAACCCTATCCTGAGTAGGCCTTAATTTATTAGTTTCGACACGCATATGCCTTAAAGTTGTTTTGATTCCGTATAATTGTTCTAGGGTGTTTTTGAAATATTCTACTTTATTAGGAGTTGACCTCTCAATGTGGGATCGGACCATATCTGTATTGGTAATAATTCCTACTAGGTGACCGTCATCGTCTACAACAGGCATTCTTGAAATACCTCTTCTAAACATTACTCTTGATGCATCGTTTATGGATAAATTTTTGTTAGCGACTACTAGGTTAGTTGTCATTATGCCTTCAACGGTTTCTGCTGCGTCTTTAACAATAATATCGAATGAAGTTACCATTCCAACTAATTGTTCGCCTTTAACGACAGGATAACTGTTGTGGTGACTTTTTTTCATTAATGTAATTATCTCTTCAGTTTTTGTTTCAGGAGAAACACTAATTACATTTTTTGTCATGTAATCTTTTACATAAGATTTTTTCTCACCCATGTTGTTTCCCTCGTTTATTCAATATTTTCTTTTAACAGTTTTACAGTTTCACCAGGGTCAGCTTTACCACGGGTAATTCTCATTACTTGTCCGACTAAGAAGTTAAGTGATGCTTTTTGACCACCTAAGTAATCGTCAACTGCTTTTGGATTTTCATCGATTGCCTGTTTTACCGCAGCCAATACTTCATCATCTTTAACAACACCAAGCAATCCTAATTCTTCAGCAATAGCTTTAGGGGATTTTTCGTTGTTTGGCATTTGTTCAATAATTCTTTGACCGGCTTTGGTGGTTATTTCTTTATTCTGAATCATGTTAAACAGTTCAATCAGGTCCTGTGCGCTGATTCCACTTTCTGCATAATCCAATTTGTTATAGGATAAAACTCTTTTAAGCTCATCTCTCATCCATTTTCCTGCAAATACAGGGTCAACTTCTTTTGCAACTTCTTCATAAGCAATAGACAAGTCAATTTCGGAAGTCAATACTTTTGCAGTTTCTTCATCAACTTTATACTCGCTTACAAATCTTTTCACTTTATTGTGTGGTGCTTCAGGCATTATTTCAGCAACTTTATCAATTGTTTCATCAGCAATTTTCATTGGAGGCAAATCCGGATCGGTAATGAATCTGTAATCATCAGCGTCCTCTTTTAACCTCATAGGTTTTGTAGAGCCTGTATTTTCAATGAATGCACGGGTTTCTTGTTTGACAACACCATTTCTTTTAACAACATTTTTTTGTCTGATGAGTTCGTAGTTCAAAGCTTTGTATGCTCCTTTGATGGAGTTGATGTTTTTCATTTCCACTCTGTTTCCTCCGTTAATGGAAATGTTTACATCAGCTCTCATTGTACCTTCACCACGAGCAGCTCCACTGTATTGTAAAACACGAATCAATTCATTTAAGAATCTTCTTGCTTCAGTAGGGGATTTAATGTCAGGTTCTGTAACAATTTCAACCAATGGAATTCCGGAACGGTTGAAGTTGACGGTACCCAAATCTGGTTTATATTGTCCAGGGTCTTCTTCAACGTGAATTTCCCTTATTCTAATTCCATTCAATTCACCTTTAATTCCAATTGGCACTGAAGTTCTTTGGTAACCTGATGGTAAATCCGGATAATCGTAATGTTTTCTCATAAAATAAGTTACATTCTGGTCAATTTCACAATTAAGCATCAAAGCAATCATTATTGCATTTTCTAATGCTTGTTCATTGGTTGGGTGTGGTTTTGCACCTGGCTGATTTAAACAAACGGGGCAGATGTTTGTATTGGCAGGTGCGTCCTGATAATTTGTAGGACAATCACAGAATAATTTTGAATCAGTTTCTAATTGTACGTGAATTTCAAGTCCGCACATCATGTCGACATCGTCACTAATAGTAATTCCTCCTAGAGTTTATAATAATTTATATTATTAAAGTATATGTCTAAATACATTAATAAATATTTTTGGAATTAGGATAAATTTTTGAGTTTTACAAATTTTTTAAATTCAAAATAAGATTGGTGAAGTTTTTTAGGAAAAAATTAATATTTGTTTTTCAGTGATTCTTTGATATATCTTTTAATAAATTTATCCAAATCTGGTGAAACTTCACTTTTTTCAGGACCTAACATGTTTTTATCAGTAAAGGTTCCTTTAAGTTCACGACCGGCCCATTTTACCTCTTCTTCAACTCTTTTACCGTATTTTGTTCCAAACATTTTGAACAATGGGAATTTGGTTATTCCGTTTGCACCGCTTAAGATCAATATTCCGATATTTGCCAAATTGTCAATCCAGGTTCCGCAGATAATTTCAATATCCGGAAATGCCAATCTAACCTGCGCTACAACCTGCGCATAGTAAAGTGAAGCCGGCTGGGATGAATTTGCATAGATAGTTTCTTTGTGCGGGTTTAAGGAATAGAAAATGACTCTGTCAATTTTATGGTCTCTAATGTAATCTATAATATATTGCGCATCATCTAATGTTTCGCCAAGGCCTAAAATTATTGTTATTGCCTTTTTAAATCCCAAATCTCCTGCAACATCTAACATGTGACTTATATCTTCCAATTTTTTTGACGGACAAACTCTTTTGTGAATTTCGGGATTGGCCACTTCAACAGCACCGGTAATTCCGGTAATTTCACTACCATATTCATCTAGCTCATCGGTAATTCCAGTATTCAACCAAACTCCATCGCCGGTAATGTCTTTGATTGTGGTAGCTATCTCTTTAATTTCCTGTGTAGTGAATGATTCATATCCTCCTGATAGGAATTCAATGTTCCAGTTGAGACGTTTGCACATTTCAGCTTCTGCATAGATGTTGTAAATGTTTCTTCGAGCTTTAGAGGGATCTTTAATCTTATTTTTTTGTGTGGACATGTAGCAGAATGCACAGTCTCCCTTATCGCACCACCAGGATAGGAATACTGCCCTTTCAAGTGTAATTAAATTGCCATGGTTTTTTAAAGTAACCTCATTGGCATTTTTTATTAAGTCGAATATGTTAGTTTCCATGTTTTAATATTAGGGTCTTAAACTTTATATAGTAGTTGCAATTAATTTATTTATAGAACTGATTTTATTTGGGAATAAGTTCAAAAAATCAAAAGGTTTATATACTAAGGTATGCATAATTATCATTACTGTTTAAAGTCTTTTGATTTTTATCATGGGTTTTATTTGGTTAAGTTAGATGGGTGTCACATGCCGTCGTAGCTCAGTAGGTAGAGCGTTCGGCTGTTAACCGATTGGTCACAGGTTCGAGCCCTGTCGACGGCGCTTTTGGGCCCATAGCTTAGCCAGGTAGAGCGTCCGGCTCATAACCGGAAGGTCATGGGTTCGAACCCCATTGGGCCCATGTTGACTAAAACTTTATGTATTTGTATGCTCCGGTGGTGTAGTCCGGCCAATCATTTCGGCCTTTCGAGCCGAAGACTCGGGTTCAAATCCCGGCCGGAGCATTTTTATAAAATTGTTAAGATTTTTAATGGTTTCTATTGTATCCTTTGTTTTTCATAAGCGGGGGTGCCCGAGAGGCCAAAGGGGACAGGCTTAGGACCTGTTGACGCAGGTCTACCAGGGTTCAAATCCCTGCTCCCGCATTTTAACGATTTTTATTTTATTTGTATATCTGCCGGGGTAGGGTAGGTGGTCATCCTCCGGGACTGTGGATCCCGGGACTCGGGTTCGAATCTCGGCTCCGGCCTCTTTTATAAAACTGTTTTTTTCTGATTACTTTACAAATGCTCTCACCTTGCTTTTATATATTATTAAACTGAAAATTATTAATTGAAATATTTTTTAGATAGTGTTATTATGGCAAAGAAGGGATCAGCTGAAGAAAGGGATTTGGTGCATAAACTTTGGGAGCGAAATTTTGCAGCCATGAGGGCTCCGGCATCCGGGGGAGCTACCAAAAGGCCTTTGCCTGATGTTTTGGCTGGAAACGGCAAAATTTATTTGGCTATTGAGGTCAAGACAACCACCAAGGATAAGGTATATATTGATGCGGCCCAAATTGATGACTTATGCAATTTTTCTAAAATATTCGGAGCCAAACCATACATTGGAGTTAGATTCAAATATACAAAATGGCTTTTTTTAGAACCTAACAACACTCCGCGCACTAAAAATGGTAATTACAAAGTTGAAAAGGACTATGCCTTGGAAAAAGGTTTGGAAATCGATGAAATAGCTGGAATCGATATACAAATGAAATTCTAAATTGATGGTAATCTTTATATATTATTAAAATAAATTTATTATAGTATGTTATGTGTGGGGTTATGGTGTAACCTGGCATCATCTGGGACTCCAGTTGTCTTTGAAGAAATATACGCGTAACTGAGCAGTACCTGTTGTGATGAACAATTGGAGTACTGAGGCAAGAGAAATCCCAGGATCGGGGTTCAAATCCCTGTGACCCCATTTTTATACTTATCTTTTTTTCAAAAATTTTAATTACTTTTTAATAGATACTATCTTTTATGTCAGACATTGTTTTTATTATGGGATTTAACTATGATTCAAATTGTTATTTAATCAATGACAATATTCTTGTAGATACTGGTGCAGGCCAAAATAAAGATTATTTGTTCTCTAAACTTCGCGAAAATGGTGTTGAACCGGATGACATTGAATTGGTTGTAAATACTCACTGTCATTTTGACCATATTGGGGGCAATCACTTTTTCCCGAATGCTAAAATCGCTGTTCATAAGTTAGATGCAATTTCGATTAGAAATGAGGATACACTAGGTACTGCAGGTTCTGCTTTTGGTTTTGAGGGTATTAATAATTCTAGAGTTGACATTGAACTCGAAGAAGGAGATAAGATTGAGGATTTTGAAGTGATTCACACTCCTGGCCACACCAGCGGCGGAATCTGCCTTTGGGATGGTGAAAACTTAATTTCTGGTGATACCATATTCGCCGGCGGAGGTGTTGGTCGAATGGACATCGGTGGAAATTACCAGGATATGAAAAACAGCGTTGAAAAATTAATGGAATTGGATGTTAAAAACATCTATCCCGGTCATGGTCCAATAGTGGAAAAGAATGGAAAAGACCATATAAGATTGTCTTATTCCTATCTATAACTAATTATGTAATTTTTTAGACACTTTTTCGTATTTTCCTCTTTTAATGAGGACGGACACTTTTTCTCCATGACTGATGGTGTTGTCAGGTTGTGGGATGACAAGTTTTCCTTTCTGATAAGTGGATATAATAATAAAGTCTTTTGTTGGGGAAACGTCTTTGAAGCGTTTTCCAACTACCTTGTCGTTTGTTATTGTCATATCGACGATTTCAGCGTCCCCTTTACCAAGTGTCATCAATTCTGCAGCATTCGGCCTGGTTACAACTTTCATCAATTGTGCGGCGGCAGCTCTTTCAGGACTTATTACTCTTTCAATTCCAACTTCTTTGAATGCCTCTTCGTGGTCAGGATTACTTACACGTGCAATAACATGCTCAACATCAAATTTTTTAACTAAAATGCATGAAAGCAGGTTTGCTTCATCACTACCGGTTGTTGCAATGAAATATTCCGCATCATCCGCATTCAATTCTTCAAGCACTTTTGATTCAGTTCCGTTTCCATGTATGACTAATGCATCAAGGTCTCCTGCAATATCATTACATATGGATTCATCACTTTCAATGAGGGTAATGTCATATCCTTCATCAATCAATAAATTTGCAAGGGAAAGTCCGACACGACCTCCTCCCATAATAATCACATACTTGCCCATAAGTATCACCTTAACATTAACTAATCAATATTTATTTTTATACATTATAAATTTATCTTTTAAAGATTTCAAAAAATGCTCTAAGAGTAATCAGCACAGGGTATATTTCTATTCTTCCAGTCCACATATCAAATATGCCAACTATTTTTAGGGCAGGATGGAGGGACTGATTAATTATACCAAGTTCTAAACCGTTGTTACCTTGAAGAGACATTGCTGCGAATAAACTTCTGAATGGGTCATACCCGAAAAGACAGAACAATGCCCATGTAAATAGAATAAACATCATATAGAGGGTAATAAAGTTTCCTGCCTGGGATATTGATTTTTCAGGCACTAGATTTCCGTTTAATTTAATAGGTACAACTCTACCTTCGGGGGATAGAATTTCTCTGACATGTCTGTATATTCCTTTGAAGAATGTTATCATTCTAACGAGTTTGATTGCACCTACTGTTGAACCGTTTGACCCTCCTGTTAATATTAAACACATTAGACATATTATTACGAATGGTGGCCATCCGGCCATGGTCTGTGGGGATGCAACACTAGCTCCGGTTGTTGTAATTGCAGATACTACAGTAAATAATATTTCCATTGGCACTAGGTTTGAAACAAAGTATAACATCAATGTTACAAATGCTATAACACAAATGATTATTTTAAACTGTAAATCTTCAATTAATGATTTTCCTTTTGTTGAGATAACTTTATGGTGAACTAAAAAGCTTGTTGCTCCTAAAATCATTAAAACTATTGAAATAAAGTAAATCACGTCGTCATGGTAGAATCCCATGTTTGCATTTTTAATACTCATCCCTCCAGTTGAAATAATGGAGAACGTATTGCAGATTGAGTCAAACAGAGGCATTCCGGCCAGTAAATATAAAATGATTCCTGCAAGGGTATAAATTGCATAAATCTTCATGGTTTCTCGCAGAGTTGCTCCAACACTTGGTTTTATACGTTCCTCACGTGCTTCGGAATGGTAAAGTTTTGAGGATATTGATCCCCTACTATTCAAAACAGTTAAAACCATAACAACAACTCCCAAACCACCAACCCATTGTTCAAAAGCTCTAAAAAATAATATGCTGTGAGGCAATATTTCGACATCGGCAAACATGGTCATTCCAGTACCTGTCAGGGCGGTCATGCTTTCAAAAACACCATCTAGTAATGGCAATTCTGTTGCAAGCATGAAAACAAGTCCTCCAATTAAACTGGCCCATAACCATGCAAATGAGGAAATCATCATCCCATGTTTAAGTTTTATTTTTTTACTTTCGTATTTTTTAAAGTATAATTTAATAGCATAACCTAAACCGATTGAAATTGCGGCAGGAATTAAAAAATTAATAATGTAAAACTCCTGATAGACTAAATCAAATATTAGTGGAATTAGGCACATTGCTCCAATTGCTATCATTAAATTTGCGGAGTTTGCCGCCACAATGCTTATATCATTTTTAGAAATATACCTCATTATTCTAATGATTTGAATAAATATCTATATAAATTTATATTAATAATGGCAAACCTAATATAAATTATGGATAAAAAGTCAGCATTTTTCATGGGATTAAGTATCGTCATCCTAATAGTAATGTTATACTTTGTAGGTATAGAAAACGTTATAGCTGCTTTGAAAATAGCTAATTTGGAATTGATTGGCGTAGCTATTGCCATGCAGATTTTTACTTATTATTTATACACATTACGTTGGAAAATCCTAAATAATCTGGCGGATATTAATGTTGGCATTAAGAAATTGCTTCCAATGATATTGGTAGGCCTTGCAGTAAACAATATCACTCCATCCGGACGTGGTGGTGGAGAGCCGGTAAGAGCTTATATCCTGGCAAGGGAAGAAGACTATCCTATGGAAGAAACATTTGCTATTGTTGTTGCTGATAGAGCATTAGATACATTTCCGTTTGTCGTATTGGCAGTTCTTACCATTATAGGAATGACTTTTTATTTTGATTTTGACTTATGGTTACTTATTGTAATGATTTTGGCCGTTATAGCTATTGTGGCACTTTTAATTTTAATAATCTACATGTCAATAAATCCTAAATTTGGAAAAAGGGTTGATGGATGGATCATTGGTCTTGTCAGAAGATTTTACAAGAAAAATTCTCCAGAATTCGAAGACAGAATCCACAATGTCATTTCAGGTTTCCAGGATACAATGAAACTTGTCATCTATAATAAAAATGTAATGTATTATGCGCTTCCATTGTCTTTTGTAATCTGGATTTTTGAGATTTTAAGAGTCTATTTCGTATTTTTAGCTTTTGGCGCCAATGTAAGTCCTGTTGTCATTGGAGAGGTATTTATATTGGCTTGTCTTGCAGGTATGATTCCTCTTCTTCCAGGAGGCCTTGGAGCTGTTGACGGTATCATGATTCTGTTTTACTCCGCTGCAGGAATAACAACATCAATCAGTGCTGCAGCTACCGTTATTGAAAGGTTAATTTCATTTTGGATGGCTACTATTTTAGGAATGGTCATTTTGCCTCATTATGGTTCTTCAATTTTAGATAAGATTTCATTTAATTCGTCAACTGAAGAACTTCAGGAATCTCTCGAACAGGAAATTGCTGAAGATTAGTTTTAAAAAAATTACTTTTCATGTTGAACTACCTCGACTTTGTAGAAGTCGAGGATTCTTACTTCACGGGCTGATACTCTCCCATGAGAGTAGAATTACCGTGCTATCCTCCCTGTCCCAG
>NZ_JAZNAN010000029.1:0-25844 GCF_045586545.1 Methanobrevibacter sp.
TTCCTAAGTTTAATCACAATATTCAGTTTAATATTAAACATCTATTATATCAATTTTAACTTAAATTTAGGAATATACTGCTCAGATATTTATATTTATCTTTTAAATGCGCTGTATTTTACAGGGACAAATATAAATTCAACTTACACAATTTATTTGTCTCCCGTAATATGCTTTTTAACTTCTATTCTTTTTTATCTAGGAATTAACAGTCAGTTAGCCATATTAATTGTTACTGCAATATTTGCCATTATTGGCAATATTGGACTTTATATCCTACTTAAAACCAGATTTAATGAAATATACAGCCTATGCGGAGTAATAGTATATTCTGCATTTGCAATTAATTTAACATGGCTTGCAAATGGCAGCATAGACATACCTGCCGTTAGCATAAGCATTTGGACCATGCTTTTAAGCATAGCCGCTATTCAAAACAATCCTAAATATTATCAAATCCTATTTCCAATGTTTGTTATTGGATTTTTCATACGATACACAACAGTACTGATAGTTCCTGTTTTAATATTGTATTATTTATATTATAATGGATTCAAAATCAATGAAAGCGATTTAAAATATATCATTAGAGGCATTTTATTTGGATTAATCACTTCAGCAATTATTTTAATTCCAATATATACTATGAGTAATGGAAATTTAGCAGTGGGCAAGCAAATTTCAGGAGGAATGATTGGAAATAAGGGATCCACACAGGATTTGGCCTACAATCCTGATGTGAGTTATTATATAGTTAATTTTATCAATTTCATTTCTGCAAGTAAAATAACATTTGCAAATAGAACTCCTGTTTTAGAAAATCCAACCATATTATCCTACCTTGTTTTGGCAATTTTAGGAATGGGAACAATATTGTTTGCTTTTAAAAGCAAATTAAAACTTAAAAAAGATATTGTAATTTCAAGCATCATACTATTAATGGCATTATTAAGCTTTAACCATATAAGCTCATTTGTTACAATTTTATTGGTATTTTTAGGGCTGTTAATGATTGGAAAAAATAGTGAAAATAAAACTGGAATTGTAATGCTCAGTTGGATTTTGGTTTACTTTATATTCTTCAGTTATTTCAATATCAAAGTCAATAGATACATTATTCCTGCAATTCCTCCATTAATCTATTTATTATTGGCAAGTATAAAGTTAATAAACGAAAAAATCAAAATCAACAATAATATTCTTCCAATCGTTCTAATAATTTTATTTTTAATTCAAGGATTCACATTTTGCCTTGCATTTGAAGATACGAATCAATTTATTGCACCGCAAGAAATGTCAGATTATATAAAAAATGAGATTCCGGACTTTGAAAATCAGACAATCGGCGTTTACAATATGAGACCTTACAATTGGTATTTGGGCAATAACATAACTGGAATTGAAAGCGATAATCTAACAAAAATCGAATCGGAAAATATTACCTATTACATTTCAGACATTGCTCAAAATAATTTAAATAATTTTAAAGAGATAAAAAGTATTGATAACTTATACTTATATGAAAAAAAGAGTGCGTAATATGAATATTTTACATGTAGTTAATTATTTTGCCCCTTGCTTTTCTGCAGGAGGAGTTGTAAATGCAGCATATCAAATAGCAAAAAAACAAGTAGAGGAAGGGCATAATGTATGTGTTTACACTACAGATAGCTGTCAGGAGCGAATGAAGCTAGAACATAATTACAATGTAGATGTTGATGGCATTAAAGTCTTTTACTTTAAAAACTTATCCAATGACGTCAAAACAAAGTTAACAATAGACACTCCCATCTCTTTAATCGGGCATCTTAAAAAACACATCAATGATTTTGACATAATACACATTCATGAACATAGGCACTCTCTTGCAATTGCAACACATAGATATGCTAAAAAAAATGAAATTCCTTATGTCCTGCAAGCTCATGGATCAGTATTGCCATTTTTCCAAAAAGAAAAGTTAAAAGAAATCTTCGATAAACTTTGGGGTTTTGATATCCTGCACGATGCAGATAAAGTTTTCGCACTAACCGAAGTGGAAAAAGAACAATATCTGAAGATGGGTGTTGATGAGGAAAAAATAGAAATCGTGCCTCTTGGAATAAACTTAGAAGAATACAATTCTCTTCCGGATTCTGGAAAATTCAAATCAAAATATAATGTAAAAGAGGATGAAAAACTAATCGTGTTCCTTGGAAGAATTCATGAAATAAAAGGTTTGGATTTATTAATAAAATCATTCAATAAAATTCAAAATGATAATGTTAAATTAGCCATTATTGGTGGAGATTACGGTTTTCTAGATGATGTTAAATCATTGATGAAAGAGTTTGAACTGGAAGAAAAAGTCATATTTCCCGGAGTATTAATCGGGGAGGATAAAAAAGAAGCATTGGTTGATTGTGATATATTCGTAATGCCTTCAAGATATGAGTCATTTACAACAAGCGGACTTGAAGCCATGGCTTGTTCAAAACCATTAATTTTAACTAAAAATAATCATATTCATGACTGGGTAAAGGACAATGTAGGCCTTACATGTGAATTTGATGAAGAAGAACTAGCTAATTGTATTGAAACACTATTAAATAATGAAGAACTTTGCAATACCTTTGGAAAAAATGGTAGGAAATTAATAGAGGAGAAATATGTTTGGGAAAAAGTGGAGAAAGAAATTGAAGGAATTTATACACGATGTATTCATTAATATTAGAAACATATAATAAATAAAAAATAATAAAATAATATCATAAAGGCAATTAAAGAGGATAATATGAAAGTTGTATGCTGTAAGAACTGTGGTGCAAAATACCAACTCGATGATGATGACGATATCACAACATTTGAGTGTTCTTCATGTGCCGGGGACTTAGAATACTTAGAAGATTATTCTAATGGCGAACCTACTCAACGTTCATCCTTCATTAGCTCATTCAAGTATGATAATTCATACATTGTTCAATGTGAAGACTGTGGATTAAAATACAAAATCAAAAGTAACGATAGCATACTGGATTATGAATGTGATAGTTGTGGAGGGTCTTTAAGATATTTAGATGATGACTTAAATGAAGAATTGGACAAATATCTTGAAGAAAGACGTAAAGAAGTTCAACAAATTAGACAAGAAAATAAGGCTAAAGAACCAACATCTGAAGATTTAGATCCAGAAAATAATGCACGCTCTTTAAAGTCAATAACTAATAGACTTGAAAACTTCTTTTCCGAAGAACAAATGCTTAAAATAGCAGATACTGAAAGAAAAGAACAGGAATTAGAAGAAGAAAATGCTTCTAAAACCGCAAGAACTACAATTCCTCAATCTGTTTTATCAAAATTTGGTAAAGAATTTGCCGTTCCAAAAACCAATGATTATGATATCATGAAAAATTTCCTTAAAGATGAATTTTTAAAAGGAATGGCAGAATATTATCCAAAAACTGAAACTAAAAGTAATGGAGGAAGTTTCCTCGATAAAATTAGCATAAAAGAACCAGAAAATGGTGAAATAATACCTGAAGAAAATACACTTGGTGCACTTAAAGCTCCTCAATTCGATATAAAGAATTTCACCACCAATGAAATAATCATCATTATTGGTGCTGCCATCTTTATTTTAAGTATTATTGAAATATTGGCAATAAATAGTGGAGTAGGTATTGTTGCAATATTTATCGGAGTAATTCTCTTATGTTATGGACTTTATAAAACAAGAGACGTGAAAGAAACTGAAGAAAGAACAAGAATTATCAGAGAACACTTGTTAACTCTTCCTGAAGAATATTACGTGTTTTATAATGTTAAAACTCCAACTTCAAATTCTGGAATAAACCATTTAGTTGTAGGGCCAACAGGAATATATGCTCTTTTATCACAAAAATATAATCCGAAACTTAGATTAGAAGCAGAAAATGAAAATCTAAATTTAATTGGATCCGCTGAACTAGATGAAGATAAAATTGAAGAGATTCCAGTTTCTGGAAATGTGAGAAAATTTAGATACACTACCAAACAAGCTAAATTTTCACAAGACAATAAAATAAAACAAAAAGCATTGAGTTTAGGAGAAGATTTAATAAATTTCCTCAATGACAATGACATCAAAAACTGTTTTGTAGAGCCCTTAGTCGGCTTTATCAACAATGAAGTTGTTGTAATAAATATGCCTTTAACTGATGAAGACTTATTCATTGAAGAGTTATTGAATAAAATCCGAACTGGTACAATAAAATTAGATCCTGAAACAATCGACAAATGTGCTGTTTTAATTAACAGATATGCTGCAGATTGCTCTTCAGAAATTTAATTTTTCTTTTTTTATTTTTTAGATATTATGATTATCAACGATATTAAGAAAAAATTCTACTTACATAGATGTAAGAAAGTTGCTAAAAGCTATGGGAATGACTTAAAAGTAAATGGTGAAAGCTACGTTACACCAAATACAACTTTAGGCAACAACGTTAATTTTAATGGAATGAAAATCCAAGGATCAGGCAATGTAATTATTGGGGATAATTTCCATTCCGGTATAGAATGCATGATAATCACAAGCATCCACAATTATGATAAAGGCAATGCGATTCCATATGATGACACAATCATCTCAAAGGATGTTACTATTGAAGACAATGTTTGGTTAGGAAATCGTGTGATAATATTGCCTGGAGTTAAAATTGGAGAAGGAGCCATTATCCAAGCAGGAAGCGTTGTAGTTAGCGATGTTGAAAAATATGCAATAGCTGGAGGCCATCCTGCAAAAGTCTTTAAATACCGAAATATTGAACACTATGAAAAATTAAAAAATGAAGGGAAATTCCATTAAATCATTGATTTGATTAAATCTATCTCTTTTTTATCAATGCCCTTCAATAAAATCAACACCACAAAGTAAATCACAACAGCAATAGCTATGACAATTAGAATATTTACAATACCTGTTGGATTTGAAAAACTGACAAAAATGCCCATAATGACTGAAGCAATGATAATTTTTGCTATTGATTTATAGTCAAAAGGCAATTTAGCATATTTCTTAGAATAAATTAAAGTTATGGCAAACGCAAAGAAATAACAGATTAATGTTGCGAGTCCTGCTCCGAAAATGCCCAGATACGGCACTGCAAATATGTTTAAAACAATGTTTAAAATAGCTACACTTATCCAAATATAACCTAAAATGGTTGTTTTTTTCTCCAAAATAATGATATTGTTAACAATTCCATATATTCCCATGAATATTGCACCTAATGCAACCAATGGAGTTATCATAAATCCATTATCCGCAATGACGGTTGTGGTTAGAATATACAGCAATGGCTTTGAAAGCAAACTCATGCCCACTGCCGCTGGAACAGTAATCAAAAGATAATATTTCATTGAATAACTTAAGAATGTGTCAACTTTAGCCATGTCCCCTGCTTCAAAGTATTCCGGCAAAACTGCAGGAAGCAATACGGCAAAGGGAGTCAAAAACATTAAAAGAATGCTCCCAAGAGCATAACCTGGAGAATAGCATCCCACGGCAGAAGATCCTAAAAATATTCCAATGACAAATTTGTCGCTTGAGTCAACTACCCAAGATGAAACATTATTCGGCACAGTTGGAAGTGCAAATTTCAATTCTTCTCGTAAGCTTTTAAATTTTGTAGTAATTCCCAGCTCACGAACAATTAAAAATGCCATAGCAATAAATGTCAATAGATAACCAGACAACAATCCTAAAACGACGATTTCTATAGGCTTATGCATCAATGTTAAAACAATGCTTACTCCAACACCAATATAAGTCTGCAATACCAAGAAACCGGAATAATAAGCAATTCTTTGAAATGTTCTAAAGTAGCTCAGTAGCATTAAATTCAAACATGCCAAAAATGAGATTACAGTGACAATCAACATTATTTGCATACTGCCATCAAATAGGGCATCTGCAATTTGATGTGAGAATATTAAAAACACTGCAATCATCACTAATGTTGAAGCTAGAACCAAAAGCATCATCGAATAAAATGATTGTTTAATTACCGATTTATCCTTTTCAGCCGCTAAAAATCTAACCATGGTATATGGGAGACCTAGATTAACAACATTTGGAACTAATGCAATAACAGTATTGACTTGAGCCCAAACTCCATAATTGGCTGTTGAAAAGTTTTTAGTAATTATCGGAATGAATATCAGGCCACTTAGAGATATTAAGATATTGGCAATCCCTACAATTCCAATTCTTTTAATAAACTGGACATATTCATCCATTATCAATCACACTCTTCAATAATTTTTTATCTAAAGATTTAAAAAAGAAATTTTTATCATAATCTTCAGGAGTAAATTCATCTAAATTAGCAATTAAATCCTGAGAATTGGTAATCTTAAATACATAGTTTTTATTAATCAAATCACTTAAATATTCAACACCTGGAACGTCCAATATGAAAGTCTTACAATTAAACATCAATCCCTCATAAATGGCTGTTGAAAATGCTCCAACCTGATAATTAGACTCGGCAAATAATTTATACAAAGGAGTCTGGCTATTGTCAATAACTTCAAAATCGTCCCGTTTGGATGCCTCAACAAGTTCCGGATAATTCTGTCTCCATGTTTCATATTCGCCGGGATGCAATTTGTAAATTATTTTATGGTCTTTCAATTTGCTTGAAAGTTCAGATGCAACTTTTGATAGGTATTTTCCTATTACCCCCTGGGAGATGAACAGGACCTGATTATTATTTGCTTGTATATTGATAAAATCTTTAGATTGAGCTTCAAAATATGGAAATCCGATTGGAACAATATTTTTTGAATCTATCGGACAGGTCTCTTCATTAATCCAATAATCTCCAAAAGTCAGGATTTTATCCGGAAAATACTTTATCTCCCCATGCAATCTAGTTTTTCGTGGATAAGAATAACCCAAATGATAATCAGTGATTGTACCATGCTGAAGTTCAACAACAGCAATTCCCAAATCCTTTGCCGCTGCAACAATGGCCTGATTTTCATAAGCTACAACAACAAAAATTATTTTTGGCCTTCTTTTTTTAAACAGTTCAGAGTATTTTTTATAATCATAAGTGAAATTAAGGATATGAATTTTCAATATCCATTCTAAATTAATGCTTAAATCAAATGATTCTTCCAGTTCCCTTTTGACATTAGAAATTAATTCCTGCTCTTCTTGAGTGAATTCAACCTTATTGAATTTTTTATAGATATAGGAACCCAATTGAATTCTATCCGTGTATTTGATATAAGGTTGTTTATTTGTGAAATGTTTATTTAGATAAGGTGCTTCCAAAACCTCAAATGAATATGAATCTTTTAAGAAATCAACTAAAAAATAGCTATAAATGTCTCTATATTCCCCATCATACATTACCTTACGAGGATGGTCAAATATTAATATGTCTTTAGTATCCTTTCCACTGAATGGATTGGAAATCAAACTATTTTTTACAAAGGGAGTGAATGATTTGATTTTATCAAAAATAGATAAAGAATGCTGTTGCGGCGCCCCAAATGTTTGTGTTCTTCTTGTAATGTCATAATAAAGAAACATCCTGATTAATTGCCAAGGATAACAACCTTGAATTTCCTGATAATTCAAGTCATATTTCTCTTCAAGATTGAAAAAAACTTCACAAATATCATGAACACTATAAGACATCAGAACACCAAATCAGGACAACATTTCAAAATTAAGCAAAGTATCTTCAGGAATATCCTCTTTAGCAACCTTTCCAATTACATCATCAATTTGTGATGGATAAATTCCAGTTCCCGGCCTTTTAAAGGTAATGTTATCTTCACTAATCACTTCACCTTTTTTAATATCTCTTAAAGCAACAATAGACCTTCTTGCTTCTTTTCTTGCAGAAGATTCGCAAATCAATGGCTGCTTATTTTTCATACCATTAATCTTAGATAAAAAGTGAACATTCCACTTGAATTTAATAACATCATCAGGGTCCATTGCATGATAGTGGTCATTGCCCTGCAAGGATTTATCCAATGTAAAATGTTTTTCCAGTATTGTAGCACCATAGTTATAAGCAGTTGTCAATACCGCCATGTTTTTGTCAGGTTTGGTATGGTCCGAATAACCTATTTCATAATCTGGGAAATTTTCGACCAGATCCTTAATCATCAGTAAATTTGCATCTTCATATGCTGTTGGATAAGATAAAACACAATGCATAATTGCAATATCCACAGTAGATACTTCTTCAATAGCATTTACCGCTTCTTTTATCTCTTTTAGAGTTGATGCACCAGTTGAAAGCAATATCGGTTTATTTTTACTTGCAATATATTTTATAAATGGAATATTGGTTAAATCAGAAGAAGAAATTTTATAGACATCCATAAACTCATCTAAATAATCAACGGATTCGAAGTCAAATGGTGTTGACAAAAACATGATCCCAATTTGGCGACAATATTCTGCAAGCTCCCTGTATTCACCTACTCCAAACTTATCGAATTTTTTGAACAATTCAAACTGGGAAGTTGTCGGTTCTTCAGATAAGTCCCAATATGATGGAGAATTACGTGAAGCTATAGTTTCTGCCTTATATGATTGAAATTTAACTGCATCTACGCCACATTCTTTTGCTTCACTAATCATGAATTTTGCAGCAGCCATATCTGACATTCCTTCTTTTTTAGCAATATCGTAAAAGTTAACACCAATTTCTGCAATTAAAAACGGTTTTTTATTAAATATATTCATAGCTAAACCTACTCCATTTGTCTTTTTAATTCGAATTTCCTATATTGCTCCTTAACTATTGCCCTAATATTTTCAAATCCATTTTTTAAATCAACATTGAGCATTTTTTTATTCATTTCAACTCTCAAGTCATAATCATTTACAAGATTGACAAATTCATCAATAATTTCCTGTTGAGTGAGAGATTCGCCTAAACCCATGTTAATAAACCCATTTTCTTTATTTCCAAAGACATGTGTTCTTTCTCTTTCATTTTGACAAAGACATATTGTTGGAACACCAAGTGAACAAACTTCATACATTGTTCTGCCAGCGGAAGTAAATATTATATCGGCTTTAAACATGAATTCGCTTATGTTTGAAACGTTTTTATAAATTTGAACTAAGGGATTGGATTCATATTTGGATACAAGGCTTTCAACATCACCATACCCTAATCCTACAATAACATTAATTCTTCCTTCATAATTAGTGCTTAAAATTGCGTCCAGAACCTTTTGTGAGAAATCATTTGGATCGGTCCCTCCGAATGTAATTAAAACATTATTAACCGCATTGGTTATTATCTTTTCAGGCTGGAAGTAAAATTCGTCCTTTAGAATATAATATTTATGGCCGGTGAAAATATTTTCCTCTTCAGCATCATGCTCATATAATGCATCAAACACTACATCGGCAAGTAAAGTTCCCTCACCTAAATCTTCAAAATTAACGACAAAATAACCTTCTTGCTTTAAAGTAGAAATATACTCAGAAGTAGTGTCTAAAATATCATTTATAACCATTTGAGGTTTATATTCCCTTAAAATATCTAATAAGTCGTCTTCACCGTCATAGGTTTTATAAGTATAATTATGATTATCAACGATGTTTATTCCAAGTTGGTGCTCTTCATTTAACAAGAACAAAACTTCATGGAAAACCAATTTGGATGCAATTGACAAACATCTGTAAACATGACCAGTTCCAATTTCACTATAAGCATTGACAACAATAGCTATCTTTTTCTTCTGCAAGTAATTTTCAGCTATCCACCAATCCTCATAATTGTCAATGTCAACACTTTCTTCTCTAGAAACTTCAACCAAATCTAGATTAGTTCCTAATCTTGAGTATTCATTAATGAAATTGCGGCGGGAAGCCAATATGGCCCCAGTTTCTTTAAAAGATTTTGGCAAATATTGCCTATTTACTCTTTCAATATAATTCGGGAAAAATCTTTGATTATTTTCATCATATCCCCAAGTCAAATGCCTATCATCCACAACAGAAATAACACTGTCAATTGCAAAATCTTCAAATTTTTCAATTGCAGCATCCAAAGTTTCTGTTTTAACTAATGGAGAAGTAGGTTGAAGAGTGATTACAATATCATATTCATCGAAAGCAACTTTTTCTTTTTGAATCATTGCATCGAAAATTACCGGATCAAGCGGAACTTCATCAGTTGCCAATTCTTCAGAACGCCTTACAACGCTAGCTCCGAATTTCTCAGCAATCAATGCAATTTCAGAATCATCAGTAGTTACCACAACATCATCGACATATTGAGATGCTTTTGCTGTTTCGATAGAATATGCGATTAATGGTTTGTTGTTTAATAATCTGATATTTTTACGAGGAATTCCCTTTGAACCTCCTCTTGCTGGAATAACTACTAAAATCATATTATTCATAAACATGTTAATCCCTTAATATTACAAAAATTTTAAATTAATACACTACTAAATATATTTACAATATAATATTAAATCTTCGGTGTAAAAATGAATATGAAAGATATGTCACAAAAGATGATAGCGAAAATAAATGAATTAGCTACCCCCGTTAAAATTATGCACGTCTGTGGGTCACATGAACATACCATTATGGAAAACGGAATAAGAAGTCTGCTTCCAGACGAAGTGGAAATCATTGCAGGTCCGGGCTGTCCGGTTTGTGTAGTTCCATCACGTGAAATTGATGAAGCATTGGAACTGATTGACAGAGGAGTAACAATTACAACATTCGGAGACATGTTAAGAGTGCCGGGTTCTGAAAGATCCCTTGCCGATGCAAAAGCTGAAGGGGGAGATGTTAGGGTCGTGTATGGAATCAACAGAGCTATTGAAATAGCTGAAAAAGAAGATAATGATGTTGCATTCATCTCTGCAGGTTTTGAAACTACTGCACCAACAACCGCTGCAGAATTATTGGCTACCCCTCCTGAAAACTTCTCAGTGCTTTCATGTCACAGACTAATACCCCCAGCTATTGATTTTTTAATTAATTCTGGTGAAACCACATTGAATGCATTGATTGAACCTGGGCATGTCTGTACAATTATTGGAACCAAACCATTCGAATACTTCTCAACCGACTATGGAATTCCTCAAACTGTAGCAGGATTTAATCCATTGGACATATTAATGTCAGTTTATATGATTTTAAGACAAATCGAAAACGAAACACCGAAAATAGAAAACGAATACAAAAGAGCAGTGAGAGAAGAAGGAAATGTCATTGCACAGGATATGATTGACCAGGTATTTGATGTGACATCAAGAGAATGGAGAGGATTTCCTAAAATACCAAATTCAATCCTGGAAATTAAAGATGAATTCAGCGAATTCAATGCCCGTGAAAAATACGACATTGAAGTAAAAGACGTTAATGAAGCTCCTAAAGGATGTATTTGCGGTCCGATTTTAAGAGGCCTTGCCCGTCCTGAAGACTGCAAATTATTTAGAAAGGCATGCAATCCACTTCACCCAATTGGAGCATGCATGGTAAGTAAAGAGGGAACATGCAACATCGCACACAGATATTCAAGAGGATAACATGACAATTGAAGCAATTGCAGTAGATATAGACGGAACAATAACTGACGAAAAAAGGAGAATTTGCATATCCGCAATAGAAGCTTTAAGAAAAGCAGAAGCGGCAGGAATACCTACAATAATTGTCACTGGAAATGTTGTGAATTATGCATATGCCACCGAAGTACTTATTGGATGCAGCGGAGGAATTGTCTGTGAAAACGGAGGAGTTGTTTTTAAAGAAGGAGAAAACAACAATGCTGTTGAAACTTTAGTTGAAAGGGACTTTATAACTTCAGCTGAAAATCACCTAAAAGAAAAACTGGGTGAAAAATTCGATATTCATGCATCTCATGACAACATGTACAGATTAACTGAAACAGTATTCTATAAAACACTTCCAAGAAGTGAATTAGAAGAAGCATTAGAAGATTTTGAATACCTTAACGAGCTTGAGATTTACGACAGCGGTTTTGCATTGCATGTAACTAATAAAAGTGTCAATAAAGGAACTTCCCTCAGATATCTATGTGAAAGAAACGGAATTAACATGGAAAATGTAATGGCAATTGGAGACAGCCAGAATGATGAGGATTTCCTAAAAGAAGCAGGTTATAAAATAGCTGTCGGCAATGCTGAAGATAAACTAAAAGAAATCAGCACTTATACCTGTGAAAAAAAGTTTGGTGATGGAGTGGCTGAAGCTATTGAAAAATTTGCACTATAGGGATTAATATGATATATGAAATAGCGGAAATTGCAAAAAAAGAAGTTGAAAAGAACTGCGATGCCTATGAAATTTATGTTGATGAATCAAAATCAATCGAATTAGATTCACGAAAAGACGAATTAAACTTTGCAAAAGAAGAAATAGATATGGGCGTTGGAATAAGGGTAATCAAAGACAATAAACAAGGATTTGCATTTACTTCAAACTTGGACAAAATAGCTGAAAGCGCAAGTCAGGCTATTGAAAATACAAAATTAAATAAAGCTGATGAAAACTATTCTTTCGCTGAAGTTGAAAAAATTCCAAGCGTTAAAAAAGTTTATGATAAAAAATTCAATGAATTAAACCTAGATGAATCTGTGGAATTTCTAAAAAATACAATTAGTATAGTCGGCGATAGCGGATGTGAAGTGACCGGGTCCGGTTTTTCAGCAAGTGAAGGAAGGTCATTGATAATAAATTCAAATGGCGTTTCAATAGAAGATGAAGGAACAGGATTTGGAATAGGACTATCAGTAATGCTTGAAAAAGATGGAAACATTGCAACTGCATTCAACTCACAATCTTCAAGATTCTTTGACTTGGATGGTGAAAGATTAGCTAATGAGGTATGTGACCTGGCAAAAAGTTCAATTAATACAAAACCTATTGAAACCAATGATTATAGTGTTGTACTTGATTATTATGCTGCAATTGGACTTCTACAAACATTTTTAGGAGCATTTAATGGTGAAAATGTTATGAGGGGAAGATCCATCCTAAAGGATAAAATCAATACTGAAATTGCAAACCCTACATTAACACTAACCGACAATAGCCTTTTGGAAAAAGGAATGTGCACATCAAAATGTGATGGGGAAGGCAGCGTCAGCCGAAAAACTGATTTGATAAAAGACGGCATTTTAAACTCATTCATTTATGACATATACAATGCAAATAAGGAAGGTGTTGAAACAACTTCAAATGGACTTAGAGGTTCATATTACTCCACACCAATGATTTCACCAACCAATTTAGAGTTTAAATTTAGTGAAATGAAAAATTTATCCGAAATTGATAAGGGAGTTTTAACAACAAGCGTTTTGGGAGCCCATACAGCCAATCCAATTTCTGGAGATTTCTCTGTTGAAGCAAGCAATGCTTTTAAAATAGAAAATGGTGAGTTAACCGACCCTATTAATAAGGCCATGATTTCTGGAAATATTTTTGAAATCATGAAAAAAGTAGAAGGAATCGATTCAGAAATAAAACAATACGGTTCATATATCATACCGAAACTCTTAGTACATGATTTAAGAGTTGTTGGGCAAAATTAAAAAAAAGAAGGAAAATTAAATATTCTTTAATTTTTCCCTATATCTTTCAATAGTGTCTTGCTTGTAGTCAATACTTAAATACTCTGATGTTAACTTTTTGTTTTCATCAAACTCTTTAATTTTTCTATTTGAAACTTTTTCAATATCTTTATCTAATTGTTTTAATCTGCTTTCAAAAGAATTTTCTGATTTTTTCATATTAACATTAGTTTTGCGAGCAAGTTTCTCAATCTCTTTATCAATATCAAACTCTTCTTTAGACATATAAACCCCTACATTTCAATAATTGGCAATTGAATTTCAGTAACGTATTCATTTTCATCATCACAATTATGAATGCCCTTAATTAAAATCTCCTTAGGTGATCCAATAATATCATAATTATTTGCTTGAGCAACTTCAACTAACTTAGCATAAGTATCTAAAATATTGTCTGTTGACCCATAATGTATTCCGGATAGGACTGTATCTGAAATAACCATGTCAACAACACGAATCCTATCTGTTTCATCAACGTCCTCTTTAAGTACAATACCTACATCATATACTGCATCGCCTTGGTTAACTTCATGTCTTGGAGAGTAATACACAATAAAAGGTTCTCCTTCAGTTTCAATCTCTTCTGCATCAACCCATCCCAATAAGATAGAGAGAAATATTTCTAAATCCTCAATTGGGGTTTTACAATTAATAACTCCCCATTTTTGTTCCGGAATGACTTTTAGTTCATAATCCATAATTACACCTTACTTAAAATTATTACCCTAATTAAATAAATAAACTTCTACTTCCTCTCCTTCATCAACCAATTCAATTAATTTTGGAATTTTTACATAACCGTCTGCAGTTGATAGGGAGAAAATAGCTCCTGAATCCTTAAATATCGGATTTACATTTTCACCATCGACTTTAACAAGTTGATACTGCATCCTTCCAACTTGGGAATGGATTCTTCTTGTGATCTTGCCTTTAACTGTTTCAAGTTCAAAATCCTTATCAATGCCTGCCAATTTAGTTAATGGCTCTGCAATGAATGCGTTGAATATCATTAAGGCAGATACGGGATTGCCCGGCAATCCGATAACTAATTTGCCATCAATGACTCCGACAATTGTAGGTTTACCCGGTTGAACAGATATTCCGTGAATGTAAACCTCGCCCAATTCATCCAAAACATGCTTTAAGACATCTCCAAGGCCCGCTGATGTTCCGCCTGAGCAAAGTAAAACATCAACTTCCTTTAAAGATTCTGTGATTTTATCCTTAACTTCATCATAGTTATCTCTCATGACTCCTAAAAAGTGAGCATCAGCACCACAGGAGAGAGCATCGTTTTTAATCATTCCTCCATTAACGTCATAGATTTTACCATATGGCAAGTCTTCACCCTGAAGGGTAATTTCATTTCCAGATGAAACAACACCAACAGTAGGTTTTTTATAAACTTCTATTGTTTCAAAGCCCTGTGAAAGCAATATTCCAATTTTGCCGGGATTTAAGAAATCTCCTTTTTTGAGAATCAATTTGCCTTCTTCAATGTCAGACCCTTTTTTGGCAACGTCCTGACCTGGAGTTGCGGTTGTTAGGAGATTTACCTTATCATCAAACTTTTCAGCATATTCAACCATGACAACGGATTCACTTCCTTCAGGCATTGCAGCACCAGTACTGATTTCAATACATTTTCCTTCTTCAACCTTTTTATCAGTAGTTGAACCGGCTTCTAAAAAATCAATGACCTCTAAAGTATTTGGAGATTCCTCTGAAGCGCCAAAACTATCGCTTGCAAGTATTGCAAATCCATCCTTTAAGGCCTTATCGAATGGAGGAAAGTCCATTCTGGAGTAAACATCATCAAACAAAACTCTTCCGTAAGCTTCACTGACTTGAATTTCTTCACTTTGTGGTTTTAAATTTTCATTGAATAAATTTTGAATAATATCTATAGCTTCTTCACATTCTTTAATTTTTAAAAATTCAGTTCCCATAATCACCACTATAAAAATACAATAAATTAATATATAGTATATTGATAAATATATAAATAATTTAATCTTATGCAGAAATTTATTATTATTTTGGAGGAGAGTATTTGTCTAAACCTAATAACAATCAACAACAAGAATATAGAAGAGTGAGAACTCCTAAAAAGGGAGAAATCCCAGGAGTAGTTGAACAAATTATGGGACACGGAAAATTAAAAGTTCGTTGTGCCGATGGAAATATAAGAATGACCAGAATCCCTGGAAAAATGAAAAAACGTATTTGGATTCGTGAAGGAGACGTAATCCTTGTAAAACCATGGGATTTCCAATCTGATGAAAAAGCTGATGTAATTTGGAGATACACAAAAACCGAATCAAATTGGCTTGAGAGAAAAGGCTACCTAAAAATGTAGTCTAACTACTTATTTTTTTGATTTTAATGGATTCAAAAATAGCTAAAGCGGATGCTAAACACGAAAAATTGCATTCCCAAAAAAGAAAAAAGGATAGCTCAGATAGAAAAGTGGGAAATGAAATTTTCGATAAACTGACCTTAGAAACATTGTATAAATTAGCTAATCAGGGATACATTGATATTTTAAACGGAGCTATCAGTACAGGTAAGGAAGCAAATGTCTTAACCGGCATTACTGATGATGAGAAATTTGTAGCGGTTAAGATTTACAGAATTGCTACTTCTGATTTTAAAAAAATGGATTATTACCTCAAAGGAGATCCAAGATTCAACATTAAAACTAAAAACAAAAGGAAAATCATCTATTCCTGGGTTACAAAAGAATTTAAAAACCTAACTAGACTGGATAATGCGGGAGTAACTGTTCCAAAACCAATAACAAGTTCAAATAATGTGCTTTTAATTGAATTTATTGGAGATGAATATGGAAATCCTGCACAACCCGTTAAAAACCAGCCTCCAAAAAATCCAGAAGAGTTTTGGAATAAACTACTGGTCGAACTAAAACTATTCGTTAATGAAGCTAGATTAGTCCACGGAGACTTATCCAATTACAATATCTTAAACAAAGATGAGAAACCAGTCATTATTGACGTTTCACAATCTGTAGTTTTAGACAATCCAATTTCAAAAGAATTGCTTGAAAGGGACATTAACACACTTGTAAGAGAATACACAAAGCTTAGCGTGGAAACTAGTTTTGAAGAAGTCTGGGAATATGTTGCACCAAAGTTTTGAATATGCCTTCTAATATTCAATTCAAACAATGAAAAGTTTTAAAAATTGTATAAATTGGATATCCTAGTCCAGTTCCTTCTTAAATCAATTAATGCGGTCTTCAATAATTTGGCCGTCTTTAATTACAATTGTCCTTTCAGCTAATTTTGCAACGTCAATGTCATGCGTTACTATTACCAATGTTACATTGTACTTTTCATGCATATTTTTTAGAATGTTTAAAACCATTTCGCCTGTTTTTGAGTCTAGAGAACCTGTTGGTTCATCAGCAAAAATAATCGATGGATTATTCACCAATGCTCTTGCAATAGCTACTCTTTGGCGTTGCCCACCAGATAACTTATTTGGTTTATTGTCTTTTTTATCTAAAAGGCCAACGGCTTCAATATATGTCAAGGCCCTTTTCTCTTTTTCACTTTCAGACAAATTAGTTCCGACAAGAGGTATTTCCACATTTTCCTGGACACTTAAATTAGGAAGCAGATTATGTAGCTGGAAAACAAAACCGTTTGTCTTAAAGTCTACACTGTGGTTGATGATACTAAAATAATCAACAACAAAAACATTGCGGCGGATTATGCTGGCGAATCTTACTTCAGCGTTAAAGTTGTAACAGATGACAACCGAACTGTTGGGGCCGGAGAAGAAGTTAAATTCACAATCAATGGCAAAACTACATCAGTTCAAACTGACAACAACGGAATAGCCAAAATTGAAATAACACAAACCCCTGAAAAATACGCAATAACCACCACATACAAAGGACAAACACTGAAAAACACAGTAACCGTAAAACAAGTTCTTAAGGCTAGCAAAGTAACTGTCAAAAAGACATCCAAGAAATTTACCTTAAAAGCAAAGCTTAAAATCAACGGCAAACTTCAAAAAGGCAAAAAGATAACCTTCAAATTCAACGGCAAAACCTATAAAGTAAAAACCAATAAAAAAGGAATTGCAAAGAAAACCTTGAAGAAGAAAGTTATCAAAAAGCTCAAAAAAGGTAAAAAATACACTGTCAAAGTTACTTACCTAAAAGACACAATAAAATCTAGCGTTAAAGTCAAGTAGATGATTTTCATCTACTCTTTTTTTCTATTTGTTGTAGTATAGACATATTACCCGAATATACATAAATAAGTTCTTTATTAGGGCATAGTTTCACCAAAGTTTTAAATATTTAATTTGAAAACATTCCGTTTAAACATTCTTCAAAATGTTAAAAAATATATATGTCCTAAATATCATCTTATTATATAACTTTTAAGAGGTGAAAAACATGGATACCAACAAAATACTTGTAATTATTGGTTATATCCTTGCAATATTATTCTCATTTATTGGTTTAATTTACGGATTAGTATTATACTTCGCCAAAGGTGATGATGAATATCTTAAAAAACATGCAAAATATATCATTATTATTGCTGTAGTATTAATGATACTTTCATTCGTATTAACTATGATTTTTGGAATATCAATGATTGGAATGGGCATGATGTCTTAAATTCCAAACCTTTTTTTATTTTTTTGATTTTATTTATTTTAATAGTTACTTAGAAACAACACCGCCTGACTTAACATTTCACTCTAGAATATGAAAAATGCTTTTTCTTCAGGCTGTGATAAATGATTAATGGCCCACCTATCCACAAAATCAACTATTTGTCTGTCATGGTCCAATGTAACATTATTATCATCATCCGTATAGGCTTCATAGATTATTGCAGGCACCCCGCCATTATTTAATGGTCCTGTTACAAATTCCGGACTGCTTGGGTCTGGAGGCACATAATATGTCATCCATGGGAAGTTATTGGCAATTGCATGGCCAATTTGGCTGGAAACAGTATTGTTCTCATTTGGAGTGAAGACAAATCTTGAAACTCCCCAATATCCATTACTATAATGCACATCAATAGCAGCGCTAAAATTATTTTCAATAATATCGGGAACTACAAATTTATTGGCCAAAATTTGGCCATTAAGTCTGGACTGGTCGAAATCTGATGAAGATGAGCTTACATTAATTTTATATAAATAATATGTGCAATTTAAAGAATCCGCTTTTTCTCTTAATGCTTGCTCCATTAACCGATGAGCACCAATCTCTCTTGGATGGACTCCCAGAATATATGCTATTGAAACATCGGAGTCATTATTTCCAAAAGGCCCCTCTTTGTACACTGTTCCTAAAGAGTTATTGCCTATAACAGTAATTGGTATAGGTGTCTCTTCAAAATTGTTGCCATTAGGAATATGGCTTGCAACTAAAAACACAGTCAATAATAAAATAACAATCAGGAAAATATTTCTGGTCATTTTAGGATTTCGTTTTATCCAAAGGAAAACTCCTGACAATACTTTTGCAAAATCAATATTTGATTGATTGCTACTCCTATTTCGTGAGTTTCTCCCATATGAAGACCTTTTATCATTTTCCTTTCTGTATAATGAAGGAGGTCTTTTATTATTATCCTGTTTATATAATGAAGGTTTTTTGGCCATAATTCACCTATTACCAAATTTCTTTAATTAATAATTAATTTAAATTTCATGATAAATAATTATTTTTATTGATATCCTAATCCATGCTAAGATATTTAAATAAACCTAAATTATAAATAATTTCGATTAAATAATTATTATTAAAAATAAAAGGTGAAATTATGCCCGAAACAGATTATTTGAAAATACCCCAAAACCGAGTGGGGGCATTAATCGGAAGCAATGGTAAAGTAAAAAAATCCATTGAAAATGCAACTGGAACCATACTAGACATTGACAGTGAAGATGGAATTGTTTATATCTCACCTAGAGAAGACATGGAAGACCCATTAGGAGTTTGGAATGCAAACCACATTGTTAAAGCAATTGCCCGTGGATTTAATCCGGAAGTTGCACTTAAATTAGTCAGAGATGAAATTTATTTAGAAATTATCAGTTTACCATTATATATTGGAAAATCCCGAAAAGCACTAGCAAGACATAAAGGAAGAATTATTGGAAAAGATGGTAAGACACGCGAAATCATTACTGAAATGGCTGAAGTTGACATGGTAGTTTATGGAAAAACCGTTTCATTAATTGGAGAAATGGAAAATGTCATGATTGCAAAAGAGGCCATTGAAATGATTTTAAATGGATCCAGACACAAATCAGTTTATGGATTTTTAGAACATAAAAAAGAAAATTTAAAAATGAAGGAATTCAAGGACCTTGTTGGAATTGAAGATGATAAAATCGAATTCAAAGAAGGTATTGAATTTGATGAAGAAGATTTTAAAGGAGAATAACTCCTGATAATTTTTTCTTCAAAAAACAATTTTTCACAACCATACAACTTTTTATTTATTTAAAAATAAAACAACATACTCACCTTATAATAACAAATCAAAGAAATATTACACCTAGCAATCAATTTTAATGCAAGTTTGCTATAAAAATTATGCATATAATTGCAAACTATTATATACTTTGACCATCATATATAGATAGTGTAGTATAAATACCATATTTTCTACATGTTTTAAAATTATTATTTTACCATATATTTGAACCGACTAGATAGGGTACTGTAAAAATATTACTTTACAAATGCTCTCTCACTTTGTTTAAATATAGTCATAATAATAAAATAAAACATTGAAATTTATAAGGAGGAAAAATTTTGGATCAACAACTAGGATTGGATTGGGAAAAGGATTTTGATAGATTGACCCCTTCCCAATTCTTCAGAAAAAACAAGCAGATGTTGGGATTCACTGGTAAAATCCGTTCTTTAACAATTGTATTTCACGAACTGATTACAAACAGTTTTGATGCATGTGAAGAAGCGGGAATCTTGCCTGATATCGACATCGAACTTAAACGTGTTGACAAAGAACATTATATTTTAAGACATAAGGATAATGGACCTGGAATTCCTGAAGATTATGTAATGCAAGTATACTGTATGATGTTTGCAGGATCTAAATTCAGAAACATCCAATCTAGAGGACAACAAGGTTTAGGTTGTAGTGGTTGTGTTCTCTTATCCCAAATGACAACTGGAAAACCTGCTCGTGTAATTTCATGTTACAGAGAAGGAAACGAAATCAAAGGAGTCAAGATGAAATTCCAAATGGATGTTGAAAACAACCGCGGAATTTTAATGGAAAGAGAAGATTATCCTGCTGAAAGTACTGGAGTATGCATTGAATTACAATTCAAAGATGTTTCATACTCTCTTGCAGAACAAGGTGCTTTTGAATACATCAGAAGAACCATGATTGGAAACCCACATGCAAAAATTACTTTCAGAGACCCATCTGGACACAAATATATCTTTAAAAGAGCAGCGAACGTTGTTCCAGTACAGCCAAAAGAAGTATTGCCTCACCCTAAAGGTGTAAGTGCTGACGATTTAATGACAATGGCAAAAAATACTGACAGCAGAAGATATAAAAGTATGTTAACCTCTTCTTTGTCAAGAATGTCAAATAAAAGAGTTGATGAAATCGCTCAAATCACTGGAATTGACATGAACAAACGTCCAAAAGCAATGACATTCCCTGAAGCGGAAGCTATTGTTCATTGCTTTAAGAAAATGAAATTCATGGCTCCGCCTACAGACGGACTTATACCAATCGGTTCCGAACAGGTTGAAAAAGGTATGAAACAAATCCTTCAACCGGAATTTGTCGCAACAATTACCAGAAAACCTGTGACTTATGCAGGTGGTGTTTCATTTATTATTGAAGCGGGTCTTGCATATGGTGGAAATGCTGGCAGAGTCGTTAAAGAACAAAGAAAATCTGAAATTATGAGATTTGCTAACAGAGTCCCATTAACATTTGATGCAGGAAGCTGTGCAATTACAGAAGCGCTCAAAAGTATTGATTGGAAACGTTACGGCTTAAGAGATATGGACAACACTCCATTAACTTTATTTGTCAATATTATTTCAACACAAGTACCATATCTCTCTACAGGAAAACAAAGTGTTTCCCCTGAACCTGAAATCGTCCACGAAATCAGACAGGCAACCATGAAATTAGCTCGTAAATTACAAAAACATATCAGAGCTAAAAAAGCAGCAAAAGAAAAAGAAAAACGTTCAAAAGTATTTGAAGATTATGTTCCAGTTATTATTGAAGAAGCTGCAAAACTTGGTGAAACTGGAGTTCCTGAATACCAAGACATATTAGTTAAAGTGACTAAAAGGGCTCTTGCTGAATTGCTTGGTGAGACCGTGGAAGAAGAAGAGGAAGAAGAACTTGATGCAATCATTATGGAAGAAGTTGATGAATTTGGACATGTTGTTGAAGATGGACAATCCGCATTAGATAACTTCCAAGACGATGATGTTGAAGATGGTTTTGAGGATTAGGTGATTTAAATGAGTGAAGCAAAAAACAAATCACATAAAGACGAAAGAAAAGAGTACACTCTCAATAAATTAAAAGGTTTGGGCCAAGAAATTATCGAAGATGTTGAAGCAAGTAAAGTCCCAAGTGTTAAGGTTCCTTCTAGGGGTACAGGAAACATTGTTTATGATAATGCTAAAAGATACTACGTATTAGGTGACAGATACGGTAAAAGATCCCTAGGTAATGTTAAACAAATCAGAAAATTGGGTCAGATGGTTTATGTTGGTAATTTCTGTAAAGATTTAGTTGCAAGAGAAAAAACCGCTACCATCAGGGAGATGTATTATGTTTCTGAAGGTTGGGGCATTAGCTTTAAGACACAACAGGAATCAAACATTGTTGGAGAAGACCTAGAAGTAACTCTTGGTGTTACCCGTGAAGAATTAGGACTAATGCCTGAAGAAGACGGTGCATCAGTTTACGGTGACCTCACATTAATAGATGAAGGTACAGAAATTAACGCAAGTAAAATGGGAAAATCCGGATATACCATCTCACCGACAATTGACCAAGTTGAATTGGAGGATTGTAATGTTGATAAAGTACTAGCTGTGGAAACAATGGGAATGTTCCATAGATTAGTTCAAGAAAATGCTCACAAAAGATTTAATTGTTTAATTGTTGGGCTTAAAGGACAAGCTGCTCGTGCTACAAGAAGATTCATTAAAAGACTTAATGAAGAAAAAGGATTACCTGTCTACATCTGTAACGACGGAGACCCTTGGGGATTCCATATTGGACAAGTTATTATTTCTGGAAGTGCAAAATTAGCTCACGTTAATCATCAACTTGCAACCCCAGATGCCAAATTCATTGGAGTAACCGCATCTGACATTATCAATTATGACTTGCCAACTGATAAACTCAAGGATGTTGACGTTATGAGACTTAAAGAGCTTTCTAAAGACCCAAGGTATAAAACTGATTTCTGGCAGACAGAAATTAAAAAGATGCTTAAGATTGGTAAGAAAGCAGAACAGCAATCTTTCTCAAAATACGGGCTTGAATATGTCGTAGATGAATATTTCCCGGCTAAATTTGAGGAAATGGAAAATCAAGCATAATCTTGAAATTTTCCTCCTTCTTTTTTTATTTTTTTTGAAATCCAAAACATTTATATACTATTGCAAATATATACCCCCATAGGTATAGGATGTGTTATTTTGAAAGAATGTATGGATAGTGAAAATTTACATAGAAGAATCAAAAAAATCATAGGACAGATTAATGCAATCGATCGTATGATAGATGAAGATATTCCATGTGAACAGATATTGATGCAAGTTAATGCTTCAAAATCAGCATTACATAAAGTCGGACATATCATTGTGGAAGGACACTTGGAACACTGCGTCAAAGAAGCCATTACAGAGGGTGATGCAGATGACGCTTTAGGTGAAATTTCATCAATTCTAGAATATTACTCCAGACTTTAATTTTTTTTAAAATAACTTTATACCCTATGGGGTATACTATACTAAAGGGGATGATAATATGAATTTTACAAGAGACCAGAAAATAGACATTATACTTATAATTGTCTCAACCATAAGTGTAATCAGTAGTTTTATCCTATCTCTCGAATATATTTCATGGATTGCAGTAATCCTTTGTGGAGTTCCAATATTTAAAGAATGCTGCGAAGGACTAATAACTGAATTCGATATAAAGGCAGATGTACTTGTTTCAATAGCAATAATTGCATCAATTCTTATTGGGGAAGTATTTGCTGCTGGAGAAATTGCAACAATCATGGCAATTGGAGGATTTCTTGAAGACTATACTGTCAGGAAAACTCAAGGAAGAATTGAAGAACTTATAAATATGACACCTCAAGTTGCAACAAGAATCCGAAATGGAATTGAAGAAAAAATATCTGTCGAAAGCGTACAAGTCGGAGATATCTTAAAAGTTCTTCCTGGAGAAAGCATTCCAACTGATGGATTAATAGTAAATGGTGAAACTTCAATTGACCAAGCCACATTAACTGGAGAATCCCTTCCAGTTGACAAAAAAGAAAATGATGAAGTCTACAGTGGAACAATCAATCTTTATGGATCCTTTACAATGAAAACCACCAAAATCAGCCAAGAGAGTTCCCTTCAAAAATTAATAAGATTGGTTGAATCCTCAAAACCTGAAAATGCAAAAATTGTAAGAACCGCAGACAAATGGGCGACAATGATTGTTGTAATAGCTTTTACAGCAGCAGTATTAACCTACTTATTCACATTTGAAATAAGTAGATCTGTTACAATTTTAGTTGTGTTCTGTCCATGCGCATTAGTTCTGGCCACACCAACCGCAATTATGGCGGCAATTGGAAACCTAACAAAATATGGTGTGTTGGTAAAAGATGGAGAATCCCTAGAAGAATTAGCTCATGTTGATGAACTGGTATTCGATAAAACAGGAACCCTGACATATGGAACTCCAGAAGTTATTAAAGTAATATCAGACAACCCTGAGGAGATGATGTTCTTGCTTTCATCTTTAGAATCAAAATCAGAACATCCCTTAGCAAAAGCGATTGTAAAATATTATAATAAAACTGACTTGGCAGAAGTTGAAAACTTCAAAATGCATATTGGAAAAGGAGTTAGCGGAATAATAAATGATACAAAAATAGTTACTGGAAACAAAAAACTTATTGAAGAAGAAAATATTGACTTAAAATACAGTGAAGAACCTCAGAATGGCGAAATTCAAATATTTGTGGCAAAAGATGGAGAAATTATTGGAAATGTGCTGCTAGCAGATACCTTGCGCAACAGTTCCAAACAAACAATTAAAATGCTAAAAAGATTAAGAGTTAAAACTACTCTATTAACCGGAGACAATGAAAAAACAGCAAATTTCATTGCAAAACAAGTGAAAGTCAGAAATGTTAAATTCAACTGCCTGCCAGAGGATAAGACTGAATACATTAAAAGAGAACAGATTCTTGGACATAAGGTTGCAATGATTGGTGACGGAATAAATGATGCTCCCTCTTTGAGGAAAGCAAATGTGGGAATAGCAATGGGAGATATTGGAAGTGACATCAGCGTCGAAGCAGCAAATATTGCATTAATAAATGACAATATAGAAGATATCCCCCATCTGATTGGAGTAGCTAGAAAAACAATCAAAATAATCAATATTGGAATCGGATTTGCATTATCCCTAAATATAATCGCAATGGGATTGGCAATTTTGGGGCTTTTGAATCCCATTGAAGGGGCATTAATACACAATATCGGCTCAGTTGTTGTAATCATCTATTCATCAACACTAATCAATTACAAGCTATCAAAAAGAAACTATAAAAAACCTAAAAAATTAGGCATAACTAAAACTTTAAATAAATCAAAGGCATAATATTAACTAACGATATTAAGGTGATTTATTATGGCTGAAAAAGAAATTAAAGTTGTGGGTATGCACTGCCCATCATGTGTAAATGCTGTAGAACTTTCATTGAAGGATGTTGACGGAATTGAAGATGCTAAAGCAGATTTAGATTCTGGAATTACTACAATTACCATGTCTGAAGATGTAAGTGATGAAGACATTAACGAAGCTGTCGAAGAAGCAGGATTCAAAGTCGAATAGAATCCTACTCTACTTTTCTTTTTTTATCTAATTTTTTCAATATTTAAAATTGAATGTTAAAGC
>NZ_JAZNAN010000030.1:0-8877 GCF_045586545.1 Methanobrevibacter sp.
TTGATAAGCAATCTGACTACCTAAAACTCCTCCACCAGCTACTACAACTTTTTTGATATCCATTTAAATCACCTGACAATTATAAATTATATTTTTTGAAAAACTAAATATAATTTACTTGTTTAATATTTAATAATTTAAAATATTTAAAATTTTTTAAATGATTTTTAATTGTATTGGTGTTATGTAAACAATACTGGACAAAGAAAATTAAAAAAAGTTTTGTAGATTGGTCCTAAAGCAGGATTTGAATTTATTATTGTAAAATGAATGTTTTCTCTGAAATATTATATTTTAAACAATCTCTTTGCATTATTTGTGGCTATTTCAGTGATTTCATCATCTTGCATATCCAGTTCCTGCGCAATTTTTCGTATAACATATATTAGATTCAATGATGTATTCTTCTCTCCCCTTTTTTCTTCCGGAGTCAGATAGGGAGAATCTGTTTCTACAAGCATATGATTGATATCAATCTTTTTAAGCATCTTTTTTGCTTTCTTGTTATTTTTGTGAGTAATCGGACCTCCTATTCCAATATAGAAACCCAATTTAATGAATTCCAGTGCCATTTCTCCTGAACCCTGATAGCAATGCATGGATCCTGTCAAATCATGTTTTTTTAACATGTCAAAGGTATCCTGCATGGCCTTTCTTGAATGTACAATTACAGGCAAAGAATGTTTTTCAGCCAGATTCAACATTTTTTCAAAAAGTTCCTTCTGCTTGTCCTTATTATCCTTTGAATAGTAATAGTCTAAACCAATCTCACCTACTGCGATTACATTATCACTGATAAGTTGCTTATCCAATAAGGAAATGTCTTCATCTGTTATCTCATCTGCAAAAGATGGATAATATCCCAAGGCCGCATGGACATTTTCATATTTAGCAGACAATTCCAATACTTCCCTATTGCTTAAAGGGTCAGTGCCGTTCAATATCATATGTATATCGTTTTCTGCAGCTTCATTTATTATTTCCTCTGCATTTTCCATTTCGCTATTGTAGATGTGGCAATGTGTATCAATTATCATTAAAATCCTCACTTGCATTAAGTTTTTATTCTTTTGACATCAATTATTATATAATAAACTGAATTAAATTATATTTTTTGGTGTATGGATATGGACGAGAAGTTTTCAAGAACAGAAATGTTGGTTGGAAATGATGGAATGGAAAAATTGAGCAATGCCAAGGTTGCCGTTTTTGGCCTTGGCGGTGTCGGCTCTTATGTCTGCGAAGGACTTGCCAGAAGCGGATTGGGCAATTTCATCTTGGTTGATTATGACAAGATAGATGAAAGCAACATAAACAGGCAGCTGATTGCAACAGTAAATACAATCGGCAGATATAAGGTTGACTTAATGAAGGAAAGAATTCAGCAAATCAATCCAAATGCAAATGTAGAAGTGTATAAAGAGTTTTATATGGCCGATTCGGAATTGGACATCATTACAGAAGACCTTTCATATGCTGTAGACTGTGTGGATACCATAATGGCCAAGATTGCAATTATCTGCAAATGCGATGCTCTTGGCGTTCCGGTCATTTCTTCAATGGGGACAGGAAACAAATTGGACCCGACAATGTTTGAAGTTGCTGACATTTATGAAACATCTGTATGTCCCCTTGCCAGAATAATGAAAAAAGACCTTAGAAAAAGAAATATAGAAAAACTGAAGGTAGTCTATTCAAAGGAACATCCAATTAACACCAATGACTGCACCATAAATCAGGGCCGGAAATTTAAAGTTAAAGGCAGCATATCTTTTGTACCATCGGTTGCAGGATTGATAATTGCCGGTGAAGTAATAAAGGATATTATTTGAACTTGACACTTGTGTGGAAAGGATAAGAAAAGATTATTAAATTTACAGATCTTTACAACCTTTTTAAAAACTTTTTTAAAGTTAACGTGAAAATAATACTGAGAAAATATTCAGTTCATGGATTGCGCAGTTTCAAAATCCCTTTCTTACTGATTATCTCATCAACTCCTGAGTTTTTAATCATTCTAAAGCATATCGGACAAGGTTCTGCATCTTCGATTTCTACCCAATCGCCATCAGCATATTTTTCTCCAGCCAGATAAATGGTTGATCCAAGCATTTCATTTCTGCTTGCACTAATCATGGCATTTTGTTCAGCATGGACTGAAAAACAGTCATTATAGTCACCTGAATTTGATGGGAGGTCCATTCTTTTACAGTTTCCTCTATCACAACAGTTTTCCTCACCTCTTGGATTTCCATTATAACCTGTACTGATTATCTCATCATTATTGACTATTACCGCTCCATAGCGTCTTTTTAAGCAAGTGCTTCTTTTTGATACTACAAGAGCAATTGCAAGATAATACTCAGTTTTACTCATACGATTTGCATCATTTTCATTTATGGATTTTTCGTCTGCCATATCTTTTATCTCCTTTCTTTAATGCTATTAAGAATTAAATCAAACTATAGTTTTTGTTATTGCCAAAACAATCAGTCATTTCCAGTCTTTCAAATCTTCATAAGTCATGTTGACCTTTAGAGGAGTTAAGCTAGGACATTTTTCAACGAACAATGCATATCCGTCACTTCCTTCCTCATATTCCTGAAACAGATTAGAGGTAATCATGATTAAATCATCACTTTTCTGATTTTCATCTAAAGGATAGTTAAATAGTTCGGCTTTTTCCTCATTTGTATTGTCAATGACATGTTTATCAAGCATTTTATTTGATAGTTTGGTGATTTTAACATCTTCTGAGTCATAATTTGATGGAACATTCAAATTAAACAAGTCAACGCCATCGGGGAATCCTTCATCAATTATCTTTAAAACAAGTTCACGTAAAACCTTTTTTGTTAATTCAAAGTCATAATCCACATACCATTCACCGTTTTCATCCTGTTTATATGCTGTTTTCGGGTCAATGAACAATGAAACGGCAATTGCTGGGATACCTAAGCTAACTGCTTCAAAGGCAGCGCATACAGTACCTGAAGATGTAATATCACAACTTATGTTAACGCCTTGGTTTATACCACTAATAACCAAATCGGGTTTTTCATCCATCACATAATCAACACCGACAATCACTGCATCTGCAGGAGTTCCAGAAACTGAATAAGCAGGGCTTCCATCTTCAAGTTCACAAGATTGGAGCTTTAAATGCTTAAATAGAGTTATGCGACGTCCTACACTACTGTTATTTATATCAGGCGCAACAACAGTGACATTAGCTAAATCCTCAACAGCCTGTTTTGCAGCCAATATTCCTGGAGCAAAAACTCCATCATCATTAGATATTAAAATGTTCATAATGTAACCAAAAGATATTATTTTACTAATTTTATATTAGACATTATGATTAAAAAAATCTTTCTTTTGTCATAATTTGGTAGATATATGATTTATCATCAAATGTTTCCAACATCATATTTAAATAACATCTGTAAAATACTATTATTATAGGGAATTTGTAAAAATAATCTTTTTTACATAAAAAAATTAAAAGGTGATTAAAAATGAATAAAAAGATAGGTATTATATTTGCTCTAGTATTCCTAGCATTTTTAGTTATGGGCACTGCTAGCGCGGGTATTTTTGACATTTTCGGCGGTGATGAAGTTCAAAACCAAACATATGATTTTGGAGGATTTTCACTAGACATTCCTGAAGATGCAGTTGTTGTAAACGAAACTACAGATGAAGATGGTTTAACACTTGATACATTTGTTGTTACATTAGCAGATGGTGACTCATATATTGTTGAAAAGTTATCTGGAAATATTGTTTCATCAATGGATGAATTCAAGATAAATGCAGGAAGCCTTGGAGCTAAATTCACTGATGAATATGGTAATTGGACTGTATTTGACATGAAAAATGTAGACACCGGGGACGATGTTGAATATCATCCATATATGCTTGCTCAACATGATGGAGAACATATCTATCAGCTTGAAGGTAAAGATTTAGATTCTCTCAAATCCCTAGCAGATACCTTTAAAGCAGAGTAATTTGCTCGTTATAAGAGCAATATCTTTGAGGAGTTTCAAACTCCCTAATTTTTAATTTTAAAATAATATTTTTAAGAAACGCTATGACAACTAAAACTTTAGATACAAAAACCAGAAACCTCATACTTATATTATTTTTAATTGGAGTCTTTATGGGCTCTCTTGATACGGGAATCATAGGTCCGGTTCTGCCTTCAATTGAACAGAGCTTCAATCTGACAAGTAGGGAATCAAGCTGGATTTTTACTCTTTTTGTAATCACTTTCATGATTGGTTCACCGATTATGGCTAAGTTTTCAGACTTTTACGGCAGAAAAAAGATTTTTATTTTGGATGTGCTTTTGTTTGGAATCGGATCCTGCCTAATTGCATCTGCCATAAACATTGAAATAATATTTTTGGGAAGAATCATTCAGGGTTTCGGCTGTGGAGGCATATTCCCTGTAGCCGGCGCATTTGTTGGTGATGCATTTCCATTGGAAGAGAGAGGAAAAGCATTAGGGATTCTTGGAAGCGTATTTGGAATTTCAGCTATTGGAGGACCATTGGTTGGAGCTGCTTTAATTCCGTATGGCTGGAATCTGTGCTTTACAATAAATATCCCAATAAGCATTTTTTTAATAATATTTGCTTTCTATATCCTTCCGGATTTGGAGAACAAAAGAAAACTTAAGATTGATTATCTGGGAATCATTATATTAAGCTTGCTTTCCATATTTTTAGCCTATGGATTAAATCAGATTGATTCTAATAATTTCATTAACAGCTTATTATCCATAAATGTTGCTCCATTCTTGATAATATTCATAATTTTAATCCCAATATTCTTTAAAATTGAAAAAAGAGCTCAGGAATCTATTGTACCAATACACATGCTTAAAAACAAAGAGATTACAATTGCTTGTATTGAAACCTTATGTTATGGAATAATCTATTCCTCTGTAATATTTGTTCCTTCATTGGTAATTCTTTCCTTGGGATTGAATGACCAATTGGCCAGCCTAATGATAATTCCAATTTTAGGGGCAAATGCAGTAGCAGCTCCAATTCTTGGAAAGATCTTGGATTCAACAGGTTCACGTAAGCTTATGGCTATTGGAACATTGATTATGACATTTGGCCTAATTGCTATTGCCATATATCCTGATAATTTCCTGTTATTCATTATAGCCGGCTGTCTAATAGGTATTGGTATGGTAACTATTATAGGTGCACCTTTAAGGTATATTGTTTTGACTGAAGCAAAACCTACTGAAAGGGGAGCAGGTCAGGCTATCGTTAATATGCTATCAAGTACCGGTCAGCTAATTGGTGGAGCTCTTATCGGTGGTGTAATTGCTTCATTTTCAGGAATATTCGGTTATAGAATAAGCTTAATTTTAGCGGCCGTTGTAGGATTTATTGCATTCCTTTTCACTCTTAAATTGAAAGGCCGTGACGAGCAGATTGCAACAATGAAATCAAACTTTTAAGTTTAGTGAGAAAATGGTAGATTTTTCTCATTAAAACTATTAATTATTTTTAATTTTATGCTTGTTTAAATTATATTGAATTGCATATTCCTATTGAATTATCCCATCGGCATTTAATTTTTTAATATATTCAATTGATTTGAATATAATTTTTTTAATTAGTGTATATAAGCTAAAGTCTATTCATTCAATATTCTTTCAACTTCATCCTTATGTTCAAACAAAACGCAACCACCCTCATGCTCATCCATTAAAATTCCTCCATCCCTAAGAGATTTGAATAATTTTGAATCCAAGGCTTCAAGAAGTGAGGTATCCTTAACGTTAATGTCTGAATATGGTGAAGCGGGACACGGTTCAGCGCCTCCATGGGAGTTTATATGGAAAAATCCCCTTCCGGCTGCCAGACAACCTCCGGATTCCTTTTCATCGCCCGGAAATGACATGAATAACATATCCTCATATTCCCTGCGCAAGCAATCAAGTTCATTTTGTAACAATTCCCTTTCACGGTCACTAGGTGCAAGTTCCATTGTATTTTCGCTCATTGGAACATATTCTATGAAAAACAATACCTTACATCCCAAATCATGCAACTGATTAATATATTCTTTTGAAAGCAAGTGTGTTAAGTTTCCTTTTGTAAATGTTAATGAAGCACCAAATATTATATTGTTTTTCTTCATTACTTTCATTGATTCTATCAATTTAGCATATACTCCTTTTCCTCTTCTTGAATCAGTTACCTCTTCATTTCCTTCTATTGATAGAATTGGGACTAAATTTCTATTATCATCAAACAATTTTAAATAGTCCTCGTTTAACATGGTCCCATTGGTAAATATCGGGAATAATATTTCAGGATATTCGCTTGCTTTTAAAATTACATCTTCTCTAAGCATTGGTTCTCCGCCTGCAAGAACAATGAAACTTATTCCAAGATCTCTTGCCTGTTTAAATATATCCTGCCAATCATCAGCTGAGAGCTGGTTTAAAGGATCATCATCATTACATGCATCATTGGCACGTGAATAGCAGCCGGTACAATGCAAATTGCAGCTACTTGTAATGCTTGCTATCAAAAAGACTGGTATATTCTTACCTTTTTCACTAAATTTTTGCCTTGTTTTTGTAGCATTTCTTGCATATCTTGAAAACTTAAGTAAATATTTGCTTTCCTTTGGATTTTTAAGGCATGCGCGAATAGAATCTTTCAGTATGTATTCTACTCCTTCTTCCAGATATTCCTGAAGTCTAAAGTCCATTCATTTCACCTTCACACAATCAAGCAGGAATTTCGCATGTTCTTCCGCTTCTTTAAAGAATGAATCAAGACAATCTCGAGGAATATCATCATATTTTGCACATATCTCCAAAAGAAGATAGATTGGATAGCTATAATATTCCTTTGCCAATAGTTTTGGATTTGAATCCTTTTTTATAATTCCCTTTTCTTTCAGGATTGTGAAAAATCCAATCCAGAACTCTAATGGCTTTATGAGTATTTCATTCTGGAAAAACACTCTTATTTTCTCATTATAATTCATTTGGATAAATATCAATTTCCATATTTTCAGATTTTTTTCATCTGAAAACATTGATTTAATGGCTTCAGAGCCCATATGATAAAATTCTTCAGGATTTTCAAGAAGTATTTCATTATCTGCAGTCAGTATAAATTCTTTACTGTTCAGCAATTCATCATATTCGAAAAGGTCTGTGAAGTATTCAAATATATCCATCAATATTGCTTCTTTTGATGGATAATGACTATATATTGAGCTTTTTTTGATTCCTACATTATCTGCAATTTCCCTTAGTGAAACGGAATCATATCCTTTTTTAGAAAATAGATCTAGTGATACATCAAAAATTTTTTCTTTAGTATTCATTTTCCTACCTACCGTTCGTTAGGTATATTATCTTATTAATCATATATAAAAGTAACTAATTAAAAAAATCATTTTCTTGCTATTACACAAATCCATGTAATAATTTCATTGGTTACGCTGTCTGGACCTTCCTTTAAAAAGCACAATACATCGGAAAATCCAGCTTGACGCAAATATTCATCCAATTCATCATCCGAATATATATTCATGTCCAGTAATTCGACAAGTTCAGCTTGGCGCTCATCATCTTTTTTGGGAACCGCCTCATTGCAAATAAATATTATGCCGTCTTCTTTCAAAACTCTTCTGACTTCCTTTAGGTCATTTGAAATATCCGGCCAGAAATAAACGCTTTCAAAAGCAGTTACAATATCAAAAGATTCATCTTCAAAAGGCATTTCAGAAACAGAAGAGTGAATGATTTCACATCTGCCCTCATCAACGGCTGTTTGGTTTAATTGAATGGACCTTTTAACTGCAAGTTCAGAATAATCCAGTCCAAATACCTTATTTTCACTCATCTTGAGAAATCTTTCAACATTAACTCCGCCACCACAGCCGATATCTAAAATGATATCATCTTTAGAGATATCTAGATGGCTGACTCCCCATTGTGCAAGATTTTCATGGTTTATGGTCATCCAATCCAACAATTTATCGCCCAATTCGCCTTGAGGGTTTCGAGCATTGATAAATAAGTCAAGCTCTTCAATCAGTTTTGTTTTATGTTCAGCCATATTATCTGACCTTAAATCTGAAGGCGAAGCAACATACCAGGGATATTAAAATTAAAATAAGCGGATTACCAGTTGCTCTGATTTTGGAATGATTGAGTTGAGATTTGACACTATCATGCTGCTTAGGTAAAAAGACATCAATTTCCTCTTCCTCATAAGTATCATTATTTAAATTGACAGTATCGGAAGTTAAATTTGCTTTGCTAATTTTTTCACCAGGAGTGATGGCTTCAGTAACAATATCCAAAAATGCGGTAGCATATTTTGGTAAATCTCCTATATCCCAAATTCCTGTGTCTGGATTGAAAGTTCCCTGTGAAGCGGTATGCTTAATGTATTTTAAACCTTCCGGCAACTGATCAAACACTTTAACATTTTTAGCATCATTTGGTCCTGAATTGTATACTTCAATATTCCAGGTTACCCAATCCCCAATGTATATATTCTCCTTATCTGCATCATTGTCAAGAACTAGATATGTAGATGGATTTTCATCATTTGAAGATCCTGCACTTGTTAAGTTACTTTCTTCACTATCCTGAGAAGACAAAACCTCTGTTGCATCATCTTCAAGCTCCAGCACTTGAATATCCTCCTGATTCAAAGTGGAATCATTCAAGTCATTTGCCCAAACACATGACAAACAGGATAGTGAAATTAAAATAATTATTACAGTAATAATCTTTTTATTCATAATATTCATAAAATTTTTATTTATTTAATATATTTATTAATATGAAATATAAAAGATTATGTATTTTTT
>NZ_JAZNAN010000031.1:0-14927 GCF_045586545.1 Methanobrevibacter sp.
CATCTACAATGAAATCTCTTGAAACGATTTCTTCCATAGAATGAGCACTCAATGCATAATTACCCGGCAGATCTATGACTTCATAGTCATAACTTCCGTGCTTGAAATGGCCTTCTGCTCTTTCAACAGTTTTTCCAGGCCAGTTACCCACGTGCTGGCGCATACCAGTTAATTGATTGAAGACAGTAGTTTTCCCCACATTAGGATTTCCCGCCAATCCTACAATTAATTCTGTCATTAACCATTCTCCCATTTTTTTATTAACTTTATGAATAATATTCCTCTAAAAAAATATTACCCAATACTAAAAAAATTTTCTTAGTTTAAGAACTAACCTAAAAGTTAGGCAAACCTAAACATATTAATGTATTGAATTTTATAATATTTAAATATTTAGGCATGCCAAAGAAAAAATAAAATACTTATATTAATAACTATAAAAAACAACTTGAAAAAAAAGGTTGATAAGATGAGCGATGCTATAAAAACAGCAAAATTATATATTGAAGAAAAGAACTGTAAAGAAGCACTTAAATTAGCTAGAAAAAGACATGGGAAGGATGATGTTGAAGATTATATCACAATATTAAATCTGCTAATTGAAAATGATTATTTGCCTGCGCTTGAAGAGAAAGGATTATACTACCAATACTATGATGAAACTCATGACAACGGAGATTACGGCGAAAAATACTTTGATATGTATCTTGATAAACAACCTCGCTCAATCAATGTCCTGTGTGATAAAGCATTATCCCAATTCAACAAAGGAAACATTGATGAATCTATCGAACTAATGGACAAATCCTATGAAAAATATAAGTCCTACTCCGCTATTGAAAAACCTCGTATAAGTAAAAAAGAAGTGCTTATGGGAAAAATTGAACTTCTAATACAATCAAAAAGATATGAAGAAGCACTGACTAACCTAAATACTTATGAAAACAATTTCAGTGGAGACGAGAAATCCGATTTATATAAAGGCCAGGTGCTTCAGAAAGTGGGAAAACCCCGTGAAGCCATTGAATATTTGAATAAATCCCTGCTTAATGAGGACACATTGCTTGCATTTAATTCACGTGGAGATGCCTATTACAATCTCAAACAATATAAGGATGCCTTAAAGGATTATAAAAACTGTATCCATTATGAAGGCAAAATTGAAGATGATTTGGAGTTAATTACTAACTTCAATTACAAGGCCGCATTTTGTTGTGTCAATATGGGAAATGATCAAGAGGCGATAAAATACTTGAATAAAACCATCAACATGTTAAATGAACATGGAAGACTTCCTAATGATCTTGAGAAAATTTATCAGAAATGTTCCTTTGAAAAGGAAAGAATCATGAAAAAGGGAGATGTTGAAGACAAGGAATTTAGGCGAAGCAGATTTTTCTCAGCTAGGACTTCCCTTATAATCCTGGCAGTTATCTTAATATTCTATTTGATTTTGAAATTTTTCGGATACGGAAAATAGGATTTGCATTTGAAAAAAAAATTAGAAACATTTAAATACTAATAAATAACAATTGTTATATGAAAACTATTTCTTTGACTTCATAGTAGACAAAAATTTAGGTGTGCCTAAAAATTAGGGAAACCTTTATATACTATGAAGACAAACTTTAATACAAGTGACATAAATTTAGGCATGCCTAAATTTTTCACTTGAACAAAACATATTATTAGTCAATAATAATACAATCTCCAAAATATAAAAACGAATTAAAGTATTAAATTAGCTTTCTCACAATTTTCTAATTTAATACATGGAAAATAATCTGCCTATAATTTTCCGAAAAGAAACACGAATTGGTGTTTAACTCTCCTCAACAAACACCAATTTACTCTCTCTTTTTAATACCACTCGCCATCGTAAGTTTCAGCATCATCATAGATTTCTTCATCCCAATAATTATACTCAATATAATCATCGATTTCTTGGTCTAAACCCCAATTGTTCTCATCATAATAAGTATAGGGATCAAAAATAGATGTTCTAACGGTGACCTGTTTGGTTTTTTTAGCTTTTTTATAATGTGAATCTCCATCAAATTTGACTTTAACCTTATACTTACCCACATCGTATTTCAGCCGAATTTCGCCATTATAGGGCTTATAAGCCCACTGATAATTCCCTTGTGAGTCAGTTATACGATAATGAATTGTTCCTTTACTGTTAATGTCTCTTCCTTTACTGTCAACAAGTTTTATTACAATCCATCCCTTGTTATTTAATGGATATTCCTCAGTTGTTATTTTCACTTTAACCTTTTCTTTTGCAAAGGCGGGGCTTGCAATAACTAGACAAATTCCAATAATTGCTAAAATGATAATGATTGTTTTTTTATTCATGGTAAACATGTTATTACTTTGTTACAATAGCTATTTAAATATTGATATATTAAATATAATAATTAAGTGATTGGTATGATTGAATATGATGATATAATTAGAGATTCCCCCTTTATTGCGAATCATTTGATTACATTAAGCAAAACACATGATTTTTACATAGACAAACATATAAAAAACGGAACAGACATTCTTCCAAGCCAATATTATATGCTACTATTTTTATATTATGAGATGGGAATAAACCAATCAGATATTGCAAAAGCCTGTTTAATGGATAGGAGCGGTGTTTCAAGAGCCTTTAAGGATTTTGAGGAAAAAGGATTGATTGAGCGAGAAATTGATGAAACCAACAAAAGAGCCTACAAAATCACATTGACTAAAAAAGGAATTGAAACATCCGAATTTATTATTCAAAAAGAAAAGGAATGGGACAAGATGATTTGTGAAGAATTGGATATTTCCCATGAAGACCTGCTTAAATTACTGTCTAAAGTTTCTATGAAATCCCTATTATTCAATAGAAATGAATTATAAGTATTCCAATCTCGCAACAATTTTTCTAAATGACATGAATTTTATTAAATCACTTCAATTTTACAATTTAGCTTCAACAAAGTATATATTTTAGTCCGATTAATTAATAGCTATGATAGAATTAGTTATTGCCTGTTTCATTGGCATATTAATTGGAACATTAACTGGGATGACTCCTGGAATACATGTCAATACTGCAGGAGCAATACTCTTCGCTTCTTCAACCACATTATTAACACAGGTATCCCCCGAATTTCTTTGCGTGTTGATGGTTTCAATGTCAATAGCTCATGCCCTAATCGAATTTGTCCCGTCAATGCTTCTGGGCGTTCCACAAGAAGGAACTGCAACATCGATTCTTCCCGGACATCGAATGGTTTTGCAAGGCAGATCCAAAGAAGTGATAAGAATAGTCTCTGTCGGAGGATTTGGAGCAATAATTGTAACTGTAATGATGCTTCCAGCATTTGCAATAGCATTGCCAATTCTGCATGATTTGACAAAACCCTTTACATGGATAATACTGCTTTTTGCATCACTTTATCTAACCTACAGACTAACAGCTAATTTTAGAGATTTTTTATGGTCATTACTATTATTTGTATTATCTGGAATTCTAGGTTGGATTTTATTTCAAACACCGATTTCTTCCGGAGTTACATTAATGTGTGCATTTTCCGGATTATTCGGGATAAGTACAATTCTCTTCAGTTTAAATGATTCTTCAACAATACCTCATCAAAATCCTTTTTATTATCTTAATTTGGATTACATCAAATTTAAAAGCATATTTGCAGGAGGAATAACAGGAGCAATCTTAGGATTTCTTCCCGGTTTTGGGCCGGCTCAAGGAACTGTAATAGCTCAAGCCGTAAGCGGCACAAATGACAATAACGATGATGACACTGTCAATTTCCTTCTTGCCACATCAGGGCTGAACATTTCAGATTGCCTATTTTCATTGATTGCAATCTACATTATCGGAAACCCTAGAAGCGGAATAGCTGTTTATATGTCTTATTTAATCTCTGAAATGAGCATTAATCATTTAATAATATTCATCTTCACTTCACTTCTTGCCGTGTCTGTCTCATTAGTATTGTGCTTGAAACTAGGCGATTCTTTTTCTAGACTAATGGGCGGCATTGATTATAAAAAACTCTCGATTGGAGTGATATTGCTTCAGATTATGATATTGTATGTCTTTATTTTTTATTATCAAGCCCCTGTTTTTTATATGACATTAGCTTTAATTACTTCAATTGCAATGGGAATGCTTCCCCACTACATTGGAATCGGAAAATCTCATTTAATGGGGATTTTAATCATTCCAGCTATTGTCATATACCTGCAAATGTTTATTTGAGGTGAAAAGATGGAGAATAAATTAATAAGACATATAGAAAAACTAAATGAGAATATTTGTAGAATTGATAAAAATTTAGACCCTATTATTTTATTGCCCTTACTACAATACTCTCAAGAAAACAAAATATATGAATGTGTATTAGAAAATTATCATGTTAAAAAATTAAAAAATTTTAAATATGAAGAATACTACTTGGTTTCTGAAAAAATTGACAATTATCTATCAGAACTAAGCGATGAAATACTTGAAACCTTTCCGGATAATATAGACCTGCAAAGTATTAGTTTTTTGCTTTATGAACTACTAATCAATATTTACAAACATTCCAAATTTAATAATGCATATGTGCAAATTAATTCCATGGAAAATGAAATAATCCTCTGCATCATTGATGATGGAATTGGAATTCCTGGAAGCTTTAATGAAGGAAATTTAACTTATAAAAATGATTGTGAGGCTATTTACGATTCAATAAATGGTAAAACAACAGATAAAGAGAAATTTAACCTTCATGGTAGAGGATTAAATACCCGTGCTAGAATTACTACAATAGGATTCGGTGGAGAAATGTTAATCGCATCAGGTCTAGGAGTTTGTGATATAACTTCTGAAGGCGCCAAATTATTTTTTAATGAAAATGGCATAAATGGAACATTTATTATCTTAAAAATTAATAATAAAAAAGTAGATAATCTTTATGAATGTATAAAATATGAAAAAATAAATAAAATGGAGGTTACTGAAAATGAATAAATTGCAAATAAATCTTGAGGAAAAATATGCTAAAAAGTTAGGTGTTGGTCCAACAGCTAAAAAACTTTTCCAAGAAATTAATAAGGAACCTTCAGTAGTTTTAAATTTTGAAAATATTGAATTTATGAGCCGATCTTTTGCTCAAGAATATGTTTTTCAAAAACATAATTCTAATGTTGAAATTGAAGAAATCAATATGGATGATTCCATTAGACAATTATTAAACGTTGTTGAAGAAGATTTTAAAAAAACTTGTTTAAATAGCTAGATGATTAACACATTATCTGCTATTTTTTCTGCTTTTTCAGTTATTTCAGCAATTTCCGCTCCAGGATAAGCATCAATTACACAAAAGTCAACATGTTCACTTTCCAAATCTTCAAATGCCTCATTAAAGATTTCATAACCTTCGTTAATGTCATTGATTTCAAGATTATTCTTTAATGCTTCAATCATTTCGGGATTAATATCATTGAATATTACTTTTTCAAATCCATATTTTAATAAATAGATTCCTAAAGCTCCAAGACCACACATGGCATCGACTGCAACACCTTTTTTCACACCCTTGTTATCCAGAAAATTGTGCAGTTTCAACAGCTTTCGCTCTGTAGTCATTGCAACTTCTATGTGGTGTTTTGACTGATTTTTTACTATAACCACCTTTTCCTGAAGTAATGTCCTCATGACATTGATCTGCTCATCATCCCCCTCTAAAATTTCAAAGTGATTTATCTCAGAGTCCTTATCAAACTGTCCTGTCGGAGTTTGAGGACTTCCTTTTAACACACATTTTACTTCCGGAACTTCATCAATCAATTTGGATGCAACATCTTTTGTAAAATCTGGATGTAGTAAAATCAAAGTTTTTTCGCCAATAAATTGCGGATTCAAACTGCTGTAATAAAACCCTGATAACGGAACGGGAGAATTGCGTCTCAATGTTGCTTTTTCGCCAACTATTCCTGATTCTATCATTATTTTTAAAATATGACTCATCACAATATCGAGGGGTCTTTTTCCACATTCACATTTCATATATTCCCCATCAAGCACATCAAAGTCAATCAAATCTTTTAAGGGAGAAAACTTTTTAATCTGTACGTCTTGGCATTTCTCACATTCACTTAAGGCTTCAACTTTTCCATCCAAATCTATCATAAATGACACCACAATTATGTAACTGTATACTTTTTGATTTATTTAAATACTATTGATGCCAAAAGTAATAAAAACTATATAAATTAGTATTACTAATCTCTAAATGTGATTAAAAATCGCCATTGGTGAAAATATGAACAATAATGAGATAATACCACAATATGACGTTGTCAGACAAAATTATTCGCCCGAGGAAAAAATTCTCTTAGGTGAAATTAGGGAAAACCTGGTTGATTTGGCCATATCCTCTGGTGAAAACTTCCAACCGAATGAAGAGAAATTATTAAATGACATCAAGAACTTTCTATTTGCAAGGCTATCTGAAAATCCATCTGATAAAAGAATCACAAATGAATATCTGGATGCCCTGTCAAGAAAAGTGCTAAGAGACATTATCGGATATGGGGAGATTGATTCGTTAATTCAGGACGATGATTTGGAGGAAATCATGATAATCGGAATAAACAAACCCGTATTCGTCTATCACCGAGAACATGGGATGATGAAAACCAATCTCCAGTTCAATGACAAACAGGAACTGATGGATTTGATTGATTCTATTGCAAGGCAAATCAACCGTAGAATCGACCAGGAATCCCCAATTTTGGACGGCAGGCTGATTGACGGGTCAAGGATAAACGCCACAATACCTCCGATATCAGCAGACGGCCCATCGCTTACAATCCGTAAATTCAAAAAAGACCCATTTACAATAATCGATTTGATAAAGTCCAGAACAATTTCCATCGAACTGGCCGCATTTTTCTGGCTGTGCATTGATGGGTTAGGAGTAAAATCTGCAAATGCAATAATATCCGGCGGAACCAGTTCCGGAAAAACAACAACATTAAATGCTCTTTCAGCTTTCATCAACCCCAAAGAAAGAATAATAACTATAGAAGATACCCTTGAGCTTCAAATTCCCCATGAACATGTAATCAGAATGGAAACCCGACCTGCAAATGTGGAAAATAAAGGGGAACTGACAATGAATGACCTTGTCAAGAATTCCTTAAGGCAAAGACCGGACAGGATAATAGTTGGGGAAGTAAGGGCTGATGAGGCAATAACCCTATTTACTGCATTGAATACTGGCCATTCGGGATTTGGAACCCTGCATTCAAACAGTGCAAGAGAAACCATTACAAGATTAACTAATGCACCAATGCTTGTTCCGAAGATAATGCTTCAGGCTATTGATTTTATTATAATGCAAAATAGAATTTATACCCCTTCAGGAGTCTCATATAGAAGAATAAGTGAAGTTGTAGAAGTGGTTGGAATAGAAGAGGGGACTGTTCAACTAAATAAGATATTCCAATGGAATCCTGAATTGGACATTATTGAAAATGTTAGCGTATCGAGTAAAACCCTAAGTCAAATAGCTGATTTGAGTGGAAGGTCATTGAATCAATTATATAAAGAAATTGAAAATAGGGAAGCCGTTTTGAATCATATGGTTGCTCATGACATTCGCTCTGTTGATGAAGTGAACAGTGTTTTGGAGCTGTATTATAAAAATCCTGAGAAAGTTTTAAACCGAATCCTATTGAAAAGGTGATTATCATTTTAAACGAATTTTTCATACTGGTCGGAGAGTTGGCTTTAACCCCCATTATCCTTTTTAGAAACTTAAGCATTGAAGAAAGCCAATCAACTAATAAATCCAAAAATCAGAAAGAAATTGAAAGCCCGTTATTTTCAAAATTAAATTTTGAAATTGACAATAAGCCACAGAAATATAAAGAAAGTAAAATGGACTATCTAAGAGACATTTTACTAGTCTATATGTTAAACCGCAAGATAATAATCCTGCTATTAATCATGTTAATGATAATCCTTTATTTCACCACCCTGGAACTTGCAGGAATCTTTGCAGTTACAGTTGCAATGATTTATGTGTTCATATTCACATATCCGAAGATGAAAAAGGAACATAACTATTCCGATTTAAATCAGGAACTTCCTTATGCTTTAAGGCATATGGGAATCGAATTGAAATCGGGGAAAGGTTTACATGATTCATTAATGACAATTAAAAATGCAGATTATGGTTCCCTTTCAAAAGAATTCAATCGAGTTCTAGAAGAAGTTAAATTCGGAAAGCCAACAGAGGAATCTTTACTTGAAATGTCGAAGAGAGTGAATTCAGAGGGCCTTTCAAGAGCCATACAGCAGATAATCGGAACCTTAAGGGTTGGAGGCAATCTGGCAAATAGCTTGGACATCATTGCAAAAGACATTACATTTGATATGCAGATTAAATTAAAAGAGTATTCCCAAAAATTAAACTCTTTTATATTGATTTATACTTTTATAGCAATTTTAGCTCCAGTAATCAGTTTAATAATGTTGATGGCCGGCTCAACAGTGATGGGGGATGTGATTTCATCCAGCCTATTGTTAATAATCTACACGTTATTTTTCCCTATGATTGTAGTGTTTATGGGAATATTAATTAAAAAATTAGAGCCGGATATATGAATTTTAAAAAAATAAAAAAAGAAAAGGAATTAACCGAAAATACTTTCAATTCCTTTTGATGCCAACAAACCAACGAATGCTCCTTGTTGGTCCATGATAATATTTCCTTTAGAATATTGGTCTAATGCAGCATTAATCATTGCTGATTTTTTAACAGGATCTTTTGCAGAGTTAGCAGCTGCTTTTACAATTTCCATTACTGCATCTCCTCTAGACATTCCATTAATGTTATCTTCTTCACGAATAATGTCAATACCACTTGCATTGATTATTTCACCATTAACTTCCAATGGTGCTGCAGCAGACAATACTGCATCTAAAGCTTCTACGTTAACTGCTACAACTGAATCGACAGTATTGTTTGTACGATATTCGACAATTTCTTTTGCAAGTTGCATGCATTTAGCATTATCTGCATCCCAAAATGCATCGTGAAGTAATAGAGCAGAACCTGCACCTTGTTGTTGTGCTTCTATTGGTTCGGGAGCTGTTGGATGTGTCATTCCCCCTGGATAAATAGGTTCATATCTTTTAACAGTACCGTCTTCTAGATAAACAAGAAATGCCATGTCACAAGCACCCATCCCTGGCCTGTCCTCACTTTCATCAATAGCACATACTAGAATGGTTTTATCTCCTTCATTAAGTTCAGTATCATGTCCAATGAATAAGGCGCTAGCAATAATTGCAGCTAATCCAATTAAAACAACGATAATAATTGCAATAATCAGTTTTTTTGTTCTATCCATAATTATACCTACTACACTTTAATAATAATAATTTTCAGGTTTATAATACTTAAATATTTTTAAAAAAAAAAGTTGGATATTTAAAAAAAAGAATTGAAAAAAATTAATGGCAGTTACAACCAAAAAAGAAACACCAGATTTTTTGTAAAATTCCCTTTTCTTTTTTGGAATCCTTAACATCTGTTGCACAACATTTAGCCTTATTTGTTTTTGCTGTCATTAAATCACCGTAAATATAGGTGAAATTAAATATGGATTTCATATTTAATTTCGTGAGAGTAGTTATATGCCGTTATTAAATTAGGAAGAGAGTTTAAACTAATCTAATAACAATCGGAGTTAAGTGATTAAAATTAGATTTTTAGGTTAACCTAATTTTTATCACCTAATAATTATCTTGTAAAAAGTAGTATATAAATGTTTAGGTATACCTAAATTTTTGAAAATTTAAAATAAAAAAAGTAAAAAAATGAAAGATTATTTACATTAATCTTCCTACACCAGTAATTTCAATACTAGCTACACCATCAATAGCTGAAACCATTTCTTCAACAGGTTCAGATCCGCCTTCACCATCTTCAGTGATGAAACTTAAGATAATAGCTACTAAACCAAATGCAATTGGTTCTTCAGCAATATCGTGGATAGTTGCGCCTTCTGGCATTGAACTTTCGATAGTTGCTTTGATAGCTTCTAAATCTTCTTCTGGACTTTCAGGCATAATTTTCATAGTAGTTAATACTTCACCCATTCTAATTCCTCCATTTTAAAATCTATGGTCCTTCGAAACCACATTCACATTTGTAACCGTGACCAAAGGTACGGCATTTTTCACATCTTGCAATTTTTGCTCCACACATAGGACATTCGAATTCAACGAATGTACCGGTTAATGGAATTTGTTGTTTACATGAAATGCATTCTACAGTTTTCATTTTTAATCACCTGTTATTTGTGTGTAATCGAAGTTATAATCATTTATATTATCATCTATTAAAGATAAAACCCTTTCTGGGTACTTCCCATTCACAACATAACAATTAGTCCCAAACTTTAATAAAAGAGAAGGTAACATTACATCAATCGATGACTCTTGAAAAGTTAGTAATTTTGTTGCATCAATTTTACTTATGAATGTTGAACCAGGCTCTTTCGGTTCTTGGGTATATATACCATTTACATTTGTTACTATTAAAAGGTTTGCATTTAGAAGGTGTGCAACATAAGCCGCAATCGAATCTGAAGTCACATCCCAAGAGCATTCGAATGGATCTTCTTGCCTTAAAAATTCAGATACAATGAAAATTGGAGTGAAACCTTCATCAGATATTTTATTTACTTCATCTATTGAAAAGGCCAGTTTTGTAGATTCAACTTTATCATTAACAAGCTTAGCAATTATGCCCATGCAATCAATGGCTGTCCAGTGATTGACCTCTTCTGAAAAGTTAATTTCCTCATTGTATTTCCGGATTAGGTTTGCAAATTCCCCTCCTCCCAAAACAATGACCGAATTAGTGTTCTCTAACTTTTCTGCGAGATCTATTGCATATTTTGGAAACAAGCTTCCTCCAATTTTTACAACCTGTTTTATGATATCAATCACGACCTTGTTTAATTAAAATCAGCCATCATTAAATGATGCTTTTCACTATAAAAGTTTTAAATCCCCTGTCACTTCGTCAATTATTTCATCTTCATCCGGACCAAGTGCCAAAACTGTAACGCTTGATGTAGGTATCTGAGTGCGTCCGGCATCAATTACCAAATAATTGGCAATGCCCTTCTCATCAGCTATTTTTTTAAGTGCAGTTAACTCCTCTAAAGTTTGAACTTTTAAAATCACCTTTGCATAAGCCTCATTTTCCCATTTTCTAATTTTATCTGCTGGTGATTTTTTATATGCTCCAATAGAACCGTGACAGCACTGAGCGGCAATCTTTCCCTTGCGCATTTTCAAATCAGTTCTTACAATCATTACCTGTTTCATACTATCATTATTAAATATTTAATTATGAATTAAAAAGGTTTTTGTAAATGACAATGATAATCTTACAATAATTTAATTATATAGTAAAACTAAAATTATATATGATTATATTTTTAAGGAGATTATAATGACTCGTATTTCAATTTTAGACAAAGAGAGATGTCAACCTAAAAAATGCGATTATCTTTGTATTCATTACTGTCCTGGTGTTAGAATGGATGAAGACACTATAGTAGTTGATGAAGATAGCAAAAAACCGTTGATATCTGAAGAATTATGTGAAGGGTGCGGCATCTGTACAAACCGTTGCCCATTTGATGCCATTACAATTATTAACTTACCTGAGGCGGCAGGCGATCCTATTCATAGATTTGGACAAAACCAATTTGAACTGTTTGGACTTCCAAGCCTTGAAGAGGGAACCGTTTTGGGACTTCTAGGTCCAAACGGTATTGGTAAATCCACAATAATGAACATCCTGGCAGGAAATCTCATACCAAACTTTGGTGATTATGAGAATCCTCAGGAAAACTGGGACAATGTTATTGAATATTACAAAGGTTCTGCTCTTCAGAAATACTTCAAAAACCTCTCAGAAGGAAATATTAAAACCATCATGAAACCACAGATGGTGGATAAGCTTCCAAAAGTTGTCAAAGGTAAAGTCAGAGACTTGCTCAGCAATGTTAATGAAAGGGATAAGCTTGAATATGTCACAAAAGAACTGCAGCTTGAAAATGTCCTTGACAGAAAGATGGAAAACCTGAGTGGGGGAGAGCTTCAAAGAGTTGCAATAGCTGCAACAGTGCTTAGGGAAGGCGACTTCTACTACTTCGACGAACCAACTTCCTGGCTTGACGTATCCCAAAGACTGAATGCAGTTCGTGTTATAAGATCATTAGCTGAAGAAGGCAAAAGCGTGCTCGTAATTGAACACGACCTTGCTACTTTGGATGCTCTTTCAGATAATGTGCATATACTATATGGTGAACCTGGAGGATATGGTGTAGTATCCGGAAGAAAAGGAGTAAGAATTGGAATTAATGCATACATTAACGGATTCTTAGCAGAAGAAAACGTTAGAATCAGAAGAAATCCTATTGAATTTACTATTCGTCCTCCAACCCCTGAAGATGAAGGTGATGCCCTTGCAAGTTACAGTGATTTAAGCAAAGACTATGACGGATTCAGCCTAACCGCCGATGCCGGTGAAATCTTTTATGATGAAATTGTAACCGCATTCGGTTCAAACGGTATTGGAAAAACAACATTCGCTAAAATACTTGCAGGCGTGGAAGAGCCAACCACCGGCGAAGTTGATGAAGAAGTGAGCATTGCATATAAACCACAATACATCGTTACAAACTTTGAAGGAAGCGTAAGTGACTTTTTATACATGAATGCACCGAGTTTTGGAAGCAAAATCTTTGAAAGCGAAATCATGAAACCATTGAGTTTGGATGATATGCTGGATAAACCAGTTAAAGGATTAAGTGGAGGGGAGCTTCAAAGATTAGCTATTGCTGCAACACTCGCAAAAGATGCTGAAATATATCTTTTCGACGAACCGACAGCATTTTTAGATGTTGAGCAAAGATTAATAGCTGCACGTGTTATCCGCAAGATGATTGAAAGCAGAAATGCCGCTTCACTTATTGTTGACCACGATATTGTATTTATCGATTATATCTCCGATAGGGCAATGGTATTCAATGGTGAACCTGGTTTGAACGGTCATGCCTCAAAGCCAACCGACCTTAGAAATGCAATGAATGAATTCTTAGGCAATCTAAACATTACCTTTAGAAGAGATAAAGAAACAAAAAGACCAAGAGTTAACAAACTCGACAGTTACAAAGACCGTGAGCAAAAAGAAAAAGGAGAATATTACTACTTATCCGATTAATATTCCCTTTATCCTACCATCACCCATATTAAACATTACTAAACAATTGTCAATGCATTAGGCACCTTTTTCAAAATATTGTCTTTAATCGGCAGCATTGTTGAAGATGCAATAGAAAAGTCGGCAGATTTTGCTGCAACTTTATCATCGCTTTCACCAATAATGGTTGCATTTAATGCACCTTGTAAATTATCGACAGTATTCTTCAATACCCAATCATCAACATCGGATATTATTATTTCATCAACATACTTATCCAATTCATTAGCAATTACCCAAGAGATAAACCTTCCACCATGTAGTGCAATTGTATTTCCATCCGCTAAAGATACAATTTCCTCCAAGGTATGTTTCAATTCAATGTTTTGATACATCCTTGAATTGACCAATGTTGCCCAATGGGCATCACCAACATGATATGCGCCAATTTTTCTTGGATAGACATAATCAGGACCTGCAATTTTAACGGCAGTCGCTAGAGCCAGCAAATCATGTTTTTGTACAGGAAGCCCTCTATTCGGGAATTCTTCATTAATTATCTGAATTATCCTAGGAAGCCCGAATTTTCCACGTCTGGCTGTTCCCGGTTCATATCCGCACATATATCCATGATGATTTTTAGGAAATCCTGTGATGACCATGTTCAAACCTGTCCTTAAACCGGCTCTTACTTCATGTTCATAAGCCCCATTAGTTGCAACCACTTTTCCCGGAGACAATATTCTTGCAGCGGCAATAGTTTTTGCAAATGCTTCGGTAGTATTTTCACATCTATTAAAAGGACCTCCTTCAACTACTATAACATCTGCGCCGATTTCAATGGATTTTTCAAAGCCTGTGATGACCTCCTCATATCCATCTCCAACAAACATGATGGACTCCAAACCTCTACTATATTTTTTAGCTAGATTTGCAATGTCTTCAGCTTCCCTTAATGGGGCCGCATGTCCATCACCGGTTTGTTCACAGGTAACATTAACGGCAACGGATGAAGACAATTTAACCCATTCCTCTTTATCGTCTTTTTGTTCCAGTTCCTTATCAATCAAACGCTCATGAATTCTTCCACGAGGACATTCAGTGAATGCCGGACCCTTATTATAGCATTCACCACCACATCCACTGATATTTTTAGGAAGTCTCATCGCACCATTTTCTCCAAAATGATCCAAATCAAGAGGAACATCAACGACCTCATGGACTTTTTGCATCACTTCAAGTCCGGTCATTCCAAATTTTTCTCCAATATCTGAAAATGCATAAGCACAAATATGAATTGGAGCGCCAATCATATCTGATAAACGACAATTACCCAATAAATCCATTAACTCCAAATCAGAAGCACAAGTTCCTGCAACCACTTCTGTTAAATCACATCCTAATGGGAATCTTTTAAATTGCATTCCTAATTTCATTGTCTCTTCTAATGAGAGTTGTGAAATTGCATCAACAACAGAAGTTATATCCTTGTCCATTTTTGATATCTCAATTGCAGCTTCATCATCATGAACAGCTTTCTTTATTAAATCATACATGAAAATTTTCTCCAAAATAATTATGTTAACTAATATATTTTTCAGTGAAATCTTTAATAAATATGTTTCGATTTTGTATTACTAA
>NZ_JAZNAN010000032.1:0-19883 GCF_045586545.1 Methanobrevibacter sp.
TGTTTGTCTAATAAATTTAGAGATAAAACCAATTATATTCGGTTTTTCTTTAAAAAAGTGAAAACTATTAAATATGAGAAAATACATAAAAATAATTGTCGTATCAAAATAATAAATTTGATAGTGAAATTGGAGGAATAATTTTGTCATACGTAGACGATGTAATTGAAACTATTATTGAACAAAACCCTTCCGAACCAGAATTCCACCAAGCTATACGCGAAGTATTGGAATCCTTAAGGGTTGTAATTGAAGAAAATGAAGATGAGTACAGAAAAAATGCACTTCTTGAAAGATTAACCAATCCGGAAAGACAAATTAAATTCCGTGTCCCATGGGTAGATGACAATGGACAAGTACAAGTTAACACTGGATACCGTGTACAATTCAACAGTGCAATTGGGCCTTACAAAGGCGGATTACGTTTCCACCCATCTGTAAACTTAGGTATTATTAAATTTTTAGGTTTCGAACAAATTTTCAAAAACTCCTTAACTGGCCTTCCAATTGGCGGAGGAAAAGGAGGATCCGACTTTGATCCTAAAGGAAAATCCGACAGAGAAATCATGGCATTCTGTCAAAGTTTCATGACTGAATTATGCAAATATATCGGTGCTGATACCGATGTGCCTGCAGGAGATATTGGTGTAGGCGGTCGTGAGATTGGTTTCTTATTCGGTCAATACAAAAGAATCAGAGGATTATATGAAGGAGTATTAACTGGTAAAGGATTATCCTTCGGAGGATCCCTTGCAAGAACTGAAGCTACCGGTTATGGATTATTATACTTCACTAACGCTATGTTAAAAGCAAACGATGTCGATATTGCAGGAAAAACCATTGCAGTATCCGGTGCAGGTAACGTAGCAATCTATGCAATTCAAAAAGCTCAACAATTAGGAGGTAATGTAGTAACCTGTTCCGATTCATCAGGTTGGATTTATGACCCTGAAGGAATCGACGTTGAGTTGTTAAAAGAAATTAAAGAAGTAAGAAGAGAAAGATTAACTGCTTATGCTGAAGCAAGAGAAAGTGCAGAATACCATGAAGGCAAAGGCGTATGGACTATAAAATGTGACATCGCTTTACCATGTGCTACCCAAAACGAATTACAATTGGAAGATGCTAAAATCTTGGTTGAAAATGGAGTAATCGCTGTTGCTGAAGGAGCAAACATGCCAACCACTATCGAAGCAACCGAATACCTACAGGAAAACGGTGTTTTATTCTCACCAGGTAAAGCTTCCAACGCTGGTGGAGTAGCTACTTCCGCACTTGAAATGACTCAAAACTCACAAAGATTATCCTGGACCTTTGAAGAAGTTGATGAAAGACTTCAAAGAATCATGGAAGACATCTTTGCAAATGTTGCTGATGCTGCAGCTGAATATGGTATGGATAAAAACTATGTAGCTGGAGCAAACATCGCAGGATTCAAGAAAGTAGTTGACGCAATGAACGCACAAGGAATCGTATAGATTTCCTTGTTTTATTTTCTTTTTTTTAAGAATTTTTAACTTATTTTGATTATTTTAGATTAATAGGCAGATATTATGGCTAACTTTGAAACAATTGAAAGTGCAAGAGAATTTTTCTACAAAGATAAATTTGCAGTAGATACAGGAATAACATTAGATGAATTGACAGAAGACAAAGCTATTTGCAGCTTACAGATTACTGATGACCACAAAAACGCTTACGGAGGAGTCATGGGAGGAGTGATATTCACATTAGCCGATTTTGCTTTTGCAGCCCTATCTAATCAGATTCACCAGCCGACTGTTGCGCAGCAGGTAAGCATCAATTATCTGTCCGCTCCCAAAGGGGAAAAGCTGATTGCCGAGGCAACATGCAGAAAAAGTGGCCGTACATCATCAATCATCATTGTTAATGTCATTGATGATATAGGTCGTGACGTTGCCCAATTTGTAGGAACCGGGTTTAAATTGTAATCATTCAAAACCCAGTATCTTATTTATTTTCAGCATTCCGTTCAGCATCTTGAAAAACTCTTTTTTCTTGACGATGCCTCCGCTTTGGGGATTTATTTCAAATGCCTTTTCAAATGAGTTTATTGCATCATTTATCTGGCCCATTCTAATCAACAGCTCTCCTCGAGCATACCAAATCTCATCATATCTGCAATCCAAATCCAATGCCTTGTCAAAATAGGCCAGGGACTTTTCGAATTCTTCCATCTCAAAGGATTCAATAGCTTTGTACATGAAGTCATGTGGGGATATTGTCGTATTGTTTTTCTTTTTAAGCAGTTTGGCTTTAAGGGTTATTGCGGTTTTGTTTTTCGGTTCTATTTCAAAAACAAGGTTCAGGCATTCTTCAGCTTTTATGAATTTTGATAATTTGATGAAATTTCTTCCTTTTGAAAGCAGAGCCTGAACATCGTATTCGTCTTCAGCCAGAATGCGGTTGAGATAGCCGATTGCTTTTTCATATTCCTTTTTATATTCCAGATAGTATGCTTTTTGAAAAAGGCAGAGAATATTTGTTGGATTGATTTTAAGCACTTCATCAATTACGCCACTTGCTTCGTCTTCTTTATTGAGTGTTGTCAGGGCATTGACTTTTAAAAGCAGCAATTCTTCTGTCTTTTCATTTTCAAGCACCCTATTACATTCCTGAAGCAATATTTCACTGTACCCTATTGCCTTTTCATCTTCATTAATCATTTTATAAATCTGTGAAAGGTTATTTAGGATTGTTAGATTTGCAGGATCAATTGACAATCCTTTTAGATAGGAATCCTTTGCATCGATGATTTCTCCCTTTGTTATATGTTCATAACCCTCTTTCAAGTGTTTGTCCAGTTGATTTTTTCTAAACATATCTCTTCTCCTTTAAATATATTGCAATTTCAGCTAGTGCTTTTTCATTGTAGGGATTCATTTTTAAAAGCTTTTCCAAACATTCCAGAAATTTATATGTCTTTTCGTGATGTTTTAGGGATTTCGCTTTTAGAATCAGCATCTCTTCATATTCATGATTCTGCATATTTTCGCCCCTTTGCAGCATTTTTCATCTGGTTTAGAAGTTCAAACAGTCCTTCCCTGTCAATGATGCCTCCGCTTTCTGGATTTATCTCAAATGCTTGTTTATAGCACTCTATCGCTTCATCAAATCTCTTTTTAAGCATCAGATATCCTGCCTTGTTGAAATAGGCTTCATCAAAATCGGGGTCAATGGCTATTGCACGGTTGAAAAATTCCAAGGCCTTGTCATCATCGGCGTTTGCATATTCCATCGCCTTAAGCATTATGATGTATGCCGAATCGGGATTTATTTCCAAGGTCTTCTTTATGTGTTCTTTGAGGCTATCTTCATCACCAATCTGCTTTAACAGTTCGCCTTTAAGTCTTGTTGCCTCTTCATGTCTTGGAGATATTTCCAAAACTTTGTCATAGCATTCCTGAGCTTTCTGGTAGTTTTCCATTTTGGAATAATTCATTCCCTTGTTGATTAATGCTAGAACATTTCCGCTTTCCTGAAGTAAGATCAGATTTAGATGTTTGTTTGATTTTTCAAAATCTTCCTTTTCCTGAAAAATTGCTGAAATCTGGAATAGTGCAGGGATGTTTTGCGGATTTTTATCCAGAACCTTTTCATAGGCCTCAAGGGCATCTGTGATGTTGTTTATGCTCATCAATGAGTTTCCTTTAAGCATCAGCATTTCCGGTGAGTCATCTTTATCACATAATGCAATTAGCTTTTTGTGGTAATCTTTGGATTTTCTTTTATCTCCAGTCATTGCATAGGTCTGTGCCAGATTGTTGATTAGGGAAATATTGTCAGGATGTGTTTTCAATCCATTTAGGTAGATTTCCTGTGCCTCATCTATCAATCCTTTTTTGAGGTAGTCATATCCCTCTTTTAAAATTTCATCAATATTGTTTTTATAATCCATATTTTCACCTATTTTTATCGGTGATTAAGTAATATTATTTTAATTGGTTTTAAATTTATCTATTTTAGTTTTAAGACAATTTTATAAGGTTTTATCAATTTTTAAGAATGAATATGATGATTAATTATAATGGATATGTAAAATTGATTTAAATCCGTAATTTGCCATAACTCTATTACATTGCTTTATTTTTGTATCTAAAATAACTGAGTTATCTTTAGAAGGGATTGATGAAATTAAGGGGATCTATAACTTTTTTTTTATTTTTTGGTGATTTTATGGCAAAAGTTGATTGTGTTAAAGAAGTTTGTCAGGAAAGATTTAATGAAGGTAAATCTGAAACTACTAAAGATTTTATTTGTAAATTGTTAATTAATTGAATTTATTCTTTCGAGGATATTTCAAAGTTAACTGATTTGCCTTTGGAAACAATTAAAAAATTTAATAAGATTTCTTGATTCTGTAATACTTGACCTAATAGTTTATATTTGATGAAATTATAATATTAAAATGACTAATTAACAAGTCGTGAAAAATCGGGTTCGAAGTTGCACTGCCGTAACTTCGAATTTTTTTATACAACATAAACTGTTGCATATATCAACATTTATTCTTTTTTTGGAGATGGCTTCCCAATAAGATATATTTTAGATACTTTTTCATTAAATTAAAATGATAGTTCATGCAGTTGAATGTAATTTAATTAATGGTTCAATTAAAAATTTAAACTTAAGATTATAAAAGTAATTAATGTTTTACATACATCTACATATCTTTCTTAAAGTAATGTCATTTCAAATCTTGCCTAAACCAGTTTATGGTTTCAACAAGCTGCTTTTCAAAATCAGTAGTGTCGATTTCCAGATTAATCCTTTTCATGTTGGAGATGTCTGCATGGGAGTGTTCAATATCTCCAGGCCTTTTTGGAAGATATCTAACATCAACATCAGCATTCAATGTCTTTTTGACAATTTCATATAGCTCATTGATTGTGATTCTTTTGCCGCTTGCAACATTGACGATGCCGTTGTAGTCTGATTCGGCAGCATTGATGTTTGCTCTTGCAACGTCTCCGACATAGACAAAGTCACGGGTCTGCTCGCCGTCTCCATAGATTACAGGCTCTCTGTTTTCCAGGATTGCATTGATAAAATTAGGAATTACGGCAGCATAAGGGGAGTTCTTGTCCTGTTTCGGGCCAAAAACATTAAAGTATCTAAGGGCAGTATAGTTAAGGCCGTAGCTTTCATGAAATGATTTGAGATACAGCTCACAGCTTGCTTTTGAAGCAGCATATGGGGAACTCGGCATTGGAATTTCGCTTTCCTTTAAAGGCATATTGGTGTTTTCACCATAAACCGCTGATGAAGATGAAAAGACAATCTTTTCAATGTCATTCTTAACGCAGGCATTTAATAAATTCACGGTTGCAGTAACATTTTCCTCATGACATCTGATTGGATTTTCAACACTTAGAGGAACGCTTACCATAGCTGCAAGGTGGAAAACGTAATCGATATCCTTTAGAGTTGCAGTTAAGTCCAGGCCGTTCAAATCATTTTGGATTAATGTCAGATTATCATGATTGGGATTGTCGATGTAGTCAAGCCTTCCGCTTGTGAGATTATCGATAATGGTAATGCTGTTGTCATCCATCAGGCTATTGGCAATGTGAGATCCAATGAAACCCAATCCTCCTGTAATCAAAATGTTTCTATCTTTCATTTAATCATTAATTTGTAAACATTAGTTAATATGTTTTACTTATGAATTTAAAAAAAGTTTAAATAAGGATTATCAATCCTTATCTTTTAATTTTAATTGTGCTTTTTGCTGAAATTTTGTAGTTGCCGTCGCCGGAGGTTATTTTCACCTTATATGTTCCGACTTTAAGGTTTTTGGTGTTGAATTTGGCTATTCCCTTTTTGTTGGTTTTGACTTTGTATGTTTTTTTGCCGATTTTAAGATTTAAAACGGCTTTTCCGGCAGCCTTTTTGGTCACCTTGTTTTTAACTGTAACCTTGAAGTATGCTGATTTTTTGTATTTGTTGGTTACTTTAGGGGCTTTAACTACGGCTTTTGCTTTTGTGATTTTGATGGTAATGTTTTTTAATGGAAGGTTGTAGTCTGAACCGTAATCTATTGTTCCCTTATATGTTCCGACTGGCAGGTTTGAAGCTTTGAATTTCCATACTCCTTTCGAATTGACCCAATCGACATATTCGTAAACCTTTTTACCTTTAATCAGAGTTATCTCAATGTAACGATCCCAAGGATGATTTGTTTCAGTGTATACTGCTTTGATGCGCAATGTTTCACCGGATTTGTAGGTGGTTGCAAATGCCTCGGCAACGCTGAGTTTTGCTATCATTATAGGATTTAGGCTGTTGCCTATGTAGGTCTTATTGGTGTAGTTTTGCCCGTCTATTGATGCAAAGCCGTTTGTGCAGAATGCATATTCCTCGTTGCCTGTGAAGGTACAGTTGGCCAAATACATGTTTTCGCTTTGGATTGTGCCTTCAATTCCACCATAATTGCTGTCGAATTTTGAATTTAAAAGTGTAAGGTTCTCGCAGTAGATTGCGCAATGCTTGTTTTTTGAAAATGTTGAATTCACAATGGATACTTCTGAATTGGTTTCAATTGCACAATAATTTTCTTCGAAACTGCAACCGCAAACGGTTAAAAGATATCTTTCGTCTCCGTAGTTTACACTTCCAATGGTAGTCTCCTTGTTGTTAGTAAAATTACAGTTTGTCAAGCTTAAATTTTGTGAAAAACTGATTGCTCCACTTTTTGACTTATAAAAAAGGGAATCTGATATTGCATTATTTCCATTGCACATTATCAGTGAATTTTTGAATCTTGAATTGGATATTGTCATGGTGCCATTTGATCTGATTTCGCTGTTGGTGAATCTGGAGTTGTCGATTATCAGGGAATTTCCCGCATCGATTGCACCTCCCCACTGGAAGGTATAATACTCGAAGTATTCATGTTCATATCCATCTCTAATTGCTTTGTTATTGTTGAATTTACAATCAGTGATTTTTAATGTGTTTGCGGAATATATTGCTCCAACGGTATAGTTTATAGGGTCATACTCCGCATCAAATGAGTAGTAGGTATATGTTATATGAACAAGATTATCGGTAAGATTACTGTTTGAAATGCTTAAGTTTCCAAGGGAGTATATTGCAGGGGTGTTTTCTGATTTTGAATTTATAATGTTTAAATTGTTTAAAGTAACATTTACGTTAGAAATATTGAAGATGTTTGATTTTTCACTTCCGTTGAGTGTTGCGCCGTTTTTGGAAGTGATTGTTATTGATTTGTTGATTATTATTTCTTTTCCTTGGCTTGCATAGGTTCCTTCAAGTTCTATGGTGTCATTTTCACTTGCCAGGTCAATTTCACTTTGTATATCATCAAAGCTTTTCACTTCAGGGGATTTTTCAAGCGTTTGAGTTGAGTTGCCCTCAGCCGAAACGGTTCCTAAAGCGAGCAGCATAATGATTATGAAAATAAATAATAATTTTTTGCTGAACATGCTTAAATGTTTGTTAGAAGGATTATATAAATTTTAAAAAAATAAGATTAATAAGGGTATGGACCCTTATTTTTGAATTTTAACTTTCTGTTTCACGGTATTCTTTTTGTAGGTTGCTGTGTAGGTCAGTTTTTTGCCTGCTTTGAGTTTTTTGAGTACTGTTTTTTTGATTGTTACTTTAGCTATTCCCTTTTTGTTGGTTTTTGCTTTGTATTTTTTGCCGTTGAATTTGAATGTTATTTTTTGTTTTTTGATTGGGGTTTTGCCTTTTTTGAGGGTTGCTGTTAAGACGAGCTTTTTGGCTGACCTTTTGACTTTAACTTTCTTAAGTTTCAAGACCTGTTTTACTTTAAGTGTGTTTTTAACACTGATTCCATGATATTCCACTTCTATGGTGTATTTTCCAGGCAGGTCAGTTATCTTAAGGGTGGCAGTTCCGTTTGCATCGGTTTTTGCTGTGTATTCATTTTTTCCGATATAGAATGTTACTTCTTCTCCGGCTCCTACGATTTCACCATAATCTCCCCATATCTGCAGGGAATATGTGCTTCCATCCCAGTAATACATGTTAATGTCCTTTCCTCCATCTAATTTTGCAGGAATCGGGTTGACAATAATGCTCATGGAGTCAAAATCAACAATTTTTCCGTTATCATAGTACTGGCCTATCAGATATCCTTCTGAGTAGTCTCCAATGTCCAAGTCGGATAATGAAATTTTAACGTCGCTTCCATTGAATTTCACTTCATAGAACTCATCGCCACTAAATGAAATAATTGAGAGATATCCATCTTCAGTATAAGGGACATGTAATGTAATGAATTCATCATCCCCCCAGGTCATTTCATAGGGATAATTCAAACTCATTCTAACCTGCATGTTATCCTCCACCTCTTCAACCGGATAGTTTCCTTCAAATGATAGGGTGTAGTTGTATTCGCCGATTTTTGAACTTGGTGCTTGAATTTCTGCAAATCCGTTTCTGATTTCACTGCTGTTGTATAGGTTGTAGTTTCCATTTTCATCCAGAATGTAGAGGTTCAATCTGCCTTGTGCATCCTGAGGCAATGTTAGAGTAAAGTTTACATTGTCTTCGTAGTATATCCAATAAGGGCATTCAATCACTCCCATAATGCTTATGGTGGTATTGATTGTTTTTGAAGAATGTTCGCTGTCTCCGGGATAGGTGGCAGTGATTTCATGCTTTCCAGGGGTCAGGTTTGTAAGATTTGCCCAGTATCCTTCATCTTCATCATCTATCAGTTTCGGTGAAAAGCTATCGTATTTCACGCCATCGACATAAACTGTAATTTCATTGGTTAATTTTGATGGGGCATAAATGGAAATGAAATTATCTTCACCATAATGATAATATTCGTCAGGTATCATCTCAAATAGATAAGAGGGTGTAACTGTCATCTGTTTTGTTATTTCACCATATTTTCCGGAATAAATCACTTCAACTGACTGTGTTTTATAGTCCTTTAAGGCAATTTCATATATTTGATAGTTGTCATAATCATCAGGCTTGATTTTTTTGGTTTTGAGTTTGGCTCCATCAACATTGACTGTAACGCTTCCCTTATCATCAGCCGGAAAGATTATTATTACACTTTCATTAGTCGGATTCATTTGGATGAGGACCTGTTTAAGTTCAAAGGCTACGGTTCTGTTAATCGGTTTATAATATTCGTCACCGACATAGTATATTGTAAGAGTGTGGTTTTTTATCTCATAGCCGTCAAAATAAAACACATCTTCATAGGGCAATTCGGAAATATCCATTTTCTTGAATGTTTCACCGTCAATGTAAAAGGTTATCTCTCCTTTTGCATCTTCCTGCACATTTTTAACTATTTCGCTGTAACAATACTCTCTGTTTACATTTATTTCATAAGGAAGATCAATTTCAATGCAGTCGGGATTGATATTGGAGAATTCGGTATTGAATTTCCAGGTATAAAGGGAGGTGCCGTTTTCAATGTATGCGGCATTCAGCTGATATAATCTAGCCTTCATATCTGATATTGGGATGACTGCGCTGCCGTTAATGATGCTCACATCAGTATTAATCATTCCTCTCAGTTCTAAAATTCCGCTGTAGGATTGGGGTGCGCTGAATGTCAGATTATATGTTTCGCCATTGAAAATCTTTGCCGGCATCTTAAGGTTCGGTTTGACAGTCATTGTGTAGTTGACATTAACATAATCGCTTGAAAGTGCGACTTCATATTTTCCAGGTTCCAAATCAGCAAGTGATATCACTGCCTTTCCGTCAGTGATTTCGCTTTGGAATCTTTTATCGTTAATTAATGCTGTTAAATTTCCATTCAGGTTCTTTGGAACTTCCAGAACAATATTTGCATTGTCGTTGTAGTCTATTACATCAGGACTTGTCAAGTTAGGTTTAACATTGATAATTCTGGTAACGGTCTTTTTTGGAAGAGTCTTGTCTTCATAGGAGAATGTAACGATGTTTTCGCCCAGATTGAAATCTGATAATGTAATGTCTACATATCCATCGGACAATTTTGCAGTGTATGTTTTATCGTTCAGGGTCACTTTTAATTTTGAATTTGCGCTGTCGATTAATTCGACGTTAAATGTGACATTTTCGCCATAGGTAATGTTGTTTTTATTTTCAACATCAAATAGATAGGAGGTTTTAAATGTCCCTGATTTTTTCATACTTTTTTGATTTCCCCATGAATAGGTAATTGTGTATGTGTGTTTTCCTAATGATAACTTTTCAAAGTAGTATGGATAATACATGCCGTCAATAAAATCCCAGTCATATAAATCATCTATTGAAATCGCACGATTAAAAACGCTTTTGCCGTCAATAGCTATTTTTACATTTGCAGTAACCTCTTCAGCAATAAAAATCTTTATCCTGTCATAGCTTCCAATTTCAACTTCCTCCGGCACTTCAATGATGACAGGCAGGTAGTTGAATGATGTGTCTTTAACAAATCCCGCATATTTGTCATCGCCGGTGTATTTGATTTGGGCAGTATGATTTCCAAATGTCAAGTTTTCCAAGACTAGCCTGTTCACGACGGGAGATACATATTTGTTGTATTTTTCAATTCCGTCTATTGACATTGTGATATTTCCCGAAGCGTCTTTGGGCATTTCCTCTATTTTCATATAGTATGATGTTACATTTCCTTCAGGAATTTCAATGTCATATGAATAATCTGATATTTTTTCAATTTCTTGCGTTTGCACGATTTCAGCTTCTGCCATATCATCGGTTATAGTTGCATTTTCATCTGCACTAACGGCGCTCAATGTTAAAATGCTTAGCAGAACTATAAGAGTTAATATGGTTCTATTCAATTTCAATTCATAACCCCCTAAATTATAAATAAAATTTATCCCTATTTCTGAACTTTAACAGTTTTTTTAACAGTATCCTTTTTGTAGGTTGCTGTGTAGGTCAGTTTTTTGCCTGCTTTGAGTTTTTTGAGAACTGTTTTTTTGATTGTTACTTTAGCTATTCCCTTTTTGTTGGTTTTTGCTTTGTATTTTTTGCCGTTGAATTTGAATGTTACTTTTTGTTTTTTGAGTGGAGTTTTGCCTTTTTTAAGGGTTGCTGTTAAGACGAGCTTTTTGGCTGACCTTTTGACTTTAACCTTTTTAATAGTTAAAACTTGTTTCACTTTCAATGTATTTTTAACGCTTTTTCCATTGTAGGTGGCTGTTATTTTGTATTTACCGGGGAGTTGGATTAATTTCAGACTGATTACGCCATTTTTATCAGTTGTTTTATTGTAGGTTTCAGATCCTATTTTTATTTCAATGATTTCCCCTTCACTTACCGGTTCGCTGTTCCTGTATACTGTGGCCTTGAATTCGGTTCCGTCATAATAATACATTGAAACGTCATCTGAGACTATATCAATGTCGAATATAGGTTCGACATATTCATAATATGAACCGAGGATTTCTCCGTTTGATGTTTTAATCTCTGCATTGGCGTATATATAAAAATCGAGATGTTTTAAATAATCGGTAATGTCTATTTCGGCCCTGCCGTTGGTAATGTTTACTTCCTTGATTATTATGTTGTTAAGCTGGTCAATAACGGATATGATTCCAATCAATTCTTCATTCGCCACAATGGAAAATGTGTTGTTTTCAAATGAAAATATCGGCACTACTGTTGCAGTGTAGTTAGTTAAGTTATAAAGCTCATAATTTCCACTATACAATGCATTATAATAGACGTTTCCAACAAGATTGGTCGGAAATTCGATTGAAGCGAAACCGTTTGTCAGATTTACAGTTTTATAGACTGTATAAGTGTCGTTTTCATTGTACTTTACCTCTAATGTTAAGCTTCCCATACCATCTTTAGGCAAGTACAATGAGATGTATTCTTTTGAGTTATATTTTAGATTTCCTAGGTCCTTAATGTAATACTTGGAGTTGACAGTATAACCATCTTCCCTTTGTTTAAGTTCGTAGTTTCCTTCAAATGAGAGTCTGTAATAATATTTTCCGACATGGTTGGTTGGCAGTGTGACAGTTGCCTTTCCATCTTCAAGTTCTACAGTTTCATATGTTCTATATTCTCCATCTTCTTTTTTGATTTCTACTGTTAGGTTTCCAATTGCATCATTAGGCATTGTCAGGTTCACATAGCATAAGCTATTTACATCCGGATATTGTATAATGAAGAGGTCTGAATAGTCATCAATCCATCCAGGTTCTATGCTCCAAACCGCATGGTCTTTGACGTTATATATTCCGACGATTTCATTGATTTCATGATTTCCGGTAAAGTAGGCGTTGAAGGTGAATTTTCCAATATGATTTGTTGGCAGTGGAATGTCTGCAGTGGAATTTGTCAGCTCTACTGTTTTGTATAAAATGTATTCATTTTGAGCATTTTTAACTTCTATTGTCAGGTTTCCATGGAAATCTTCAGGCAAATTTAATCTGAAGCTGTTTGCTTCATTTTGCTTGACGCTTTCGGTGTAGTTTGCCCTTGCAATCACTTCAAATGTAGTTTCAAATGAATTTTTGGCGTATGTTTCATCACCTTTATAGTTTACCCTAAGGGTGTGGGTTCCCGGACTTAAATTGGTGATGTCAATTGCATGCTCATTATATTCGTATGTTGAAACCGCTTTTTCGCCGTCAATAGTAATGTCTAAGTCGATTTCAGGGGCATAAAATGAATAGTAATTCTTTTCACCGTAAATGTGATAATCCTTATCTTTAAAGGTTACGTAATCTCTGTTATTCACATTAACGGTTGCCTTTTTTGTGTAGTTATTGTATACTCCATTGAATATGACTTCAATATCATAGGTCTCATTTACTTTCAGATGGCTTAAGGAGTAGCCTAAATTTATGTATTCGTAGTTGTCTTCGTTAAGCTCTTCTTTTTTATATAATTTGCCGTTTATGTAAATTGAAAGGGTTCCGTCAGTATAATAATATCTGTCCACAATTATTTTATCCTGATATCCCGGGACAACTGTTGATGGAATGTCTATTGCGACATCTTTAATCGACCATATCTTAGTTTTTACGGCTGGTTTGAAGTAGTCGTCTCCGGAGTATACTAGTGTGAAGTTATAGTCCTTGAACTCAAGATAACCTTCGAAATAGATTTCATTTTCCTGTGCATCAAGCAGCCTTCTTAACTCTCCATCAATATAGAAGCTGAAATTGCCTGTCAGTCCTTCAGGCTTGTTTAGAATAGGTACTGAAATGTATGATACTTCATGATCAGCATATGTATCTAAGGTTACTTCACCTTCCAGTCCTAAGAAATCCATGTCCCAATCAGGATTTTCCTTTAGAACGGTTATGTTGTATTCTTTTTGGAAGCTTGTTGAATTTGTAAAATAGTTTAGATTAATGTTGTGGTGTCCAGTGGTTAGGTTTTTTATTGGAATTGATGTTTTTCCGGTTGTAATTGTGCTGTTATAGTTGATTGCACCATTAATGTCAAGTGAAGCGTCCTCATCCGATTCGACTGTGATATTGTAGTCCCCATCCTTCCAGATTTTTGTTGGGACTTCAATATTTGGGCTTGTTCCGTTTACATCCGTAATATTTTCATTTGCACTTGCAATGCTGAGGCTTAAAATTGCCAGAATGCAAATGCATATCAAACATAACTTTTTAAGTTTCATTTTACTCAATCTTCTTTTGATTACCATTTAATCTTTATTGTGCTTTTCGCTGAAATTTTATAGTTCTCATTTCCGGAAGTGATTTTGACTTTATATGTTCCGACTTTAAGGTTTTTGGTGTTGAACTTGGCGATTCCCTTTTTGTTGGTTTTTACATTGTATGTCTTTTTGCCGATTTTGACTTTGAGTAGTACTTTTTTAGCAGCCTTTTTTGTAATCTTGTTTTTAAGTGTGATTTTGAAGTATTTGGACTTTTTGTACTTATGGGTAACCTTTGGAGCCTTGACGATTGTCGGCGCCTTTTTGATGGTAATTGTAAATGATACTTCTCTTGGCTGGACATATGATTCAATATAGTTGATTACAACATTATAAGTTCCAACTTTCCATGTTGAAACAGGAAATGTAAGTGATTCATAAAACCATTCCTGATAGTACTGTTTGCCGTTTCTGTATATGTCATGGTCTACATATAGATCATCCAGTATGCTTCCGGATTTCAGATTAATCAAGTCAACTGTAATTTTCCCGTTAGAATTGTAATAAGTTTTTGTGAGTTTGTTCCTGATTTTTGCTTTGAACAGATACATTTGATTCAAGTTATCATCATATAGATTGCCGTTTACAAGAATTGCCGCATCACTGTTGTTTTCAAAACTGCAATCTTCAATGTCATTTAGTGATTGGAGTTTTATAATTCCAGAATTGATATTTGAATTGTTTTTGAAAGTTGAATTTATGATATTGATGTTATCCACTTCAATGAGATGATAATCATCAATATTTTGGGAGTTATTTTCAAAAAAACAACCCTTAATAATTGCATTTTCACCTAAAATGAGCATATTTACATTGTTTGTGAAGTTGCAGTTATAAATTTCCATATTTCCACAATATATTTCCGGATAGGTTAAATCATATATTGGATTTCTCGGCTCGAATCCGCAATTGTTGAAGCTTGAATTGATTAGGTAAACTATTGAATCATCCATGACTGCCAATGTTGATGATTGGTCTTTGAAAATACAATCTTGGATATCAGCATCGCCATATGAAACGATTACCGAACCGGTATTGTTGAGGAATCTGCTTTTTTCAAGATGTAATTTGCCTTTTGTAAATATGCCGCCGCCATTTCCTTCATCAGAAGAGAAATACCAGTCCATTTCTCTAAACTGTGCAATGTAGATTGCAGAATTGTTGATAAAATTGGAATTAATAACTGTTAAATCATTGTTTGAATATACTGCTCCACCTTCACCCAAATCATCAGGTGTAATTTGGCTTTTAGTTTTACTATACCACTCATAATCTGCATTTACGCTGTTGTTTGTGAAATTGCAGTTTATTAAAGTCAAATTTCCATTGGCAAGTATTGCGCCGCCACTGGTTTTTGATAGTGCATTAACGAAATTGATGTTTTTCAAAACTACGTTTCCTTTAGATATGGTCAGTATTCTTGATTTGTGATTGGCATCGAGTGTTGCACCGTTTCCTTCAATTGTAATATCCTTTTCAATTTTGATTTCTTTTGATCCGGTGTAGGTGCCGTTTAGATTAACTGTTGAGTTTGATTCGACCTTGTCGATAGTATTTTGAATGTCATCAAATTTGTTTCCGCTTACATTTAATGAATTTTCATCTGACATGATTGTTTCATTATCGTCTGCACTTACGGTCGAAAGTGAGATTAGAAGTATTGTCAAAATAGAAAATAGCAATAGTTTTTTCATTTTAAACCCTCCCCCTATTTTTGAACTTTAACGGTATGTTTAACAGTATCCTTCATATATGTTGCCTTGTAGGTTATTTTCTTGCCAACTTTTAGTTTTTTAAGTGTTGATTTTGCAATGGTCACCTTTGCAATTCCCTTCTTGTTAGTTTTTGCTGTATATGTTTTGCCGTTGAATTTGAATGTTATTATTTTGTTTTTCACTGCTTTTTTACCTTTTTTAAGAGTTGATGTTAATACTAGTTTTTTAGCAGATTTTTTAACTTTAACAGGTTTTAAAGTTAAGAGGTGTTTTACTGTTAATTTGTTTTTAAACACTACTCCTTTATAACTACTTTTAATAGTGTATTCTCCAGGTATTGGAGTTATTTTAAGTTTAATCCTTCCGTTTTTATCAGTCTTAAGTTTGTATTTTGTAGATCCTATTTTTATTGTTATTTTTTCTCCTTTTCCGACTAATTTTTCATTTCTATAGACTTTAGCGGTAAATGTTTTTGAATCTCCATAATACATTTCAATGTCTTTTGCAATGATTTTCACGTTAGGATTAATTTTTACGGTGTCTATAAAGTAGTCTTCAATGTCATCTGATGTGAAAGACAAAGCAAAGTATGAAGGTTCATTCATTTTTTTAATATATTTTGTTAAATCTATTTTTGCAGTACCATTTTTAATATTCGCACTAAATTCAGAGTCGGTTGAGTAATCTACGATGGAGAATTTTCCATTTAATTCTTTATCTCCAACTAATGTCAAAATGTTGTTTTTAAAGGAATAGGCAGGAATAATTAAAATTTCTTGGTCTGTGCAATTGTAAAGTTCATAGTTACCATTGTATAACACATTATAGTAAACTTTTCCAACACGGTTTGTTGGCATTTGTATTGATGCGTTTCCTTTATTTAATTCTACAGTCTTATAAACTGTGTAGTTATCATTTTTAGCATATTTTATTTCTAATGTCAGTGTTCCAGTTCCATTTTTAGGCAGTTCAATTGAAACAGATTCATTTGAATTGTATCGTAATTCTTCGTCTACTGTATTAATATAATACTCTGAATCAACTTCATATGACTTTTTATATGGAAGTAATTCGTAATTCCCATTAAATGATGTTTTAACATCATATTCACCGATATGGTTTGTTGGTAATTTAATAGTGCAGCTCCCATTTGCCACAGCAGTTGTGTAGTTTTCAACGAGTTTGCCGTCTTTACTTATTTCCACGGTTAGGTTTCCATTTCCATCATTAGCTAATTTTAATGTTAAAATTAAGTTTTCATTCATTATAGGCCAATATTCATTATTCAGTTTCCATTTAGCGGAATCTTTTACCAGATATTTGCCAAGAATTTCATTTAATTCATAATTTCCGTTAAAATATGCTTTAAATTGGTAATTTCCAACATGTTCGGTAGGCATTGGAATATCCACTTTTGAATTTTTCACTTCAGCTGTTTTAAAATATTTGAATTCAGCATTGTCTAAATTTTCAAAATCAACTGTTAGATTTCCGATAGCATCTTCGGGCAATTCCAATGTTAAATAGTTTAACTCATTTTGTTTAACGCTAGTAGGGTATTTTGCTTTTGAAACTACTTCAAAATCATTACTAAATGTGTTTTTTGCATATTTTCCATCACCATCATAACTAACAGTAATTCTATGTGTTCCAGGAGTCAAATCACCAATATTAACAATATAATAATCATCTTCATATGTTGCTTTAACTTTTTTATTATCAATTGTAATATTTAACTTGAGTTTAGGTGATAGGATGTAGTAGAAATTAGATTCATCACCGTAAGTATATTTGAAATTATCTTGTTCATAACTGTATTTTCCCATGAAAGTAACATAATTGCTCACACGGTCACTAACGTTAACGGTAGCCTTTTTTGTTTTATTTCCGCTGTCACTTGAATAGATTACTTCAATATCATATTGTTGATTTGCTTTTAATTTATTAAGACTATATTCTAGCATATAATGCAGATCTGAATTAATATTGTCTTTTTTAAATACTGTTCTGTTGTTTATTTTAATACTGACATTTCCATTTCTAAAATCATAATCTGAATATATATAGATGGTGTCATCATATCCTAAAACAACTTCTTCAGGTATTGTTATTAAAATTGGACAGAATTCAACGATTTTGCTTTTACTTACTGGATAAAAATAGTCGTCACCAGAATATTTTAGTGTGAAATTGTATATTTGTTCTTCGTAATACTTTGCATAATAAATTGGTTCTTCTGTCAGGTCTTGAGCATCCCATTCATATATTAGTTCATTATCAACATAGAAACTAAAATTCCCTGTAAGGCCTTCAGGTCTATTAAGGATAATTAAACATGTGTCCAAAGATTCATGGTCATATGGAGGACCAAATAAAATTTCACCTTCTAAAAAATCAAAGTCCATGTCCCAGTGAGGATTTTCCTTTAAAACGGTTATATTATATTCTTTCTGGATGTTAGATGCATTAATATGGATATTATGCCTTCCTGTTGTTAAATTTTTAATAGGAATTGATGTTTTTCCAGCAGTTATTGTTGAATTATAGTTTATTGCACCGGTTATGTCTATTTCTGATTCTTCATTTGACTCAACGGTAATATTGTAATCTCCATCTTTCCAGATTTTTGTTGGCACTTCAATATTTGGACTATGGTCTGTTTCATTTAAATCCGTAATGTTTTCATTTGCACTTACTGCACTAATGCATAGAATTGAAAGAATGCAAATGCAGATAATCATAACTTTATTGATTTTCATGTTTCCCCTCATTTTGTATTTTCACTGTTTTTTTTTAAACAGTATTTTTAATGCGGTTGCTTAGATATTCGGGATTGCTTTTTCTGGTTTTAATTTGGTGTTGCCTTTTGCATTTACAATTCTTAGTTTGGATATACCAATAGAATTTGTTTTTATGGTTAGTTTTTGAATTGGTTTTTATATTTGCATTTTTGATATCTAAGTTATATAATCTGTACTTTGAATTTTATTTCATAAATAAATTTATGACATTTTTCGTAGAATTTAATTTAAGTTAATAATATTCATAGTATTCGTCAGTTTTCAAAGAGGTAGTGTTAACTTTTGAAATAACTATGCCGTCTTTTTTTGATATTTGACTTACATTCAAATCTACATTAGGATTTCCCCAGCTGATTAAGTAAATGTTTTTATCAGTGTTGTTTGTAGCTAAATCCCGCATGTCTGTTTTATCAATGTTTTTAAAGTCAAATATTTCATGAATCCTATTCATATTTTCCCCATAGACATAGTCTTGATTAACACAGTACATTTCACTTTGATTTGAAAAATCTAAAAAGTACAATGCAAGACCGGGATTATTAAGTATTATCATAGAATTATCTTCTTCTAAGATTTCATCTAGTGTTTCGCTTTGTTTCAATCCATTTTGATAGGCTTCATCGTTTGTTACAATCAGTGTTCCAATTCCACTAACTAAAAGTAGGCAAATCAGAGCTAATGATATGAAAAAAATTCTTTTATTTTGCATTTTGCTAATCATAATTGAAATAACAAGCCATAATATTGCTGAAGCTAAAATAAGGCCTTCCATAACAAAAATCGGTTTAATTATGACTGAAATTAAGAGGATTATTGCAATTGTTGCAAAATAAGCTATAATCCCATAGATAATGGATATTTTATCATTGTCATTTTCTTTCAGGTATAATGCAAGGATCAATAAAAAGATTAAAAGGGAAACAATGCTAAAAAATGTGTCTCCGCTATATGTGAAGTGGGCTAAGGATTGAATTATTGATTCAACATTAATTTTGCCTAATGGCTGCATGGACTCTAGAATCTTAATTAAAGTCAAAATCCACGGAGCGTAGAAAATTATTCCCGCGATAATTGATGCAGCAAGATATTTAATCTTATCTTTGTTATAGTTCATCATATGGAATAATAGAATTAGATAAAGAACTATTGTTATGATTAATCCATAATAATGAGTATATGATGCTAAAATGGAAAATACAGTAAATAATACAAATGATTTTTTATCTGCGAGGTTTATAATGTCTTTGAAATACACAAATGACAATAATGTAAATAGCATCGCCCAGCTATACGGTCTTAAAATTGTGTAGCTGATGAAAAACTGGCTCATAATCGCTGTTGCAAAAGCAAATAAACCGGCTGCAAGCCAACCATAATCTTTTCTAAGTTTAATAGTAGAAAAGATTAATATAATTGCATATGGGATAATAGAAAACACTTTTAAAATAGCAAAATCAGTTGTAAGTTTACTTAGTCCTTTTAAAAATAGGAAATATAACGGAGGATTCGTATCTCCTCCAAGAATATGTAATAAATCACTTATTGGAAAGTTTATTATTGTTAATGTGAAAAATTCACTAATATCCGTAATTACTTGAGTTAAAGGATTTATAAGCATATAAATTAATGTCAAGATACTCAATATGAAAAATACTTGTCCGATAGTGTTTTTATTAACTTCCATAATAATAGTTTATAAATGGT
>NZ_JAZNAN010000033.1:0-9415 GCF_045586545.1 Methanobrevibacter sp.
ATTAATTATTCATCTAATGAGATAATGCTAATGTCATAATTAGAGCCATCTTTAATATCTATAAGAACAGCTCCATTATCTTTAAGCATTCCTGGATTTGCCACATCAGTAGTTTTTCCAATTTTTGAAAGTGATTTGGCTTCATGAATATGTCCGCAAAGGTTAATTTGAGGTTCAAATTCGTGAATTGATTTTTGAATTCCAGGACTACCCACATGTTCGCCATTTGAAACTCTATCAGCATCAGTGTTGAAAGGTGGAGCGTGTGTAACTAAAATCTTAATTTTAGGAACCTCTGAGTTATAAACATAGTCATAATTAGCTAATAAATCATAAACTTGCCTATAAATCTTATCATCATCCATTTCACCAGGAGTATCGAATGGAGTTGGATTAGAACCACCGAATCCGAATAATATTGCATCTCCATAAGCAATGATAGTATTATGAAGACAGAATGCCACGTCATTTATAGCATTACAGATTCCATTTGGGTCACAATTTCCAGGAATTGCAATTACATCAACACCACAATCTGCTACTTTATTAATAAATGTACCTACGAAGTCTAAAGGACCAAAATCAGTAATATCCCCAAGAATTAAAACTAAATCAATATCATTATTATTTAAGTAAGCATATAAATTTTCATTTTCTTCCCCATGAACATCACTAATTGCCAATATTTTTGTCATAATATCTCCTCATTCTTCTAAAAAGAAAGATCCCATTTCCTTTAAACCAAATTGGAGATCTTCTTTATCACCATGTAATTCAACAGTCACATCATCATTGAATTCAATGATAAGACCATTCCATTCTGCTATTTCTTGAACTCTTTCTTCGGCCAATGGAGTTCTTAAATTAATTCTTCCGGTTGTTAAACCTGGAGGTGCATTAATTAAAAATCTTGACCGGGATTTAGCAAATTCAAAAACTTTTTCACCTTGCATGGCCTTTTTAAGCATGTCCATCCATTGGTCAACATATTCATCTCCTTCCTCTTCAGCCATTATTAAAAGAGTTCTTTGAATATTATTTAAAGACATTTCTGCTTTTGCCAAACCATTGATTAATTCAGGATGGGATGGATCTCTTTTATAAGAACTGATAGTAGACCTGATTATTCCCATCTCAGAGTTAATTCCTTTAGGAATCTCATACCCTTTTTTAGTCAAATCTGAAATGAGATGTTGAAGAATTAACCAATTCTGTTCAGAAGGCAAACTCATAAATGTCCACCTATAATTTTTAAAGTAGTATGGTTGATTTTTGCATCAGCATCTTTTAATTCTTGTTCGATTTCATCAGTAGTGGAATAAGAGTCTAAAAACAAAACATGATGAGTAGAAGTACCTGAAATGTTTAAGATTGCTAATTCATCACTAGGTTTTAGTTCTCTTTTATCTATAGTTGCTTTAAATTGTACATAAGGCTCGTATTCTTCTGGAAGGTCAGAATATTTAAATATTCCATCTAATGTTGCTACAAACATAATTTACACCTCTAAATATATAATATTTAATTTTATTTAACTAATCATATATAAACATGATTACGAATTATTCGTATGCAATCAAACTAAAAAAAATGTTAATAAAAAAAATAGTTATCAATATGATAACCATAATCCAAAATGTGTTTTCAATGCCTAAAAAAAGAAAAAAATAAAAGGATTGAAAAATCCTTAAATTTATTCACCTAAAGCTTTTTTGATAGCTGGGGTTGCATCAATTCTTTGAGCATCGAAAGTTAATTCGTCAGCTGATAATCCCATAGCTAATCCGTATAATTGAGCTAAGTGGAATACAGGAAGTGCAAAGTCAGTTCCGTATTTTTCGTTAACTTCAATTTGACCTTGGTCGAATTGTAAGTGGCAGAAAGGACATACGTTAACAATTGCATCTACACCAGCTTCGGTCATGTGGTCGAGTTTTTCTTTAGTGAAACTAGTAGTTACATCTAAATCTCTGGATCTTAAACCTCCACCAGCACCACAGCACATCATTTTGTCTTTGTAGTCAACTGATTTAGCACCAGTAATTTCTACAAGGTCATCTAAAATAGATGGGTTTTCAGCGTTATCTTCAATACCAATAGTTTTAGTTGGTTTTAAGAAGTGGCATCCGTAGTGTACAGCAACATTTAAGTCTAAAGGTTTTTCGATTAAAGATGCTAATTTTTCATATCCAACATCGTCTCTTAAAATTTGAGCGAAGTGTTTTACATCAATAGTACCTTTGAATTCTCTGCCGATTTCAGCTAAGTTTTTGTTAATTTCAGCTTTTTTCTCTTCACTTTCTTTTAACATGTGGTTACATTCAAATAATGAACCGAAACATCCATTACATTCGGTCATGATGTCAGCACCCATGTCTTCAGCAAGAGTTAAGTTACGAGCTGCAATAGTAGCCCAAGTTTCTTCATCAAAAGAACCGAATACACCAGGAGCAGGACAACAAGATGCTCCTTCCATGTCTTTTAATTCAATATCTAATGCTTCGAATAATTTTCTGGTTGCTTTTTCAACACCAGGATAACGGTTGTTCATGATACAACCTAAGAAGTATGCGATTTCCATATTATAACTCTCCTCATAAATCTATTCTTTTAATCCGCCGGTTGCTTCATCGTAACCGATTAATTCGTCAAATCCTGTAAGTTTACAAATAGTTTTAATTTCTTCTAATGCTTCAGGGTAAGCATGAGTTGTAGGTGGAATTTCAGGAAGACCAATTTTTGTTCTTAAAGCTTTAGTAGCATCGTTGATTGGTACACCGTGTCCAGTGTTCATTACAAATACACCAGTCATTTTGTGAGGTTTAGCCATGTATCCAGCGTGAGCTGCGATGTTACGTGCTTTTTTGATAATTTCTACAATTTTAACACTTCTGAGACATCTTTCTTGGCAAGTGTAACAGGTAGTACACATCCATAATGCGTCATCAGTGATAACTTCTTCTTTTAAACCTAATAAACATTTTCTGACAATTTGTCTTACTTTGTATGGAGTTCTTCTTCCAGAAGGACAACTTCCACTACAGGTTCCACATTGGAAACAATGTTTTACAGTTTCGATTCCAGAGTCAATGAATTCAGCAGTGAAATCTGGGTCACGATTACTATCATTTAATAATTCTTTATCAGTCAATAAAGTCATAGTATCTCTCTTTTTATCTTTATCTTTTGAATTTTCTTCAACTTCCTCAACAACATCTTCAGTTGTTTCTTCTTCATCTTCAGGAACTTCTTCTTCTGCAGGAGCTTCCTCTTCAACAGTTTCAGTTTCAACAGGAGCTTCCTCTTCTGCAGGAGCTTCAGCTTCCTCCACAATTTCTTCAGATGAATCTTCTACAGTTTCGATGTCTTCTTTGGAAGTTAAATCTTTATCACCATCATCCATAGGAACAGTTGTTTTTGTTCCAGATACGATTGGATCATTTACTTCTTGTGAAGATGTAACTTCGACATCATCAGATGTGTCTAAAACATCAGCATTGATGTCTTCTTCTTCTTTCTCATTATCCCCTTTAAATAAGGATTTAAGACGATTTATTATAGACATTGAAAACACACCTCGGATAATCATAGGATTATTTCCTCAAATCCATACTAATATTCTTTAAAAAAACATATATAAAGCTTACTAAAAATTTAGCTTGTGTAACCTAAATGATTACACAAAATGAAAAATTTATATAAACCTAAAAATTCAAAGTTAAACTAAAGAAAAATAGGAAAGACATACATGATTAAAAAATTCGAAATCAAATCACATGATGGACCTGGAAGAATCGGAAAAATTGATGGTGAAATCAGCCCAAAAATATTTTTCAGAAATGAACTAAAAATCACCCCAAATGAAGGATCAGCATATAATATTGACCGTGAAATTGCTGAATTTAATGTTAAAGAAACATTAAGGCTTGCACGTGAAAATGTAGATGAATGCGATGTTGCTGTTATCCAGGGTTCCAAATACATTGATTTAAGAATTGAATGCCTAAAACAACTTGAGGAAATGGGTTACAATGGATTTATAATTGCCAACGGTGATGCGCTTTTAACCAACCCAAAAGACCTTGTTGAAGTTGTTATTTCCCTTAAAAAAGAAGCCAAAAAGAATAGTTTCTTTATTTTTTCATTTACAGAACTTGCATTCATGCCTATATTGACCTATATGGGAATTGATGGATTTTTAGCAGATTCTGCAAATTATTATAGTTATTTGAATGTTTTGCAAACTCCAACAAAGACATATGATTTAAATTCTTACCCAATATATGAAGATATCACTCAAGAAGAACTGGAAAAAAAGAATCTTGAAAATATGGAATTTGTAATTAAGGAAATTCATGCACACATGAAAAATAGATCTTTGAGAAATCTTGTAGAAGAACGCTCAGGCACAACTCCACAAAATGTCTCAACATTAAAAATACTTGATAGGACTTGCATGGATTATCTGCTTGAATATACTCAATTATTCTAATATTTCAAATGTCTGAATCATATTTGTGAACTCTCGTTCGGATTCACCAGTTACATCCAAAGTTCGAAGTTCAAATATATAGATATCACCTTTTTCTACAAAAACGTAAGTGTGGATGTCAAAATTGATTTCAGGAGTATCCATATTTGCATGAAGTTTTATAGCGTCTTTATCAGCGATTTGAGTGAAATCTGAAGCTATTATTACTCCACCATCATCTGAAATTATATCTTCCATGAAAATCTTGTAATCGTCAAGGTTTGTGGCTGTCGGGAACATTACGGCATTGATTAGGTTATCTTGACCTTTAGATAATGTTGCAATGCAATCAGGGTTAGATAAGATATCTGCCTTTTCAACTTCCCAGGAATTGGGGTATTCGAAAGTGATTCTGCCAGTATTGAATGTTTTCATGAACTATTCCTCTTTAGATGAAACATCTATTGTTTCATGTTCCTCCAAATCTTCCATCGTATCAATATATTTGGAGAATGGTTCTGGAAGCTTTGGCATTACTTCTTTTAATATTTCAGCAGCGTCAAGTTCTAATGCTTGGCCTGAAAGCAATTGTTCAACATCAAAGTCAAATTCAAAAGGTTTCAACAAATCATCAACAGGTACCCTTAAATTAATTTTTCTTTTGTTAAGTATCATTTTAAGAGTGCTTGTGTTTCTAATTTGGTCATTCATGTCCTCAACAGTGGTTTTTATTTCATATGCTATAGCTTTATTCTTCTCATTTACTTCCATTTTGGACTTTTCAATGGATTTTTCCAAATCTTGGACAAGTTGAGCATTTCTTCTATTAATGTTATCCCTTGCTTCATCAATAACAACATTAATAGCATTCAAAATTGATTTGTTAAGCTCTACGTTATAGGCCAAAATCATCTTATTTTTATAATCGAGCTCTTTAAAAATAGCGACTCTCTCATCATCGATTTTAGTGATTTTTTTGTTCAACTCATGAATCTCATCCTTTGCCTTTAAAAGCTCATCCTTATCGGACAATTGTTCCTTAAGTGAATCGACATCATCAAAAAATGACCCCTTAAGAGTTTGGATTTGATCATTTAATGTTTCGATTTCTGCATCTTTTGCTTCAATTGTATGCTTGAATTCATCGAGTTTTGCATCACTAAACTGGTTGTCAATTAATTTTTGATATTCATCTTGGGACAATACTTTTACTAGCTCATTGTCTTCAAAGGAATCCTCTTTTTTAAGACTGACCTGTTTTTGTTGAGATTCCTTTTCAACAGTATTGCCGTCTTTATCTTTACTAGTGTATTTTTTAGTATAAACTCTAACAGTTCTAAATTCATCACTTTCCATTTTAACACCCACTCTATATTAATAAATAGATTTGTTTTATTTAAATAGTTAATGATTAAAAAAAGAAAAAAAAGAAGAAAAAATTTTATTTATCTTCTTTTTCCATCCACAATAACATTGCCTCTTCAATTGCTTTGGAATACCATCCAGTTTTGAATAACATTTTATTGGAGGCTATTTTACGAAAATTCAAGTCAATGTCATTATTGATGCTAATTGTTACACGTCTGTTTCGAGTCATACAAATAGATTGTGCATACTAGTTAATAAACGTTTTAGTGTAATTTCGGGGCATTTTAACATGTGATTTTTAACATTGCACTAATGCTGAAATTATTAATCCCCTTCTGCTTTTGCAAGAATCAATTGAAAGACAAGATTCATTTTTTGCATAATCAAATTTCAACAATTCTCAAGTAATTAGTTTTACTTGCTTCACCTAATGGAAATCCGCCAGTAACTACTATTAAATCTCCGTTATTTAGATTAAATTCTTTTTGAGCCATTTTTCTTGCATTTTCAACCATTTCATCAGTACTTTCATATATATCAGTTATTATGGGTTTAACACCAAAGTTTAAAACAAGCCTCTCTGCAATATGATTGGATGGACAGCAAGCCAAAATTATGGAGTTTGGTCTAAAATTACTAATCCTGCGAGCTGTAAACCCTGTAAGAGTAGTTGTAACTATTAATTTGATGTCCATGAATTCAACAGCGCCTACAACTAATTTGGCAATTGTATCACTAACGCCTATTGAGCCCTTGTAAGCGACATGCTTTGTATAGTCAATAGTTGATTCTACATATTTGCATATTCGATCCATTGTCTCAACTGACTGTATTGGATGTTTTCCGATGGTAGTTTCTCCAGAAAGCATAACACAATCAGTTCCGTCCAATATTGCATTAGCTACATCTGAAACCTCTGCTCTTGTAGGCCTAGGACTATCATACATAGACGCTAGCATTTCAGTAGCAACAATAGCAAACTTGCCCTTTTCCCGGCATTTTCTAATAATAGCCTTTTGCAGCATTGGCAACTCTTCCAGTGAAACTTCTACTCCCAAATCCCCTCGAGCCACCATGATGCCATCAGATTCATCAATTATTTCATCAATGTTTTCAATGCCCCTACGACTTTCGATTTTTGAAATTATAAGGGCATCTCCTCCAGACTCTTCAATAATTTTACGGGCAGCAACCACATCCTCTTTTGTATTCACAAAAGATAAAGCCAAATAATCGCAGGCATGTTGTGATGCAAAGGTTATGTCTTTTTTATCCACTTCACTCATGAAATCCAATTTTAAGTCTACACCAGGAACATTTATAGTCTTTTTATCCTGAATTTTACCATCGTCTAAAGCTTTTAACAGCACATAATCATTTTTCTTATCAATGACCTCCAATTCAAGCAAAGCATTATCTATAAACACCTTGTCCCCTATGTTTATAAAGTCAATTGCATCGCTATGATTAATTCCGAATTCCTCTTCATTCCCAAGTATGCAGGTCTTACTCATCTTTATAGTATCTCCTTCCTGAAGAGCTACACCACCGTTTTTAAATTTTAAAGTTCTGAATTCAGGCCCTTTGGTATCATACATTATAGCTATAGGCACATTACATGCTTTACGTACTTCACGGATAACCTCTATTGTTTTTAATATTCCTTCTTCTGTAGCATGGCTAAAATTAATACGTGCACAATCCATTCCTTTATTAGCCATTTCACTCATAATCTCGACAGAATCACATGCTGGACCTACACTACATATAATTTTTGTCTTTTTCACAATATCCTCTCCAAACAACCTTTTCTTATTTATGAACCAAAACTAAGAAAAGGCAAATCATTACAATGCAAACTTAATTAATAGTATAAAATGAGAAAGTTATATAATTTGTGAAAAAACCTGCCAAAAAAATAAAAAAAAGAATTAAATAAAAATTAATTCACTTAAAAGAAGCAGTATCTGCCATTGCCTTCATAACATCTAAATTGTTTCCAGAGATGGCAATTAATTGATTATTGTCAGGATTTTCTAAATAAAGCACATATTCCCCATAGTGAATATCGGTCATGTTGCCTTCAACGGACACATCGGTAACATCAGAAACATTTCCATCTTCACTTGATGCTTCACCAGAGACTTTTATTCCGTCAGCAGAAATAGAAACATTCTCTCCATTTGCATCATGGATTTCTAAAACACCATCTGAAAATGAAATCCCATCACCATTATCGGAGATATTTATATTTCCATCAGATGAAAAAAGCCCATCGAAAAAGCTGAATATGCTATCTAAATCATTTCCAACATCAAAATTAAAAAGATTATTAGAATTTTGAGTTTTGACTATGACATAACCATCATTCTCTTCAACAATTTCACCATCCTTTTGTAAATCGTTTGTAAAGTCAGATATTACGTTTTTGTCAGGGGATGAATCTTTTAAATATATAACTGCGCTTACATCATCAGAATTATTTCCTGAATTTTCAAATACTAACATATTCATTGCCACGTCTCCGGCATTGATGTTAGTAGTAACCTCTTCGCTAAAATCACTGCCAGAAGGAATGTCTATTGCAAAATTTTCATTGTTAAAATCATTTTTAACTAAATCCACTGCATTAACGGCTGAAATTACCATTGCAATAACAGCTACAGCAGCTAAAATGCATAATATTTTAGAGTTAATCTTCAAATTATCACTATTAATACTATTTAAACCATGTTAAAAAAATTTTTCATTATCCAAGCGGATCGTTACATATCCTGATTTCAAAAGCTCGTAAAAATCATTTAAAAAAAGTAAGAAGTATCAGAAGGCTGAAATACAAATTAACCTGTGCAGATTAAATTTTTTGCCTCCAATACAACAAATTAATATTAGTTAATTCTAACCAAATCTTTCAATAAGGTATTTTCCAATGACATATAGTGGAGTAAGAATGAAAAGACCTAGTGCTATTAGGATTAATATTGTTCCAAAATCACTTACTTGTCCGTTTGGAGACGATGACATTGCACCAATAAAAGACAAAACGGTTGGAAGTATACACATTGCAGAGAAAATTTTAAGAAAATACATTCCTCTGTTTTCCTTAGATTCATTTTTCACACTGGGAACAACCATATTTTCAACAGTCGCAACAGGACCAAGAGAAGCAACAGAACCAAGAACGTCATCACTGACAACCGGGTCCTTAATAGGCATATCTAACAATTTAGAAACATCAATAACCAATTGCTTAAACTCCTGAGAAGGATTTGGATAGGCATCCAGCCAATGCTTATTCTCCAAAAAGAACTCCAAACCACCATCTAACCTAGAATTATCAATCTTAAAAACAATAATAGGAACATTATTAGAAAATGCCATATCTACTTCAGTATTAACATAATTAGAAGCCTTAGCATGCTCAGAAAACACCAAAACCATGGACTTAGAAGCCTTAATAGCAGCAGTAATCTCCTCAGCAATATGGCCAATACCTACATCACGAGGCTTAATCCAACACTTAAACTTATTCTCCTCCAAAACATGACAAATCGCATCAGCAGCATTCTTATCACT
>NZ_JAZNAN010000034.1:0-47595 GCF_045586545.1 Methanobrevibacter sp.
CTTAACTCCAGTTATCTATCCTGTAGCTGAACTTAAAAACCCAGAACATCCTGAAGCTGCAAAAGCATTCATGGACTTCTTACAAACTAAAGAAGCCAAAGATGTTTTCGTCGAATATGGTTTCACCATCCATGAATAGATTTAGTAATGTATATGTGGTGTGAATAATATAATAACATAAGGAGGTAAAGACATGGCAGTGGATTGGTCACCTATTTTCATTTCAATGAAAACCGCAAGCGTATCAATTTTCATAACCTTTTTCTTAGGTTTGATTGTTGCTTGGGGTCTTGTTAAACTAAAAAATAATTCAATAAAAATAGTACTTGATGGGATTTTTACATTACCTTTGGTATTGCCTCCTACAGTAGTAGGGTTCTTCTTATTGTGGATTTTTGGTATTAGAGGACCTATAGGTAATTTTTTTATAGACTTTTTTGCTGTGAAAATTGTTTTTTCATGGTATGCAACAGTTATTGCTGCAGTAGTCATGTCTTTTCCTTTAATGTATCGTTCCGCTCGAGCTGCATTTGAACAGGTCGACTCTAACTTATTGGATGCCGGCCGTACATTAGGCATGTCAGAGTGGAAGATTTTCTGGAAAATTTTATTTGCAAATGCCTTGCCGGGAATTATTAGTGGTGGAATTCTTGCTTATGCCCGGGGGTTAGGTGAATTCGGAGCTACAGCTATGCTTGCAGGTAATATTGCCGGACAGACTAGAACACTGCCTATGGCGGTTTATTCGGAAGTGGCTGCAGGCAATATGGGTGAAGCCTTTAATTATGTAATAGTCATTATCATCATAGCATTTATAGCTATTTTTATCATGGATTATATTTCCATACGTAAGGAAAAGCAATGGAAAAATTAATAATGGAAAACATATTTTTCATATTGAGAGGGAAGGATTATGAATAATAAGTTGTTAAAAGTAAACATCCAAAAAGAACTTAAAGAATTCAATTTGGATGTTGATTTTGAGTTTAAAAAAGGGTGTCTGGGCATTCTTGGTCCTTCCGGTTGCGGTAAAAGTATGACATTGAAATCCATTGCCGGTATTGAAAACCCGGACACTGGTATCGTAAGTTTAACTACAGATGAAGAAACCGTTTATTTTGATTCTAGTAAAAAAATTAATTTAAAGCCTCAAAAAAGGAATGTAGGTTACCTATTTCAGAATTATGCATTGTTTCCAAACATGACTGTTGAAGAGAATATTGCTATTGGGGTTTCTAAAGATCATGGCGAAAAAAGAGTATATGAAATGATTAAGCGCTTTCATTTAGAAGGGTTAGAAGAAAGATATCCTAGACAATTGTCAGGAGGTCAGCAGCAAAGAGTAGCCCTGGCTCGTATATTGGCTTATGGACCGGATGTAATTTTGTTGGATGAACCGTTTAGTGCAATGGATTCTTTCTTAAAAGAGCAGCTCCGTATTGAACTTCTTAATTTACTAAAAGACTTTGATGGATTTTCTATTTTGGTTACTCATGATCGTGATGAGGTATTCCAGTTTTGTGATGAACTTGTAATATTGGATAAAGGTAAAATTATAGCAAAAGGAGATACTCATGATTTATTTGAGAATCCGAAAAAAGTTCAAGTCGCTAGAATAACAGGTTGTAAAAATATTTCCAAAATTGAAGTTATCGATGATTATCATATAAAATCTTTAGATTGGGGAGTTGTATTTGAAGTATCTGAAAAAGTTTCATCCAATATTACTCATATGGGTATAAGGGCGCATGATTTTTTGCCTGCTGAAAAAGATGATGTAAATGTGTTTGATACTTTTAATTCAACAAAATTCGAAAAGCCTTTTGAATGGGAAGTGACCTTGGCAAACGGTTTATGGTGGAAAGCGGATAAACAGATTCATGAGCATGAATTTGTGGTTCCTGAGTATTTAAAAGTGGATCCTAAAAATATTATCCTGTTGGAAGAGTAGATTAATATTTAAAGCAATTTTTCTCATGGTTGTCAATAATCCCAATTGATTCCAAGTAGGAATAGATTATTGTCGAACCTACAAATTTCATCCCACGTTTTTTCAAATCTTTAGATATATCTTTTGATAAGTCAGATTCGGTTAAATATTCAGCTTTAATAATTTTTTCATCATTAAATCCCCAGATGTATTCATCAAAGCTTCCGAATTCTTCTTGAATTTCAATAAAAACTTTAGCGTTATTTATTGCAGAAGTGATTTTTCCCTTGTGGCGAATTATTCCTTCGTTTAAACGGAGTTCTTCAACTTTGTTTTCATCATAATTAGCTACTTTTTCAACATCAAAGTTATCAAATGCTTTTTTGAAGTTTTCACGTTTTTTTAAAATAGTAATCCATGATAACCCTGCCTGAAAGGATTCTAGAACTAACATTTCAAATAGTTCCTGATCGTCGTGAGTTGGAATTCCCCATTCCTCATCGTGATATTTTACATAAATTTCTTCATTTAAATTAACCCATGAGCAACGATTTTGCTTTTCCATAAGAAATACTTATAATGTATAGTATTTAAATATATTAGTTAATGAAGATTAGTCCTAATAGAATTTTATATTTAGATGAGGTTAGAGGTTTAGCTATTATTTTAGTAGTTTTAGGCCACATTATTAGGTCCTATTCTAAGGGATATTTCACATGGTTGCTCAGTTCAGGAATATTTTCTCTAACCCGTATTGGTGTTCCTCTGTTTTTTACTGTCAGTGGAGCATTACTTTTAACAAAAAGGCATAATCTTGACAGATTTTTAGAAAAAAGGTTTAAAAGGGTGGTTTTACCTTTCGCCTTTTGGATTGTCATATACATCATTCTGGGTGTGGTCATATGGAATTGTGAACTGACCTGGAATTATTGTTTGGATATGGCATTGGGAGCTAATGGATTAGCATCTCCATTTTGGTTTATATGGTCTTTAATTGGAATATATCTCTTAATTCCTGTGGTAAGCAGTTTTATTAGGGATTATAAGTTTTATGGATTTAAATACCTGATTTATTTTACAATTTTATTATCGCTACTCTCGACAATAGGTTTTTTCCAAATACCTCAAGCACAGTATGAATTTAGAGTGGTATACAATTTCTTTTCAGTTTTAGGATTTTTCATAACCGGTTCTTATATTCACAATTGTGGATTCAAATGGTCTAATGGTAAAAATTTCTTATTTGGAATACTATTATTTGTAGTGGGCATTATTGGCCATTTTATACAGATTTATTATGCTGGTTTGGGAGGCACAACATTAATGCCGATTGATTATTACAATATATTTGTATATATGGAAACAGTTGGATTATTCACTGTATTCAAATATGCTGATGTGAAAATGATTTCATCCAAACTCAAACCTTTAAAAGAGCAGAAGTTAGGAGAAATAATACTTTTATTCAGTAGCTGCAGTTTCGGAATCTATTTCTCCCATTATATCATTACATTATACTTATTTAAATTCGGATTCATGCATTCATGGACAAGATACTTTAACAACTTTTACTTATCAAGCATAATCATTATAGGGTTCTGCTGGCTGCTGATATGGACTATGAGTAAAATCCCAATTTTAAAAATTGCAAGTGGAGTAAAATAATTGATTGGACTTTCAATTTCTTAAAGCCCATATATTTCAATGTCTTATTGGATATGCAATAATAACCGGTGATATTAGTTATTGGAAATACCTTTCGTTAGAATATTAGGTGGCAAAGGCATTAAGACTTATATGCTTTGTGATGACGATTTCAGGCATATGTAATTTTATTTTTACATTTTTGAAAATTAATATGCTCTCAATAATTAAAGAATAATTTATTATGTATTGCTGATAAAAATAGTAATATTGAGGAAAATTTAGATTTAAAAGATAGTGTTGTTGTATTTCTACAGCATATGCAAGGTGATGTTTTAAAAAGAGAGGGATTTTATATGACAAATTTAGGTTTTGGAATGATGAGGCTTCCAATCTTGGATGAGAATGATTTTACAAGCATTGATTATGAGCAGGTCAATCAAATGGTAGATTTGTACATGGAAAATGGATTCAATTATTTTGATACAGCATATATCTATCATGGGAATATGGGCGAAATTGCATTTAGAAAATGTGTCGCAGAGAGATATCCTCGCGAATCATTTAAAATTGCAACAAAATTGCCTTTGTTTGTAATTACTGAAGAGTCACAATTGGAGCCGATATTTGCCGAACAGCTCGAAAACTGTGGTGTTGACTACTTCGATTATTATATGCTGCATAACGTAAGCGGTTTCACGGAAACCGCTTGGAAGAATGTTGATTTATACTCATTCATTCAAAGAAAAAAAGAAGAGGGCTACATTAAACATATAGGGTTATCCACCCATGGAAATGCCGAATTTTTAGAAGAGATTCTATTTGAGCATCCTGAATTGGAATTTGTGCTTCTTCAGATAAATTATCTTGACTGGGATGATGAAGGAATTGAATCTAGGAAATGCTTTGAAGTTGCAAAAAAATACGATAAGCAGGTAATGGTTATGGAACCTTATAAGGGAGGATTTTTAGCGGATGTTCCTGAAGAAGCTGAAAAAATCATGAAAGAATATAATCCGGATAAGTCTGTAGTTTCCTGGGCTATGAGATTTGTAGCTAATCTTGATGTTTGTGTTGTTTTAACAGGGGCAAGTACTTTAGAACAGCTTGAAAATAATATCTATGAAATAAAAAATGCAGATCCGTTAAATGATGATGAAATTAAAATCCTTGAAGAGGTTTCAGAAATAATAAACAGCAACATTACCGTTGACTGTACAAAATGCAGGTATTGTGTTGATACATGTACTGAAGAAATTGACATTGCTAAGCTATTTGATTTATACAACAAGCATAAAATGCTTGAAAAGGATGACTGGACACAATTTGGAAATGCTTATCTGAACTATTCAAAGCTTCCGGATGTGGGGATAGCTTCTGACTGTATTGAATGTGAAAATTGCCTTGAAGAATGTCCTCAGCAAATAAACATCCCTGAAGTTCTAAAAGATGTGGCTAAGACTTTTGAAACTGAAATTTATGGATTCAACCAATAATCCATTTTCTTTATTTTTTTAATTTAAGTTAATTTTAATAATAATTAATAATAGATTTATAAATAGTTAATTTATTGAAGGTTTTATTTATGATACCTGGTATGAATAAAAAACAAATGAAACAAATGGAAAGACAAATGAAAAAAATGGGAATGAAAATGGAAGACCTTGAAGGTGTCCGTGAAGTAATTATCCGTTTTGATGATAAAGAGTTAATAATTGACGAGCCTAGTGTAAGTTTAATGAATGTTATGGGTAATGAAACCTATCAGATTGATGGTAAAGCTCGTGAAGTTGAAATCGAATATGAAATTGAAATTCCAGATGAAGATGTTGAAATGGTAGCCAACAGTGCTGGCGTATCTGAAGACGAAGCAAGAGCAGCACTTGAAGAGTGCAAAGGAGATCTTGCAGAAGCTATCATGAAATTAAACGAATAGATAAAATGACTTTAATTGCACATATCTCTGATTTGCATGTCAGCAAAGCTGACTTTGATGAAGAAGTTTTCATGCAGGCCGTAAGTGAAATCAATCACTTAAATCCAGATATGGTTGTTCTGACCGGGGACATTACCAATAATGGTTATTATAAAGAGTTTCAGCAAGCAACAAAATATTTGGAATTGTTTGAAGCCCCATTATTTGCAGTTCCAGGAAACCATGACTCTCGTAACTTGGGTTATCAGTCTTTTGAAGAATTGATTGGAGAGCGAAGCTGGAAACTGACTATTGACAAAGATTTCACAGTCATAGGTCTTGATAGCAGTTCCCCTGATGAGAGCAGAGGACACATTGGAAATCCTCAGCATTTATGGTTGGAACATCAATTGGATGAATGTGTAATTAATGAAAATTTTTCAATAGTTGCTTTACACCATCATATAATCTCCATTCCTCAAACCGGTCGTGAACGCAATGTTTTATCGGATGCGGGAGATATTCTAAAAACTTTAACAACACATGAAGTGGACATGGTTTTGTCAGGACACAAGCATGTTCCAAATATCTGGAGGATAAATGACACACTTGTTGTTAATGCAGGTTCTCTTTGTTCCACTAAGCTTAGAGGAAAAAATATGAACTCCTATAATGTTTACAACATCACTGATGAGGATATTGAGATTTTCTTAAATAATGTTGGCGGAGAGAAATTTTTATTTGGAAAATATCCTAGAAATACAATTTAAAATTAAGTTTAAATAATAGAATACAAAAATATATTATACTGAAATTAAATCAAAATTTACTTTAATATATTATTTTAGGTGATATTATGAAAGTGGTCGTAGATGCTTCTAATGTAGCTTTTTATGCTAAAAATCAAAATGGACAACCTCAAATGTCTAATATTCTTGCTGCTGTTAAAGCATTAGAAGAAGGTGAAGTTGGATTTGTAATTATTGCCGATGCATCACTTCGTCACGAAATTGATGATAAAGAAAAATTCTTGAAGTTGTTGGAAAGTGAAAATGTGGAAGAAGTTCCAGCAGGCAATGATGCAGACCATTTTATTTTAGAAATTGCTACCAACGAAAAAGCTAAAATATTATCTAATGATAAATTCAGAGATTATGCTGCTGAATTCAGAAATATATCTTCAATGAGAATCCCATTTGTCATTGAAAATGGCAGACTCACATTTGGAAGACCAAAAAAACCTAAAAAAGATAAAAATATCCTTCAACACATTTGTGAAGATATTATCAAAGAATTAAACTTTAAAAAATGGGAAATTTATACAGGAAAAGAAGGTTTAGAAATTTCTCCTTTGAATATTGCTAAACAAGCTATTATTCGTATTGATAATGAAAATAATGCAGGATCCAAACTTGAAAACATATTTGCTAAAATACCAATGTTTAACAAAATTGTAGAGATGGTTGATGATGTTGAAATAGCCGCTCCATATGTGATTTTTATTTTGGTGCATCCTAAAGATTATAAAGTCGTTGTTAAAAATGCAGGAAATATTTCTGTAACTGTTGCGGATAGATTAGGTCTTGAGAAAAAACCTTTGATTGCTGTTCGTAATGATTTATTCACTAAACCAGGTACTTTTGAATTAAATATTATGCTGGCTGATGAAGTTACAGAATATGCACCATATAATATTTTAGTTCGCGTAAGTGTTCATGATGAAGTGTTCATTAAAAGAAATTCCAGAAATATTGCAAGTACAATTGCTGGAAGACTTGGTTCATGGAAGTTTCCTTTTGTTTCTGTCAAACCAGACATGCTTTTAGAAAAACCTGGTGAGTTTGAGATAGAGCTGGAAAAAGGAGGAGGCTTAGATGGTTAATTTTTTGACCAAGGCAATTATCAAGCTAACCACTAAATTAAATCCTATTGCCGTTGGAACTAAATTTTTTCCAACCAATTCTCTTGAAACAGAGTATGTAGAGTTGTTTAATTACACTCAAACTATTCTTTTCGAACTTGATAAAGCCGAAATTACTTCTGATTCAATATTGCAGAATCTTATTCGTGATGTAGGGGAGGAAAATTTTCCTAAAGATTACAATTTTTATGAATTGACCCCTGCTGAAAATAGGATTGAAGAATATGCATTAGTTAGTAATATTATTATGGGTAGCGACCGTTATTTCTATATTGAGCTCCCACATCCTTCTCGTTTAATCGATATTTTTGAAAAAATCATTCAAAGTGAAAAAGGCGAAGTAGTGGAAAAAACAGCTACAGAACTTGTTGCGAAAATGTTAAGCAAAAATGATGCAATTCGTGTTGCAATTGAGCTTATTGGTATAGGATTGTCTGAAGGGATTCAAGTAATATCTGCTGTTGGAATGACTGGTGCGGCTTCAATTGAACGTGCTATTAATTATACTAAAAATGTAGGTAGTTTTCCAGGTATTGCATTTACAAAGCTTGGTGGAGAATATGCGCTAGTTTTTGATTCTCCATTCTTGTTACGCGAATCCAAACCAGTTGATTTAGAAAATTATCTATTTATTGATTTAATCGATTCCACTAAATTCATTGGAAAACATGGCAGGAATCAGCTTGTAGATCTAATGACTGGAATCAAAAATTTCATTGAAACTGAGTGTGATGGGGAATTAGAAGGATATCGTGAAGGAGGAGACGATTTTATTGCTAAATTCCCATCTAAAGATTTAGCTATTCGTGCTGGTCTTGATGCCGCATGGTTTGCACTTGATAATGGTGCAAAAATCAGGGCCGGTGTTGGAAGAAGTAGGAGAGAAGCTGGTGAAAGAGCACAGCTGGTTGATAGTTTAGATTCAACTTCTCCATTGTCATTAGTTATATTTGAGTTAGCTAATGGATTATATGCATACAATATTCCATCTGAATTTACAAGAACATTAATTAATTTAATTGAAAATGAAAAAGCAAAGTTAATTGGTGTTTTTGCATTTGTATTTATATTTGCATATGTGTTGTCTGTAATAGGATTGGGAGTATTTAGTTTTGTTGGAGTTATATTTGCTCTTGTTTATGCATTTATAGCCTAATAAATTATAAAGAGAAGTAACATGAGACGAAAAAAAGACAATAAGAGGGTGTTAGTTAGTCCACGTGACACTCGTCGTCAAAATCAAAAAAGGCAGATGAGGCGAAATCCCCCTAAACAAAAGAAAAAATCAAGCGGAATCACATTATTTTTAATGATTTTTGCTTTGTTAGCTTTTGTTATAGGTGCAGGAATTGGAATCTCATTGAGTTTTGACGATGGTCATGATGATGGTCCTCATTTTGAAAACGTTACAAAAGAGATGACTACAAATCTAAACGATACTGAGCCTATTTATTATGAAAAAGATGTTGATGATTTAGATTTTAATGATAATCAAACATTGGAGGAATTCAATGTCACTGAGCCTCCAAGCTATTAATTGTTTTTGTGATTTTTATGGATTTTATTAGAGAATTAGATGGCGGATTTTCTGTTATTGAAAATCTTAAAGTATCCGGAGCACGTGAAGGCAAATATGGAGTGAGTATTATTCTTTGTCCGAATAGTACTGCTTCTGCGGTTTTTACATCAAACAAGGTTGTTGCAGCTCCAGTTAAATATACAAAAGACGTCCTTAAAAAAGGAATTATTTCTGCTGTTTTTGTTAATAGTGGTAATGCAAACTGTTTTACCGGTGAGCAAGGTATTAAAGACTGTGAAACTTTAGTGGAATTGGTATCCAAGGATTTAGAAATACCTTCTGATGAAATAGCTATTTCTTCAACTGGAGTAATTGGTCGTGAGATGCCAATTGATATTATTTCTAAAGTTGCTCACGAGTCTATTTCTAAATTAGGAGATGCTCCTGAAAATTCTCTTGCAGCGGCTAAAGCCATCATGACAACCGATACATTTCCAAAGGAATGTGCAGTTGAAGTGACATTAACTAGTGGAGATACAGTTAAAATTGCAGGAATTACAAAAGGAAGTGGAATGATTGCTCCAAATATGGGAACAATGCTTTCATTCATTGTGACAGATGCAGCAATTCCAGCTTCTGAAATTAAAAAAGCATTAAAACAGGCAGCCGATGTCAGTTTTAACATGATTGTTGTTGATGGTGATGAAAGTACCAATGATACATGCTTAATGATGGCCAATGGCGCATCTGGAGTTGAAGTTTTCAAAGATGGAAAATTGGATTCTAATTTTCAGGAAGCTTTAAATTATTTATGCATTGATTTAGCTAAGAAAATGGCCCGTGATGGTGAAGGAGCCACCAAATTTATTGAAGCTAATATTTCTGGTGCAAAAAGCAATGAAGATGCTAAACTTGCCGCAAAATCAATAATCTCCTCAAGCTTGTTTAAATCTGCAGTATTTGGTGGAGATCCTAACTGGGGAAGGATTGTGTCTGCAATTGGTTATTCCGGTTGTGATTTAAATCCAGATATAGTAACAATCGCCATTGCTAGTGGCGATGATGAAGTGGATCTTGTTAGAAATGGTGAAATTTTAGCATTTGAAGACACTCCTTATCTTGAAAGAGCTGAAAAAATAATGCAGACCAAAAATGTGGTTGTCAATATTGATATGCATTTAGGCGATGGTGAAGCTACCGCTTGGGGTTGTGATTTAACATATGATTATGTTAAAATCAATGCAGAATACACAACTTAAAGAAAACTTTAAATATAGATAAGAACAAATATTTTTTTGTTATAGATTTAATTCTAATTATTTTTATTTAACAATTTGAAGGAGGGAAGAAGATGGCAAAAGTTAAAGGAACTAACAGAAGGACCAGACAAAAAAGAAGTTATACTAAACCTGGTAGTAAAAGAGGAAGAGGAGTTAAACAAACTTGGAAAAAATAATCCTCTTATAACTTTTTTTTATTAATTTTAACTATTTTTCACGTGTTATGAAACATTTATCATATGGCAATTATTAAATACTATTTTTTAAAGATTATTATACGGTGATAATATGAATGGGCACAGAGCTCATGGATTTTCAAGTGTACATTTTTTAGATTCTGATGAAATTATCAACGAATTAAACCTTAAAGGTGATGAAACCTTTATGGATGCAGGCTGCGGTGACGGCCATATCGCAATAAAAGTTGTTGAAGAATATCTTCCTGATGGTACCGTTTATGCTGTAGATGTCTATGATGCATCCATTGAAGATATGGAAACTTATAAAAATGAAAACAATATTGAAAACTTAATCAACATTGAAGCCGATATTACTAAAGGAATTCCCGGTGTTGAAGATGAGTCAATAGATGTTGTTTTGATGGTCAATGTATTCCATGGATTTAAGGCATCTAGAACTATGGATGAAGCCATAGATGAATTTGCAAGGATAATAAAACAAGATGGAAAAATTGCCATTATGGATTATAAAGCATGGGAAGTTCCAAAAGGACCTCCAACAGCATTTAGAAGCACTCCTGCAGAGTTAGAAGAGGTCTTCAGCAATCATAATCTTAAAATGACTTACCTAAATGAAGAAATTGGTGAAGATATTCCTGAAGGTAAATCTCACTATTTCATTGTATTTCAAAAAGAATAATTTTGTTTAAAAATGGGATTAATTCCCAATAATCTATTTTTTTTAAAATTTAAAAAATAAAAAAAGGAGTAAGGTTTCGAAATTTAGTCATGAGACAAGTTATCGAAGTAACCTTGAATAAATATAACTGGTGTTCCTTTATCTCCAGAACCACTGGTTAAATCACATAATGAACCGATTAAATCAGTCAATACTCTTGGTGTAGTTCCTTCGGTAATCATTTGTCCAGTTAAATTATCATCTTTCTGTTTAATCTCATCTTTAATTGCTTCTTTTAATTCTTCACCTTTCAAATCAGCGAATTTATTATCGGAAACATATTTCAATTTGATTTCATTTGGATATCCTATCAATCCGCTTGTATGTGCTGGTGAGACAACAGGGTCTGCTAATTCCCAAATTTTTCCAACAGGATCTTTAAATGCTCCGTCACCGTAAACCATTACTTCTATTTGTTTACCTGTAAGTTCAATTAGTCTGTTTTGTACTTCGATGACTAATGCATCACCAGTTCTTGGGAATAATTTTAATTTTTCTTCTGTTGCTTTGTTAGAACCAAGTAGTCCATATTCAGGATTAAAACCGGAATCTCCAATTGGTTCGGTTAGGATTTCATGTAATCCGTATACATGTGCTCCTTCATCTTTGAGCAATTTTGTGCTTTTTTCTCTTGTATGGATATCACATGTTAAAACATCTGTGTTATAGTCAAGAATTGTTTTTATATCATTTGAAAAGACAAATTCTACTTCACAGTCTTCGTCTTCAATCAATTCTCTGTAAAAGTCAATCATGTTTATTCCGGTAAATGGGTGTATCCATGAACCAAAAGTCTCTTTGTATTGATCTTCAGTGATGGTGCTTCCTAAATGATATTCACTTTCTTCTAGAATATCTTCATCTAAAATTCCGTTTCCAACTTCATCTGATGGGAAAGATGTCAAAAGGGTAATTTTGTCCATTGCTCTTGCAATACCTTTTAAAATGATTGAAAATCTGTTTCTACTTAAAATAGGATTTACTACCCCAATGTTTTTAGATGGGAATTTCATTTCTAAATCTTCGGCAACATCGTCAACAGTTACATAATTTCCTTCTGAAATACCTACAACTGCTTCAGTAATTGCAACGATATCTTTGTCTCGGAATTCAAATCCTTCGCTTTCTTTTGCTGCCATTAATGAATCTACAACTATAGTGGCCAGATCATCGTTTTCTTTAATAATCGGTGTTCTTATTCCACGTACTACTGTACCAACACATCTCATTTTTTATTACTCCTTTAAAAACCATATGTTTGTTGGAATCTATTTCCAACAACCCATATATTTTATATTTTTTAAGTTATTTATAGATTAAGATTTTTTCCAGGGATTTTTCTTGAAAATTATTAAATACTATTTTTTTAATATTATTATCTAAGGTGATAATCATGGAACATAAGCATCATGGAAAATCAAGTGCAAACTTTCTTGATTCTGATGAAATTTTGCAGGAATTGAATTTGAAAGGAAATGAGACTTTCATGGATTTGGGTTGCGGTGACGGTTACATCGCCCTTAAAGCGATTAGTGATTATCTTCCCGATGGCAATGTTTATGCAGTTGATGTTTATGATGTGGCCATTGAAGAGTTAAATGTTTATAAAGAGGAGAATGGCATTGAAAACCTGACTAACATTGAAGCGGATGTTACCAAAGGAATTTGTGAGGTTAATGACAGTTCCATTGATGTTATTTTAATGCTCAATGTGTTCCATGGTTTTAAAGATGATGAAACCAGAGATGATGTAGTTAAAGAATTGTCACGTTTGATAAAAGATGATGGAAGAATTGCAATAATGGAATTCAAGCCAATTGAATGGTCATTTGGCCCGCCGGTTGAAATTAAGTGTTCCCCTAGTGAATTAGAAGAATTGTTTAAAAAGCATGGTCTTAAGAAAGTTCATTTGAATGAAAATATGGGTCAAAAAAGTTCCGAAGGCAATTCCCATTACATGATTATATTTGAAAAGGAGTAATTTCACATGATTTTTGCAGCAATTTTAGCAGGAGGAATCGGATCTAGAATGGGAGGCACAGACACTCCTAAACAATTTTTGACTTTAGGCAATAGACCGGTTATTATTCATACTATTGAAAAATTTGTTATAAATGAAAATATTGATAAAACTATTGTTTTGACACCAAAAAACTTTATCAACCATACTAATCATTTGATTAATGAATTCATTCCAGATAATGAGGACGTTATTGTTATTGAAGGTGGAGAAACTAGAAATGATACATTGATGAACAGTATCAATTACATTAACGAAAATTTTGGAATCGATGAGGACTCAATTATAGTTACACATGATTCTGTGCGTCCATTTGTAACTCATAGAATTATTGAAGACAATATTCAGGCTGCAAAAAAATATGGTGCTTGTGACACTGTTATTCCAGCTACGGATACTATTGTTGAAAGCGTGAATGGTCAGACTATTGAAAGTATTCCTGTGAGGGATTATTATTACCAAGGCCAAACACCACAGAGCTTCAATATAAAGAAACTTTTTAACTTAATCAATAGTTTAACAGAAGAAGAAACTAATATTCTTACAGATGCATGCAAAATCTTTACACTTAAAGATGAACATGTACATCTAGTTAGTGGGGAAGTGACAAATATTAAAATCACATACCCATATGATTTGAAATTAGCCAATACAATACTTGAGGATAAACATGATTAATATTGTTTATAGATTAAAGTCTCCAAAATTCTTTGAAGAGTCAATTGATGAAATTGATTTGGATGGGGTTATTGTAAGGCCAACCTATCTTTCGATTTGTCAAGCGGATCAAAGATACTATCAAGGTTCAAGGCCTGCTGAGATTTTGGAGAAAAAATTGCCTATGGCATTGATTCATGAAGGAATCGGAGAAGTGGTATTTGATAGCAATGGCAATTTTAAATCTGGAGACACAGTTGTAATGATTCCCAACACTCCATTCGGGGAGGATGTTTGCCGTGCCAATTATTCTTATAACTCAGAATTTAGAGGAAGCGGTTTTGATGGATTCACCTCTGATTTAATCAAAATGGATTGTGATAGGCTTGTTAAAATCCCCGATGATTTTAACTTGCAGGTTTCAGCATTCATTGAACTGATTTCTGTAGCTTATCAGGGAATTTCCAAATTCAGTGAATTGGCCATTACTCCAAAAGACAGATTAGGTGTTTGGGGAGATGGAAATCTAGGTTTTATAACTGCATTATTATTAAAGGAAAGATTCCCCGATTCACAGGTTTATGTATTCGGAAAACATCAGGAAAATCTAAATCTGTTTTCATTTGCAGATGGAATTTATCAGATACATAATGTGCCGAGTGATTTGGTAATTGACCATGGATTTGAGTGTGTGGGTTCTGTTGCATCACAATCTGCAATTGAACAAATCATCGATTTGATCAATCCTCAAGGAACAATTAATCTATTTGGTGTAAGCGAATATCCTGTTCCAATTAACACTAGAATGATTTTGGAAAAAGGATTGTCCGTTCAAGGAAATAGCAGGTCTGAAAGAGAAGATTTCATTGGAGTTGTTGAAACTCTCAAGAAAAATCCTCAACTTTTTGAATATCTGGAGAAGTTAATTACCAATGTTTGTGAAATAAACTCTTTAAATGACCTGAAAGAGGCATTTGATAAAGACTATATTTCTAAATTTGGAAAAACCATTTTAAAATGGAATAAATAGTTAATAATTAATTTTATTAATTATCTTTAAATATTCCCTTCTAAAATAATTCCTTTCTTCTTTTTTACACATCATCGGTAAATTCTCTAAAATTTCCAATTCCAATTTCTCAATAGGGTGGTTATTGTTTATTTTATTTTTAATTACATTGAGAAACATGTGTGCAGGACTAGCTTGTGTAGAAGCTATTTTGATTTTAAAGTCTGCATCTGATTTAATAGGGCATTCTTTAACATTAACTCTGACGTTTTCTGGGCAGATAATATAAACGGAAATTTCTTTTTGGTGTTTTTCATACATTGCTTCTGCAAATTCAACATATTTTACAAGCTCATCAACTGTAAAATCTTCAATCTGAAACTCCAAATCAATAAATTCACCGGTTTCGGTAGTGAAGATTTCTCCACCGGAGTAGATATTTTCATCAATTTTTCTATCTTCTTCGCAAGTAATGCACTTTATCTTTCTTGGGTCATTAAAGGTTTCTCTTATAATTTTTTTGCTTATGTTAAATTCTTTTTCATCCATGTTATAACCTTACAAATTTAATTGTATAGGTTATTTTGGTAATGGAGGTTAATAAATTAGTAAGTTATTTTTTAAAGCAATTTTACACGGTAAAATAAATTTTTAGATAAAAATAAAAAAGTTAAGAGTTGTGAAACTCTTAATTTCCAAATTTTGCTCTTGTCCTTTTGACTTCATATCTTGCAAATACGAAGTTAATGACACTGGCTATTGCCCTTCCGATACATAGGCCTAACCAAATTCCCACAAGTCCGAAATTAAACATGAACACGAACATGTAGATTAAAGGAACTACAAAAATAATTTCTCTTAAGATGGTAAACATCAGACTGTAAATTCCCTTTCCAATTCCTTGATAGAAAAAACTTGATGGAATTCCAATACCTGTTAAAATCAGGCAGGGACAAACAATCTGAAGATATTCGGCAATTCCCGGAACTAAATTAGCAGTTTCTGGGGTATAAGCGAATAGTGTAGCAAGAGGAGTTGCAAAAATAATCAATATTAATGTGATTGCAGTACCAAGAGCCAATCCGAATTTGACACCATACATATGAGATCTTGATAGGTAATCTCCGTTTCTAGCACCAAAAGCACTTCCAGAAACCGCAATTACTGCAGATCCAATTGCTGTTAGGGGCATTATTGCGAATAAGTATAATCTCTGACCTGAGGTAAATGTAGCTATTCCATAATCTCCTCCAACTAGGGAGATGGTTATTAAATAAATTGACATTGCAATTGCCATAATCAGCATGTCGAGTGCTGACGGGATTCCAACTTTAAGAATGTCTTTTGCTAATTTTGAGTCAAATTTAAAGTTTTTAAGGGTCACATCAATGTATGTGTCTTTTTTAATCAGAATCCAGTATAAAATTATCAATGCAGCTATTGCAGAGCTAACAACGGTTGCAAGTGATGCACCAGCTGAACCTAAACCAAATGTGTATATGAATATTGGATCTAGAGAGGCATTTAAGATTACGGTAGCGACCACAACATACATTGCACGTTTCATATCACCTTCTCCACGAAGAATTCCACTACATCCATTTCCAAACATCAAAGCGATTAAACCTAAAAATAATGGAGTAGCATAAGCCACTGCTTCTTTTAATGTCTGACCAGTTGCACCATAACTTCTAAGCAATGGTTCCTGTATGATAATAAAGACAATTGTTAGAACAATTGAAGCTATTAAGAAAATGAATAATGCCTGTGTTGCTGATTTTGTAGCCATTTCCTTATTTTTTGCACCAATAAACCTTGAAATACTGCTTGTTGCACCGTTTCCTAGTCCGACACTCGCTCCATTTAACACCATAAATATTGGTGTTACAAATCCTATTCCTGCAATGGCTGTCGGACCAAGTCCAGCAACCCAAATTCCGTCAACGATATTGTATAATGCAGTTAAAATCATTGAAATCATAATTGGAATAGCAAGTTTTTTGACAGCTCTTTCAGGTTCTCCTCTCATCAATTCCACATTTTTATTAGCCATATCAATCCCCTAATTATTCTTTAAGTATTTCTTCACTTTTTCTAGCTATTTGTCTTAATTGTTTTTTTGTTTCATCGTCTAGTTTATCAATTCCAACTTTTGCTTCCCAGGTTTTTAGGTCTTTATCTAATAAAATAGCCAGTTTTTCTCCTTTTTTTGTTGTATTTAAAATGTATTTTCTCCTATTATTCTCATCAATTTTCCTTTCAACATAATCTTTATCTTCTAATTTTCTCAATGCTTTAGCTATTGTTCCTTTGCTCTGCCCAAAAAAATTAGCTAGGTCATCCTGAGATAAATTTTTCCGTTTGTATATTTCCATTAAATAGCGACCTTCATGAAACATATCTATGCGATTCGGATTTTTCATAGAGTATTTTAGCTTATTTCTAGATATGTGATGAATCAATGCAATGAAAGGCATAGAATCAAATTTATCCTCTTCTGGAGTCATGATTTATATTATTTTGATTTCAATATATAAATGTTTCCCAGGAAACTGTTCATCGATAAACATTATTTTAAAATAGATAATTTTTTAAATATGTTTAGTAGGGGATATCATGGATTATGAGGCAATTATTCGAGAAAAGTTTCCAAAATATAATGTTGAAGTTATTCAACCAGATGTCTTTGACCTTGAACATTTAGTTGAATACATTACTGATGATATAACTGTCTATAGACCTCATTCTATCATAATCTACAGACATCTAATCCGATTTATGATGAATGTCAATGTAAGAGGCAAGATGTATTATCTGGAAAATTTCACTAATGAGGATTTGAATGAAATCTATGCGGGAATTAGAAAATTTACCTGGCGAAATGATGTAAAAATAAATATTTTCCCAGATGCCGATCCTGACAGGGACGTTTTGGGAATCAAAGACTAAAAAAATAAGAAATAGAAGTTGATTGTCAACTTCTAGAATAATCCACTTTCATTTAAGCGTTCTTCAAAGTACTTGGATGCTTTATCTGCTTTCTCTTTAATTATTACCGCAACGATAACAGTTGCAATACCAATGGCTAGAAGAATAATCAATGCAGGAATATAATTTGACCAAACCACACCCAGCTGTGCTTCACGTATTAATGTAATTGCATATGTCATTGGCATATATGGATATAATGTTTGGAAGAAAGAATGCATAATCTGAATCGGATAAATTCCTCCAGTTGCAGATATCTGAAGCACTAAAAGAACTACAGCAATACCTTTTCCAACATTTCCGACAGCGGAAATGATTGAATAAATCAATACCATAAATACAACCGATACTAGTATTGCCGAGAATATAAATAGCGGATAATTAGTTATATGAACTCCAAGGAGAATGGCACCTATTATTGTTACGCATGCCTGGAGTATGCTCATTACTACATAGAAGAATAGTTTGCCGGTGTACATTTCAAATGGAGAATATTCAGTTCCCACACTTGATTTTGGCTGAATCATTACACAGGTAATTAAAGCACCAACCCACATGGACAATACGAGATAAAATGGAGCTACATTGGATCCATAATCCGGTACCGGAAATACTTCGTGCCTATCTAATTTTACAGGTGAAAAGAAATATTCTCCAAGAAGGCTCTCATTGACTCCAGTAATCTCTCCAAGGGAATTTGCAGATGCTCCCAATGCACCTGCAGCTGAGAACAATGCCTGGGATGCGGAGCTGGAAAGTAATTGCGCACCTGCTGCAAGGCTCAATGAACCCTCTGCCAGTTCAACTGAACCTCCGGCTACCTGGCTTGCTCCGCCTGCAACATCACTGGCGCCATCAGCTAATTTTGATGAACTTTCTGCAAGCTGAACAGAACCTTCAGCCAATTTAGCTGAACCTTTTGCCACTTCACCACTGCTGTTTGCAAGCTGAATATTGCTTTCTGTATATTGTTTCATAGGTTCCGGCAGTGTTGAAGGGTCAACTGCCTGTTGGAGTTCTTCTGATCCTTGTTGTACTTGATTTGCGCCTTGTGTAACGCTTGCTGAGCCTTGTTTAACTTGGTCTGCACCTTGGCTGACAGCAGAGGAACCTTCCTGTACTTGGCTGGCTCCCTGTTGCACTTGATTTGCACCTTCCTGAAGTTGGCCTGCTCCTGAAGACACTTGGCTTGCACCGGAGGATATCTGTGATGAGCCCGCTGCAAGTTGCTGTCCGCCGCTAGCCAGTTGGCTTGCACCGGAGGCAAGGCCGTCTTTAAGTTCTCCAAGTTTTCCATAAGCTGCAAGATTGATGATTTCAACAATTTTAGCATTAAGTTTGGTGTAAACTGTATTTGCAGCAGTATCGGTTAATTTGGTTGCTACAGGATTTGATTTAACATTCACAATATATTCCAGTTCTGCCTGTTTAGGGTCATCAGTAGTGATTGAGAGAACATTTTTACTCAGGTTTTTGGGTATTATTATACCTGCATAGTATTCTCCATTTTCAACCCCCTCGCGCAATTCATCTTCTGTGACAAATGTCCAATCAAATTTAGTATTGTTCTTCAACTCCTTGACAAGCTCATTTCCAACATTCAGCTTTGTACCTTCATAGTCTGCTCCTTTATCAAGATTAGCTATTGCAAATTGCACTTGGTCAGTATTTCCGTATGGATCCCAGCATGCCTGGATATTCAAAAGGGCATAAAGGGATGGTAGAATGATTATAGCAATAAGTACAATTGTTACAATAGGGTTGGAGAATGATGCTTTGAAATCGTTTTTCATTATCTTAGCGATTTTTCCAATATCTTTCCTACTCATAAAAAACCTCTTCATTAAAATAATTTTTTCGAGTTTTTTTTAAATATTTATACAAAATTCATCATGAAATTTGGTTATTTTAAAAATTTCCCTTTAAAAATTTGTTAAATACATTTTAAACATTTTATATTTTAATTTAATATTTAAAGCCATATAAATCTATAGGCATTGAAAAAACTCATCACAATACTCACAATAATAATTGTAACTTGAATCACAACAATTTCCAATGATTACTTCTCCCTCTAATGAATCAATAGCTAATTCTTCTGTGGGTTCGCCATGGAAGACTTTTTTTAATTTTCTTCCACATTTTGGACAAGTTTTCATATTGTTTAATTTTATTAATCATGAATTTTAAATATTAGTATAGGTGTTTATTATGATGATTAATGTTGGTGCTGAGTTTGGAACACACTTGGAATCAAGCGAAATTGCAGTTGAATTAATTGATATATTAAACAAGCTGCCTGCAGAAGAGTTTATAATTGATTTTAAGGATGTGACATTTGTTACAATGAATTATGCACAAGCTTATTATAATTCTAAATATCAATCTTCAAAAAGAATTTCCGAGATAAACATCTCTGATGAGATTAGTGTTGTAATGGGTGCTGCTGACGAAGCATGCAATCCATGATTCTTATTTTTTAGTATTTGCAGTGGCTATGGATAATCTGTAAAGATTTAGATATTCCTCAGTTAAGGCAAAATATTAAATTAATTGAAAAAGATATAATATTAATATCAAATTTTACTAAAAACGTAAAGGTGTTTAAGTGAGTGAACAAAAATTAGAAGTTTTTAATGTTTTAAATTTTTTAGACCATGGTTATGAACTTGAAGATATCTTAAAGGAAGGTCAATTTGGAACCTTTTCATCCGCTGAGGAGTGTATCAACTATTTGGTTGATGAAGGATATCTTGAAGGTGATGTTCAAGTAAGCACTAATGTGGAAATAACTGCTGAGTACATATCTAAAAAATACATTGTTTCAGAACTTAAAGATATTTTAAGAGAAAATGGATTAAAGGTTTCAGGCAAAAAACAAGAATTGGTTGAAAGAGTATTACCTGTATTGAAAGAAGCGCATGACGCTCGCAATTTAAATGTGGCTGTAGATAAGGAAAACTCCTATGATGATTTAAAATTAACTGATAAAGCACATGAATTCCTAAAAGAAAATGAATGGATAGATTTGTACATGTTTGCTCTTGTAGCATTCAGATTCACAGATTATGAAACTTATGTCGAATCATCATCACTGGGCATGATTGAAACCGGACTCAAATTCTGTGATGAAATCCTCTCAAGGTCATTAGTGGCAAATCAGTTCTTGGTATTTATCGATGCATTGACTGCAAAAGCACATGTTTACGCTTATGATAAGGATTATGAATCATTCCTTGATTATGATTTGCAAAGATACATTTTAGGATTAAATCCAATTGTCATGGATGCGCAAACCTACGCCACCTATACTGTCATTGACGAAGCCAATATCATTAATTTGAGAAATGTCATGGAAAAATTGGAAATGGGTAGCTTAAAGAAAAGATTTGACAGAATCTGGAACAAATCCAGTATTAAGCATACCACTGTACCTAAAAAGACTTGTTTTAAGATATTGCAAAGAGCTATTGATGGTGCAGACATCGAAGAGTTGAACTTCGATGTAAGACAGAAGTACTTTGATAAAAAATATGGAATTTAAATGAAGTCTAAAGTTGCCGGAATCATATTTATAATTGGTAGTCTGTACTATATTATAGCTGAAGCTATTTCTGCAACTTTTTTCAATGCTTCACTTTCCACCACTTATATTTTTCACACCATTTCCGAACTTGGAATCCCAAATGCCAATTCACCATTATTCTGGTTAATGAACTCAGCATTTATTCTGATTGGTTTAACACTTATTTTTTGCAATTTTTATAAATTTAAAGACTTTATAGTTAAAAATAGAATTATATTTTACATATTTACATTAATAACTGGTATTGGTGTCATTATTGTCGGTCTGATTCATGGAGGAAATCCTTTCACCCTAGGATATCACATGTTGGGTGCCATGATGGCAATATTGGGAGGGAATATCATGCTTGTTTTGATTTCAAGATCAATGTCTGAATTTGAGAATTATCAAAAAATAACATTAATCCTAGGAATATTTGGCATAATAATATTCTGGGTAATGTTTTTCAACATGGAAAACATTTACATGCCTGTTTTTGAAAGGCTTTCAGTTTATACCATGATAATTTGGAGTTTTTTGACTGGTGTTTATCTTTTAATAAATTAAATATGGGCAGGTTTATTTTGGATAGTCAATTATCAACTTGACTTTTAAACAGGTTTTGATTCAATATTTTTAATACCTATCTTTTTTTCTAAGAATTATTCTCATATCATCTACATAAAGTATAAAAATTTAAATATCTCATTAATTAATTATAATTAAAGGTGATAATATGGCAAATCTTGATAGGAATACTGAAGAAGAAATCTTAGCAATTGTCGAAAAATATCAAAAAGAAGGCACAAAACTTCTAAACTACCTTATCACTGATGATGAGATTACCTTTTTCTCACCATTGGCAAATGGTAAGGCAATAACTGTAGAAGACTTGCAAAAAGTCGCAGATATCTTGAATGGTTCATTTGAAGGAATGGAAATTGTTAATCAAGAGTACAGATTCAAATTCAAATGTGGATTATAGAGGTTTTTTTACCTCTATTCTTTTTTTAAATACTCCTGAGTTAACTTGCACTCACTCATGCACTTTGTACAGCCCAATCCGCTTTTATACTGGTCCATTATATATTCAAAGCAGGTTTCAATATCAATGATGTCTTCACGATTAAGTCTGTCATTCCATTTTTGCGGATTAATTGCATTGACTGGACAGGCATTCTGACAATTTTCACATTCATCACATTGGGAATCAGTAATAGCATCACCAAATTCCAGTGGCATGTCAGTCAATATCGCTCCCAAAACTACTGCAGAGCCATATTCAGGTGTTACAAATAATGCCGAACGTCCAATCCATCCAAGACCTGATTTTGTAGCTATTGTTTTGTAAGGCAGGATGCTCAATAGCTTTTTCATATCACATTCGTTTCGGCTCATTGTCAGTGCAAATGCATCATATCCAAGGTTTTTAATGTATTCTTCACCTTTAAGAGCCATTTTACTTAACTCAGCAACCTTGCCATGAAAACATGCCCAATAGTTTTCATAATCTTCATCATTGACGTATTCCATAGCTTTTTTAGGCAATTTCAAAACAAGGCTAATTCCATTTGGCAGGTCAACAAATTCATTAGCTATTCCATTGACATCTGCAAAGCCAACTTTGCTGATGCCTAATTCTTTGAGAAAATTTTCCAAATCATCCTGTTTTGACATAATATTTAGTATAGTTTAGTAGGTTATAAATACATTGTATGTAATTTTTGACTTAAACACTTATAAACGATTAAATTTAATATTTAATGTAGTGATAGAATGAAAGATATAGATGTGTTAATTGAAGCTTTACCATATATTAAACAATTTCATGATAATAAGATTTTAATTAAATATGGTGGATATGCTATGGTGGATGATGAAGCAAAGTCTTCCACAGCCCGCGATACTGTTTTACTTAAATATGTCGGAATGAAACCGTTAATTGTGCATGGTGGAGGTCCTGAAATTTCAAGATCAATGGACAAACTCGGAAAAGAGCCAAAGTTCATCAAAGGTTTAAGGGTTACAGATGAAGAGACCATGGAAATTATTGAAATGGTATTGGTTGGTAAAATCTCAACTGAAATCGTATCAGAGCTAATAAAACATGATGGTCAAGCAATAAGTCTATCTGGAAAAGATTCAAGTTTGATATTTGCTCACAGAAAAGGAGCGCATAAAGTCAATGAGGAACTTATTGATTTGGGTCTTGTCGGTGAAGTTGATTGTATTAATACTGATTTGCTTGAAATGTTTTTAGAAAACGATTATATTCCAGTTATCTCTCCAGTTGGTATTGCTGAAGATGGAACAAGCCTAAATCTAAATGCGGATACTGCTGCAGGCGAAGTTGCAAGTGCAATCGGTGCTGAAAAATTAATTATTTTAACTGATGTTCCTGGTGTTTTAAGAGATCCTTCAGACCCAAGTACTTTAATCCAAAAGATTAAAATTGACGAAGTTCCTGGTCTTATTGAAGAGGGTATAATTTCAGGAGGCATGATTCCAAAAATAGAAACCTGTGTACAGGCTATTGAAAATGGAGTTACCTCTTGCCATATTATTGATGGACGTAAAAAACACTCATTGCTTTTAGAAATTTTTACCACTGACGGTATCGGAACTATGATTTTCAAATAATCATAGTTGCTTTTTCTTTTTTTTAAATTTTAAACATTTTTCTTAATTCTCTTCTAAGCAATTTCCATCCATTTACTCTTGGAAGTTCATCGAGTGCAAATATTTTTTTTGGAACTTTATATCTGGATAAGTTTTCACGGGCATATTCGAGTAATCCTTCTTCATCAGCATCATTTTCCCAAACAACTGCTGCAACAGGTATTTCACCCCTATGGCAGTCATTTATACTAAAAATAGCTATTTCTTTAACTGCAGGATATTTAATTAGGACTTCCTCCACTTCTGTCGGATAGATTTTCCATCCGCTCATTACAATCATGTCTTTCTTACGGTCTGTAATGAATAAACGATTGTCTTCATCAAGGTATCCAATGTCTCCTGTTAAAAACCATCCATCTTCTAAAAATGATGCTTTTGTTTTTTCCTCATTACCCCAATATCCCTTGGCAATTGCAGGTCCTCTAAGCGCAATTTCTCCTTGTTCATATTTTGGTATGGTTTTGGAGGCATCATCCTCATCAACGATTTTAACTTCTGAAAAGCAAACTGGATGACCTACGCTTTCAAACCTATCGGCTTCCCAGTAATCTTCAGGCCTGATAACAGTACCAGTTCCGATTACAATGGTTTCTGATAATCCGTAAGCGTTAATGATTGGAATTTGATATGTTTGGTGGAAATCTTTCCATATCTTTTTATGCAGTGGTCCTCCACCTGAAATTATTTCCCGAACGGTTTTCAGGTGTTTTCTAGCATCAATTGTAGTTAATGTGTGTATTACAGGAGGCATTCCGCTTAAAACGGTAACCTTCTCTTTTTCACATAACTCCAAATATTCGTCCATATCGAACTGCTCTATCAGGATATAATAAGCGGCGGCTCTTAGGGCTGAAATTGCCCAGGATAGGCCGACATGGGCCATTGGATAAATTCCTAAAAATATGTCGTCCTGCTTTAATGTCAACACATCACATTCATTGTGGATTGCTGTAAAATAATTTCCATGGGTAAGCATTGCACCTTTAGGTTTGCCTGTAGTTCCGGAGGTGTATTGTAATTGGCATAAATCGTCCCACTCGGTATTTTCAGCTTCTAAGATTTCACAATCCTTAAACTCTACAATATCTCCTGGAATGTAAGTGTCAATGGAAATGATGCCTTCGGCATCTGTATCTGTAATCATTAATTTGGCTTTTGAGTCATCTACAATGTATTCGAGCTCAGCGGCGGTAAATACCCTATTGGTAGGGATGGCTATTGCACCTATTCTCCATATTGCAAAAAGTGAAAATAGATATTCTTCGGAGTTGTGCAGGTAGATTAAAACCCTGTCTCCTTTCCCAATGTCCAAAGCTTTAAGGTCTCGGCCAATTTCAGAAACGATTGATAGGATTTCACCGGATGAGTATTTGTTCCCGGTTGTAGGGTTGTATAAAACATTTTTATCTAAGCGTTTTGAATTTGCATCTAAAAAAGTAGTAATATTCAACATTTAAATTAACTCCCTTACAATGGCTTTTGTAACGTCCATGGTTGATGCATCCCCTCCAAGATCAGGAGTTCTTATTTTGCAGTCTGCCATTACCTTTTCAACTGCGGCTTTGATGTCGTTTGAAACTTCCCATTCTCCTAAATAATCAAGCATCATTGAAGCGGACAATATCATGGAACAAGGGTTTGCAATGTATTTTCCTGCAATGTCCGGTGCTGATCCATGCACTGGTTCGAACAGGCCATTGTGGTCTCCGATATTTCCGGATGGAGCTAATCCTAATCCTCCAACAAGCCCTGCACTTTCATCAGACAAGATGTCTCCAAACAAGTTGGTTGATACAATAACATCGAAGTTTTGAGGTTGGGTTAGTAAATACATTGCCATTGCATCTACATAGTAGTCTTCAGATTTAATTTGAGGATATTCTTTTGCTATTTTGTAGAAACTTTCTTTAAAGACACCATCGGTTTTTTTCAAAACATTGCTTTTGTGAACGCAGGTTACTTTGCTCTGTTCTCTTTTTATGCATAGGTTAAATGCTGCTTTTGATATTCGCTCTGAAGCTTTTCTTGTGATGTGCCTTTCAGCTATCATCTTATTTTCATCGCCGTATTCGACCTGAGAGTATAATCCTTCTGTGTTTTCTCTAACAATTACAAAATCGATGTCGTCTCGAATACAGTTAACTCCTTTGTATGACTTGATAGGCCTGATGTTTGCATATACATTCAACGCTTTTCTTAAGTTAATGATTGGACTAGGCTGTCCTGGTGTTGAAGTTGATGCTCCGAATAGTACTGCATCACTTTTATTGGCAATCTTAACAGTTTCTTCAGGTAATGTAGTGCCATTCTTTTGAAAACAGTCAAAACCGGCTTCACCATGGGTAAAACTAAATTCTAAATCTAGTTTGTCTAGCAAATATTCGCAGGCAGACATCACTTCTCTGCCTATTCCATCTCCACATATTATTGCAATATCATACATTATTTTCCCTTGACACAATTTTGTTTTTATATTAATAATATTAAGTTTACTTCTATATAATGTTAGTTTTATTTTTCTCAAAAATTTGTTCGTATAGTATCGAAATACTTTTATATGACCAAAGTTATAACTAATATTAACTACATATACTAATGTATATTTCCTTATTGAATTGGTGAGGGATTGAAATGGAAAGAAGTATCGATGAGTTAATTGAATTATTGAACGATAAAGATGATTTCGTTGTTGAAGATGTAATGGGAGAATTAGAATTAAGGGGTAATGAAGCACTTGATTCTTTAATTGATGCATTATCAAGCAGAAAAAAAGGCATTAGATTACATGCAGCAACTTTACTTGGTGCAATCAATGAACCAAAAGCAATTCCTGCTTTAATTGAAACTTTAAGAGACAATAATAAATTAGTTAGAAGGGAAGCTTCAACTGCTTTATCCCGTATGGGTGAACCTGCTGTTGACCCTTTAATTGAAACTTTAGCTGATGAAGATTGGAGAGTAAGGGGAGCAGCTGCTTGGGCTCTTGGTAACATCGGTGATGAAAAAGCTATTCCTGCACTTGAAGAATTGCTTGATGATGAAAGCGGTTTTGTAAAACAAGGTGCACAAAGCGCAATAGCTTCTATTAAGAAATAATTATTTATTTCTTATTCCTTTTTTTAATGATACAAAATTATATGTTTTTGAATATTTACTCAATTTTTTTATCTAAATAATTAATTTTTCTGAACATTGTTTAATATATTTTAATTTTTTATAGATTTTTTCAGATTTTTTTCTAGTCGGAAGGTATTTTCCAACACATTTATATACTTGTACTGTTAAAGTATAATACGGAAATAATTTTCCGACTAATGATAATAATATGATGGAGGTTTAAAATTGTGCGGAATAGCTGGAATCGTTTATAAAGATAAAAAATTACATAATATTGGAAATGACATGACAAACATGCTTCACCAATTGCAACACAGAGGGCCTGATTCAGCGGGTTACTCAATTTACGGTGGAACAGGTTTACAGGAAAATGAATACATATTAAAAATCCAAGTTAAAGAAAGTGAAAAATTACTTAATAAAGTCAAAGATGTAATCAATTTTCAAACTCCAATTAAAAATGACGCCATCATACCTTCCGTTGGAGATTCATTCATTTACAAATGTAAAATATCTTTAGATGAATTCAGCCAGCTAAAACCTCTAATTACAAAAATCGATACTTTAGATGATGTAATTGTACTTAACGGAAGCCACGACTTTGAAATGATTAAGGATGTTGGATCCGTACTTGATATCGCAGAGAGATATGATGTAAGAAGTGTAAAAGGAACTCATGCAATAGGTCACACCAGATTTTCAACAGAAAGTGGAGTGGACAGATACCATGCACATCCTTTCCAAACATACATTGTCCGTGATATTTCAGTTGTTCACAATGGACAAATTACAAACTACTGGAAAATCCGTGATCCTCTAGAGAGAAAAGGACACATATTCGAAACATTCAATGATACAGAATGTTTAGTTCACTATATCGCAGATAAACTAAGCATTGGTTATTCTCTTGAAGAAGCACTGGAGCAATCTGTTGAAGACATGGACGGTCCATTCTCATATATTATTGGAACCCCACAGGGAATTGGTATTGCAAAGGATAAGCTTGGTTTAAGGCCAGGTGTAATGGCAGAAACCGATGATGTATTTGCAATAGCATCAGAAGAAGTATCTCTAAGAGAAGTAGTTGACACACACCATGTAGAGCAAATCTCTCCAGGTGAAGTAATGGTATATGAAATATAGGTGATTGATATGGAAGTAAAGGAAATCAATGCAGAAAATTTAACTCCCCGTGAAATTAACTCAATTGTTAAAGATGCTGCAGCAGAATATGATAAAATCATTATTAAAAATCCTAATGCAAAACATTACCTTGCCGCCGGAGTTACAGAAGATGTTGAAATTGAATTCGATGGTTCTGTGGGATATTTTGCAGGGTGCATGTGTGATAAGCCAAAAATCAAAATCAACGGAAATGCCGGTTGGTTTGTAGGAGATAACTTGACTGGTGGAGAAGTGGTAGTTGAAGGATCCGCTGGTGACGGTGCAGGTCAAGGAATATACGATGGATTTGTGGTTGTTAAAGAATCAGTCGGTTCAAGAACTGGGGAAATCATGAAAAACGGAACCATAATAATAGGTGGGAACTCCGGATTCATGACAGGCATTTTCATGATGGGAGGACGTATCATTATCTTGGGAGATGTCGGAGATGATGTGGCCGAGTCCATCATTCGTGGGGTCGTTTATGTTAGAGGCAGCGTTAAAAGCTTAGGTTACAATGCCAAATTCGATGAAATGACCTTTCAAGATTCATTAGAACTTGAAGAAGCACTAAGTAAATATGATTTTGATATTGATGATTATTCAGAATTTAAAAAAATAGTTCCAAAAAGTACAAGACCATTCTATGGTCATTAGGAGTGTTAATATGCCATATAGAGTTGAAAGAAATCCAGATTTATGTAAAAAAAATTTTGGAAGGCCAGGATGCTGCTGGTATTTATGTGATGACAGGGATGAAAAAATCTGCGGAAGATGTTTTTCATGTTTTAATAATTGTCCTCATGGAGTTTATGAAATCATTCAAGGTGATCCATATCCACTAAACCAGGAAAAATGTGTTGGATGTAGAATTTGTCTTGAAATGTGTCCGAACAGGGCAATTGAAGTAAATGCAATACCTGAAGATGCAAGACAAGGCTGGGGATTCTCGGACATTGTTGAAATCGTCAGACAATCACAGACAGCATCATATAAACTCAGAAGTACAGGAGCTTTAAGAAAAATTCCGGACTTTGATGACTTGGTTGTAATTCCGGCACAAGTATCACGTCCGCCAATTGACAAATACAGAGAACCATGTGGAACAGATGTGGTTCTAGGAGACAGATTTGCAGAGAATCCTTTAAAAATTGACACTCCGATTATGATTGGTGCGATGTCTTTTGGAGCACTATCAAAAGAAGCTAAAATGGCATTAGCTATTGGATCATCTCTTGCAGGAACTGTAACAAATACTGGTGAAGGAGGAATGCTTCCAGAAGAGCGTGAACTTGCTGACAAGCTAATAGCACAATATGCATCTGGAAGATTTGGAGTATCAGCCGATTATCTCAAAAAAGGTGATGCAATCGAAATCAAAATTGGTCAGGGCGCAAAATCCGGTATGGGAGGACACTTGCTTGGTGAAAAAGTTACTGCAGAAGTATCAAGAATCAGGAACATTCCTGAAGGGTCCGATGCACTTTCACCTGCAAGACACATGGATATTGTAGGTCCTGAAGATTTAAGTATGAAAATATCACAGTTACGTGAAATAACCGATTGGAAAGTACCAATTATGGTTAAATTTGCTTCAGGTAAAGTTGCTTCAGATGTAAAGATAGCGGCAAAAGGTGGAGCAGATATAATCGTAGTAGATGGTATGCAAGGTGGAACTGGAGCGGGTCCTGAGGTAATCATGGAACACTCCGGAATTCCATCTGTAGCATCAATTGTAGAAGCGGATATGGCACTAAAAGAAATTGGTTTAAGGGATCAAGTCAGTTTAGTTGCTGCTGGAGGAGTCCGTTCAGGTGCTGATTTAGCTAAAGCAATAGCTTTAGGTGCAGATGCAGTCTATATTGCAACAGCAGCTTTAATTTCAATTGGATGTAGAGTCTGTCAAATGTGTTATACTGGAACATGCAGAAAAGGTATAGCTACACAGGATTTATCCTTAAGACACAGGCTTGATTATAAAGAGATGGGTAAAAATGTAGCAAACTACATTAACACAATGACAGATGAAGCTTGTATGCTGGTTCAGCAGGCGGGAAATACTCACATTACCAAACTTGAAAAAGAAAACTTAAGATCACTTACTTTAGAAGCATCAGCATTGACCGGTGTTCCTATGGCAGGTGTAGGTAGAATTTAGAGATTCATTTCTCTAAATATTCTTATTTTTTTTAAAATATTTATTCTTTAAAAAATAATCATTAACTATGGGATTAAAAAAATTCAATAGGTATTTTATTTATATTCTTTCTTTATTTATAATATCTCTAGGGGCTTCATTATCCATTAAAGCTAATCTAGGAACTTCTCCTTTAATTTGCCTTCCTTATGTAAGCAGTCTAATTACAAAATTGACTGTAGGGGAAGTAATGTTTGTTTTTACTCTCATTTTTATTTTTATTCAAATTGTTCTTCTTAGAAAAGATTTCGAAAAAAGGCAATACCTGCAGCTAATTGTTGGAACAATATTTTCTGCTTTTGTTGATTTTTCATTGATGCTTGTTAATTTCATTAATCCGACTGATTACATAAGTCAAATGGCTTTGCTGCTCTTCAGCTGTCTTGTTGTTGCCTTTGGAGTTTTATTGGAAATCCAAACGGAAATCGTTTATCTTCCGGCAGATGGGGTAATTGTAGCAATTTCAAAAGTATTGAAAAAAGAGTTTTCGATTGTAAAACCGTTTGTCGACACTTCAATGGTTGTTCTGGCAGCTATTTTATCTGTAATATTTTTAGGTTATCTTGCGGGTGTTCGTGAAGGTACAGTAATTTCTGCCATAATTATTGGCCCAATCGTGAAAGTCTTAAAGAAATATTTGGATTCCTTCATATTGAAATTAATAGAATGAATCAGCGTTTTCATTTGAAGACAATTGTTTCATAAATCATTTCAATCAATATTTTATTTATTGGATTTTTAAAAGATAATGGATGTTCTTTTTGATAATTTAGGCCAAACGGAAGTACTTGAAAACTGGACATGCATAAATCGGTTGACCTAAGTCCAAAATAAGCTTTGTATTCTCCATCGATAATGTTTACAATTAGTCCGACATCTTCTGTTCGCTCATGACCTGATATTCCTTCTTCAGCATATATCTTGAATTTTTTCACGCAATCTGAGGTAATCAAAACATGCTCTTCAAGATATTCGTATTCGTCTTCATCCAGTTCATATTCATCAAATTCAATTACCTCATCACAGTCATCGTCAGAGATTCTTAAATGTGAAGTGCAGTAGGCAAGTGAAATATATATTCCGTCAAAGTCCAATGATTTTGAAATGATATCATAATATAAATTATCCAAAGGTATTGATTTGTATCTGTCACCCAATATTTCTGGAACTGTGTGTGTAAGGCCCCCATCTTCAATAGCAGTGCAATAAAAGTGTTTTTCTCCTAGATACCCTGCAGTTGTTGCTTTTTCAATTGTTTCTTTAATATCGATATTGTCTGCATGTTCTAGTCTTTTAGCAATATTTAAAGCTTCGCTATCGCTTATCACATTCGCACCTCTAAATATTCAAAAATTTCGTCAATTGTATTGGCTATTTTAAAAATTTCTTCCTGTTTGTATAGAAAGCCTTTTTGAGCCATCTCATCAATCATTTCAAGCATTTTATCATAAAAATTATCAATGTTAAATACTATTATTGGTTGGTTTGCTTGCTTTAACTTTTTAAGGGTTATAATTTCGAAAAATTCGTCCAGGGTTCCAATTCCTCCAGGAGAGATTATAAATGCATCGGAATGTTCTACAAATTTCCTTTTTCTTTCATCCATTGAGTTTACATAAATAAATTCGCTACATTTTTCACACAAAGGTTCAAAGTCATTAATCCACTCTGGAGCTATTCCGATTGATTTTCCGCCATTGTCCTGAACTCCATGGGCACATGCACCCATCATTCCGGTATCGCCACCACCAAAAATAAGGGTATGGCCTTTTTTAGCCATTTCACAACCTAATTTGTATGCTTCGTCAGTAAAAATATTATCTATTTTTGTGCTTCCAGATCCATAAAGGCAGATATTCATAAAATAACTCCTAGATATCGGGTGTTTGCTCAGCTAAACATAAATGACAAATTGCATTAACATTATCTTTTTGATTTTCTTTAACAGGGCAGAAGTATTCTCCGTTTATCTCTTCTACTTTTAAACTTCCCGGGAACTCACTTCCAACGGGATGAATAGGTTCTTCTAAAATAAATGTAGTATATAATGCGGTAATCACATAAATCAATGGAAACTTGTCATCTTTTGAAGCGGTCAACCTTTCCTTTTCAAAAGTTCTCTCAAGCATCGGAAAGGATTCATCAAAAGCTATCTTGTCAATGATTGCATCATGTTCATAATCTTCTTTCATAAGAACTTCTTTCATGCGCATGATAAAATATTTAATATACACTTCCAAGTATTTTTCACGGTAATTGGCATGAACGAACTCTCCATCTTTTCTCATGTGGGCTGTAGCCATCATCAAATCATAGACTGATATGATTGCAGCATATTTTTTAAGAATGTCCATTAGTTCTTTTTTGGTAATGTTTTCTTTTGGAGATAATTCCTTAAGTTCAACTAGGATGCATTCACTTTCCATGATTTTATTATAAAATTCAATAAATAAATATTTTAATATTCAAAAAATAAAAATTAATGTGAGGTAGATGAAATGTCTGAAAATTTTATGGAGATTACAAAAGAGGATATTGAAAATATTGAAAATGCATTAAAAGTCAATGCCGATTACAAATTAAACAATACTAAATTTAACGTTAATTCATTTGAAAAAGGTCAGGATATTAGTTTAACTCAATATGTTGCAAATGTGGAAAACGAATTGGTTTTTCAGACTAAAGAAGAGAACGGAAAGTATTTCATTTCAGACACTTTTGGCTTGTTTATGGACAATATAATAAACGGCAATGTATCAAGGGATGTTTTTCAATCTGTAAACAGTTATTTCCATGAGGTTATTGAAAATGAAGATGCTGATTTTACAGATGAAAAAGAAGAATTGATTAATTTTTTAGTTTTAACTGAAGAATATGATGAAGAACAGCTTAATATTGATTTAGATCCAGATAAAATTCGCAAAGACTATCAAGAAGATTATGATAGGATTTATGGGGATGAATCTTTAAATAGGGTTCAAAAAAGCCTTGCATTAAAGGAATTGCTTCACATGTCCATCTGTCAGGTCGTTAATGATATTGACTTGTTCTTCACAAGGCCTTATGATTTGACTCCAGAAGAGAATGCCGAAAAAAATAGGCAGGAAGCAAAAGCATTGGAAAATGAAATGCAGCTAACATAAGTATAAGTATTATTAATTTAATAATTATTATTATAAATTCGATTGACTGATTATATGATTAACATTACCAAAAATGAAGAAGTGGTTCTAAACCAAATAAAAATATTCAATATTGAATATCCTGAAGGCATTCCTGTAGATGTTTTAAGGAATGATTTGGGGTTCCACGAATATGATTTAATTCAAATTCTGGATGAGCTTCAGGATAAGGAACTGATTATTTTTAAGGACAATAAGGCCAGTTTATCTGAAAGTGAAAAAGAAATCAATACTGTTGATTCCAAGAAGGATGTTGAGGAATTGGAATTAAACATGAAAGAAAAAGAATCATATAAATTAATTCAAGAGTTAGTCGATGATAAAAATTTAATTTCAAAATATACTTTAGAAGGTCATTTGCTCTATGGGGATTTAAAACTCACTAATTTTCGCATGTATCACATAATTTTATCTCTACAGAATAAAGGGCTTCTTAAACTAATTAATAAAGACGATGGGGAATATTATCTCCTTGTAAATTAATATTTTTTTTTAAATTATTATGTATGATAGTAATATTATTTTATCATTTAATCATAATATTTATATAATTTAAAAATTATAGATATATATAATAATTGATATTGATGTGTATTATTATGATGAGAATTAGTATGTCGTTACCAAAAAAACTATTATCTGACTTTGATGAGGTTTTAAAAGAAAGAGGTTATCAGTCCCGTTCAAAAGGAATTCGTGATGCACTTCAAGATTATATTGTAAGGTATCAATGGATGAATTCAATGGAAGGAGAAAGAATTGGAATTATAACAATCATCTATGATCACCATTACACTGGGGTAATGGAAAATCTTGCAGAAATTCAACACAGTTTCAGAAATGAAATCAACACCAGTATGCATATTCACATGACTGACAAATATTGTATGGAGATTGTTGTTGTAAATGGGGATATTGCGGAAATTCGTGATTTAACCGAAAGAATTATGAGACTTAAAGGTGTTGAACACGTAAAACTTACAAGTACTGCTAATGGAGAAGAATTTAGAGAACCTGGTCACTCACATGACCATGACCACCATCACTCCCACTAAATTCTTTTTTTATTATTTTTTTCATGAAATTCAAAACCACTCCGTATCATTCGGATTTGCTTAAGGATAATGATAGATTGTCTGCTTTTTATCATGCTATATTGGAGTATGATTCAAATCATGATTTGGCTTATGATTTAGGATGCGGCAGTGGAGTTTTATCTTATTTTTTAAGTGACTATTTTAAAGAAATAATTGCTATTGAAATCGATAAAAAAGCAAGTGATTGTGCTCGTGAAAATTTATCAGGTTTTAGCAATATTGAAGTAGTCAACAGTGATGTTTTAGAATATAATTTTACAAAGAAAGCGGATTTGATTGTTTGTGAAATGTTGGATACGGCTTTAATCGATGAAGAGGAAGTCCCCGTTTTAAATTATGCTAAAAAATTCTTAAAAGAGGATGGCAAAATTATTCCTCAAGCCATTATTAACACCGTAGAATTGGTAAATCTCGAAAGACATTATATTCATTGGGATGAGGATGTAAATTATGAAGAATTCTCAAAACCAATTGTTTATTCTGAATTTAATCTTCTGGATGACATCAATCCGGAATTTGAAGCTGATTTGTCTTTGAAAGCAAATAAAAACGGCATAATAAATGGATTGAAAATTACAACATACACAAAACTAAACGATAATTTAATCATCGGTCAATCACCTATGCTGAACCCACCATTATTGATTCCATTAGATGAAAAATCAGTAAAAGTAAATGATTTAATAAATGTTAAACTAAAATATATAATGGGAAAAGGGATTGAAAGTATTCAGAGCGAATATTGTTAAGGTGATAAATTGTCTTTTGAAAGTCAATTAGAAGATTTTTTAAATGATTTTAAAAAACTAATTGTATTGGGTGTAGGAAACGAGCTTAAAAGCGATGATGGAGTCGGACCTTTTATAATTAGGAAATTAATTGACGAAGGCATTGAAAATGACAAGATTCTACTTATTAATGCTGAAACTGTCCCTGAAAATTTCACAGGCAAAATCAGAAAAGAAAACCCTTCCCATGTCATCATTGTTGATGCGTGTCTGATGAATTGTGAGCCGGGTGAAATTAGAATCGTGGATAAGAATGATTTTGCAAATATCGGAATTTCAACTCATTCCATGTCCTTATCTTATTTTGTAAAATATTTGGAAAAGGACACAGATTTTAAGGTGATATTTGTTGGAATAGAACCTGAAACAATGGATTGGGGTGAAAAGCTAACTCCAAAAGTTGAAACTGCTGCTTATGAATTTATAAAATTGATTAAAGGGATTGTATTATGAAATTATTATTTATTGGTTCAAGATTATACGATGATATTGATTGGTATGTAAAAAGTAAGAACATTGAAAGTGTTCTCACAGAGTCTAATGAGGAAGCCATTAACTTGGATTTGCCAGACCAGGTATTTATTGTTCCTCGGGGTATGGATGGGCCAAAACAAGTTGCATTAATGCAGAATGTTGACGCTATAGTTCCATTGATTGGAATTGACCCTCCATTAATCGATGTTGCTTACATGAAAGAGGAAGTTGAAGAGGAATATGGAATTCCAGTCATTGCTGCAAACGTTAGGGCAGTTGAGTTAACTTCCGATAAAATCAAAACCAAGGAGTTCTATGAAAGTATTGGTGTTGTAACTCCTAATTATCAAATTTTAAATAGTCCTGATGAGTTAACTCTCGATTTGCCGGTAGTGTTGAAACAGGGCAAAGGACAAGGCGGAAAGGATATTAAAGTTGCAAAGACTATTGAAGAGGTTCAGGAATATTTCAAAGAGTTCGACCAGGCTTTATGTGAAGAGTTCATTGAAGGATCTGAAATTTCAATCGAAGTTTTAGGGTTTAATGGAGAATTTGCTGCCCTGCCTCCAATTTATAAAGGTGAAACAACTCTGGAAGGAGTTCATCCATTAAATAAAGTTAAAACCGGTCCTTGTATAGTTGAGGGATTGGATAACAATCTGGTTCAGCATACTGCTTATAAAGTAGCTAAAAACTTAGGGTCCGACGGTATTTTTGAAATGGATTTCATGTATTCTTCCAAAAAAGACCAGTTATATGCCATTGAAGTTAATACCCGTCCAAACGGAACAAGATATCTGACCACAGCCACTTGCGGCGTTAATTCATTATGTGAATTGGTTAACATGGCAATCGGAGAGTTCAGCTTGGCCAATATATCTGATAAACTGGAATATCATTACTCAACTGAAATTCCAATCGGTAATTATGAAGGGCCTGCCGTAAAAGAGCCTGCAAAGTCTTTTGAGGTTAATGATTTTGTTGTACATGGTCCTGTTGGCTATCAGAGGGTTACAGCTAGAGCCAATTCAAAAGAAGAACTTGAAAAACTAGTTGAAAAATTGATATAAATCTGAGTTATAACTTATAATTAAAATTATATAGTATTACCAATAGATATCTTATTAGTTTAAAGATTTATGTGTGGTAAGATGAATAATTCAGATATGTTAATTCTTTTTTTAATAACATTATGTGCGACAATATTCTTTACCTGGTATGTTAAAAGGATATTGCTTAAAGCAAGGATTGCTGATAATCCTATAGTTAGTGAACATAGGCATAAGAGCGGTACTCCAACAATGGGAGGAATCGCATTCCTATTTACAATTTCCTTAATTATAGCATTGTATTATCAAAACACTCCTATTTTGATTTTAGGATATATCATGCTTGCAGGAGGAATTGTAGGATTAGTTGACGATTTGATAGGTTTAAAAGTTAAGGAAGTTCAAAAAATCGTTGTTAATATTTCAGATGAAGTCATTGCACTTGGAAGATTGGATGTCGAACCTGGTGAAGAAGTTCGTGTAGCTACTCCAAAGGCGAAAGCCGAAGTGGATGATTTGCTTAAGGCAGGTAAAGTTGAGGTAATAGGTGAAGTTCCAATTAAAACTGAACCTGAAGAACTTGAAAAAATCATTTGCCAAATCGTTTTAGGATTATTTTTAGGATTGACTGGAGTAATCACCACAATTGGAGGTTTCCAATTAGGCTTATTGGCTATTCCTGTTGTCATTATTGCAGTTATTGGTTGTATTAATTCAGTTAACTTAATTGACGGTATGGATGGTCTTGCAGCAGGCATTGTCGGAATCGCATCCATAGCATGTTGTGTGTATGGTTATTTATTCGGTCCGGCTACAATAATTCCTCCATTTTTGATTCTTGCGGCATTATGTCTAGGATTTTTAGTATTTAACAAGCATCCTGCCAAAATATTCATGGGAGATACAGGATCATTTGTATTGGGGACAGGTTATGCAGCTGCAGTATTGTTATGCGATATTCCATACTTCGGAGTTCTTGCATTAGGAGTTCCTATCGTTTCTGTCATTGTCAGTTTATTGCACAGAGCACATATTATTAAGTTACCAGTTGAACCGCTACATCATACTTTAAACCATTATGGAATGTCAGAGACAAAAATCGTATTTAGTTACTGGGGCATTACTGTCCTGTTATGTATAATTGGAATACTTGCTAAAATGTATGTCTTTTAAGGAGTGATAAAATGAATATTCAAGAGTTGGCTGATTCTATTGAAGGAGAACTTGTGGGTAATGATGAATATTTCTCAATTGATGGATTTACTGGAAAATTCACTTCATTAACTAAGGCTCATACTGGAGATATTGTAATAAGGGAATGGATAGATTCTAAAGGGGTTGAAATTGCTTTTAGGAAGAATATTGCATGTTTGATTACTCAGACTCCTAAAGATGGTGCTATTGAGATGGCCAGGAGACTTGGTTTTCCTTTGATTATCACAGAAAATATTCAGCTAACAGACTCTTTAGTAGTTTCTCCAACGGTTGAAATAAAGAATATTCAGGATTTGGCAAAATCAGTTGAAGGTAAAATCATAGGCAATGATGAATATTTCTCTATTGATGGTTTTACTGGCAAGTTCACATTTCTAAACGATTCACATACTGGAGACATAGTAATCAGGCATTGGATTAATGCTAAAGGGGTTGAAATTGCTTTTAATAAGAATATTGCATGTTTGATTACTCAGACTCCTAAAGATGGTGCTATTGAGATGGCCAGGAGACTCAATTTCCCATTGATTGTTACAGATAAGATTGAATTGGCTAATGCATTGGCACTTACCCATGCTATTGAAAAGTATTCTCCATATTCTACAAATGTTGTTATTACAGGCACTAACGGCAAATCAACAACATCCCATCTTATTTATCATATTTTAAATAATGCAGGCTATCATGTACTTACAAATACCGATAGCGAATCTGAATTTAACACATTGATAGACCCTATGGTTTCCAAACTCATTTCCGATGAAGTTACAGCTAATGGGGATTTGGATTATCTTGTAATTGAAGTGTCTGAGGTCCAGGGTTGGCTTGGAAAATTGATGAAAAATCATGCCGCATTGATGAGCGAAGCCATAAGGCCGAAAGTCGGAGTCATCACAAATATTGCAATGGACCATATTGGTCTTGTAAACTCCATTGATGAAGTCTTTGATGAAATTAAAGCAGTTCCAGAAGCTATTGGTAATGGAACATGTGTATTAAATCATGATGATGAGCGCGTAATGAAACTAGATGCTCAAAATCCGTTTTATACTTCAATGTCCAAATTGAATGAAGCCAATTCCGTTTACTTTGATGATGGAAATATAATTTATCAGGATAAGGCCATATTATCTGTTGATGAACTTCCATTTAAAGGAAATCATTTCATTCAAAATATCCTATCAGCTATTGGGGCATGCATCTCTTTAGGCTTGGATATGGATGATATAATTAATGGGGTTAAATCATATAAAGCATTGAACAGACGTTTTGCGAAATTGAATGATGAACCGTTAATTATTGATGACTTTGCACATAATCCTGATGGAATTAAGGCAACAATTTCTGAAACTCTAAAATTGCTTGACCCAAATCAGACATTATATGTCGTATGTGCCATAAGAGGCTCAAGAGGTGTTGAAATCAATCAGCTAAATGTTGAAGCGCTTGTGGAATCTATGGACGACAATATAGAATTGATTTTATCTTCAAGCAGCGATGTTGTCAATGATTTGAATTTTGTTGAAGACGATGAAAGAGAGGTATTTTTCAATGTTTTAAACCAAAATGACATTGAATTCACTCATTATGAAAGTCTAAAGGAATGTTTAACTGCAGTATATGATAAAGCAGATAAAAACGACATTATTCTTTTAATCGGCGCTCAAGGAATGGATCCTGCCGAGTCAATATTAAATAACATTCTATAAATTTAAATATCATATTAATTTAATATAATAAATGAATAAATTTATTCTTTCTTAGAATATTGTAACAAGAGGAAACGAACATGTTTATAAAGATTAGGAGAGACACATTAATAATTTTATTATTAGCATTTATTTTAATTGTTTGTGGTCGTTTAATCACTTATGTGGCTTTCGCATCTTCTGATGATATAAATGATGGTATCCCTATCTCTGGAGTAATTATTAAAGGAAATGACATTGTTCCGGTAGATACAATCAGGTCTAATGTTATGCAGGCCGGTTTCAGGGAAGGTAGTGTAATATATGGGGATATTTTAAAAACTTCCAAAAGAGAAGTTTCGCTGCAAGATGCAATTCAGACGGCTCAAGAATTTGCTACACGGTCAACAGTACCAGGTACATCTGTTCAACCTATTACAGCGGCAGATGTTCAAGTAGACAAGAATACTGGTGTTGTTACAGTTACAGTTATAGAAGACTTTTCTTCAGTTGAATTAGACAATAAAACATTGAATGCAGGTGGATGAAAGTGAGGAAGTTAAAAATTGCACTTGTAATGTTTGTTATTTTATTGATGACAATGAGTAGTGTTGCAGCTACTTGTAACATTATTGTTATTACAGACCCTACAGGTCAGGATCCTAACGGGGCTGCAGCAGGAAGTATGTCATATGCAGACAACATGTTCCAATCTACATTCTTAATGTCTAAGAACAATCACTTTGCAGTACTCTCAGGGGGTACTGGTAGTTCCGATACTAGGCTGGATTCCATCGTTGATGCAGTAGCGAATTTAGAAAACAATGCTTCAGCAGCTTCAGCAGCTTCAATCGCATCCCAATATAAAGGAGCTCGTCTTGTAGTCGGTGGTCCAACTATTGGTGCAGCTATTGGAGGTTCTTTCAATGCTTATGTAATTACTGTTGATGATGTAAGTAATGAAGTTAAAGTAACTCCATATAACAGTGGGGTAGCTACTTTGCCACCTGGTCAAAAAGGAGCTATTATTCACTTAAGGAATACTGCTGGAAACCCATTATATGGTACTGCGGATTCCGTAAGAAAAGAAACTGCAATCAATATTGGAAAAATGATTAGGGATGGTTATCCTGCAACCACCATTCTTTCTGAGGCTATGGGAGAAGTAGCCAGAGATTCAGGAGAAAAATACGGTGGTGGTGGAGTAAACCTCATATCCGGTATTTCAACAGATGACATGTTCACTCCTAAAGAAATGAATGCCACCGGTTATCCGATGGACGAGGAATATTCAAAAGTTTGTGATGATTGTGGATGGGCGTTGGGTTATCCTGCAGCCGAAGCGTATGGTAAATGTCCTGTTTGTGGTGGTGAAATTAGAACTGTTTACGCATATGAGGCATTAGGTGCCGCTTTAACAGTTAGTTCTAATGCAGTAAGTGTTTCTGTTTATGGTAGTGACAGGCCAGGTCTGGCGGCTACTACTAAAGAGATTGTAGAAGCATCCGTTGCTAAATATGGATATGATGCATCAGCTATTGCAGGTTCCATTAATAGAGGTATTGATAATGGTCTTTTAATGGGAGTTGACCATGTTGAACCTAAAGATATTAACGTAAAACAAGGTTCAAAGGCTGTTGGTGTTTATTATAATTCACTTCCAGGCGATAGGTCTTCTCCGGCATGGGATTTACCAATTGATGGAAATATTTTAACTATATTGGGTAGTATTCAAACGGCTGTCGGTATTATCTTGATATTGCTTGTTGTATTTAGAAGTAGACTATTAAAATCTTTCCAAGATAGGTGATTTTCACCTATAATTTTTTTTATAGTGGTTTATATGGCTTTGATTTTAGTTAGAGGAGAAAATAATACAAAATTGCTTAGTGCTATTTCAGACATGGAACGCCATGCCAGTTTAAATTTAGTATCAAATCCAAAAGTTATTAGTGCTGAATTTGCAGATTCTTTAGTAGAAGAGATTTTAAATTCAAAACTTAGAACAAAATCCAATGTTGCTACTGCATTTTTTGTAAAGGAAGATCCTACATTAAGCATTATGCAGATTAAAAAAATTCATCCTCCAGCTCATGTAGTAGTTGTCAGTGATGAATATGAAGGTTATGAGAAGTTAAACAATAAATTAGACTCATCTGATCTGTTTCCAGGATATAATTCTCATAAAGCCCGCAATGATGGTTTAATTGACTATAAAATCCAGGGTAAGGATCGTTATATAAAAAATGATAAATTAAATAGCTATATGAAATAGCTATTTCCTTTTGATTTTCATTATGTTTCCTAAGGTACGTTCGCCTGAGGTGTTACTAACAAATTGATTCAAATCTATATCATTCACCTTTTCAAGAAGTTTTATGTTTAAGGCTTTTTCAAATTTCTTTGTAAGCTTTAAGTCAGGGGTCATTTTACCGGTTTCGATTCTTGTAATTACAGAAACTCTTTCATTAATTTTCCTGCCTAAATCTTCACGGGACCAGTCTTTTGATTCTCTAGCGTTTCTTATTTTTAAAGCAAAGTCTTCGACTAGTTCTTCTGTAGGTTCGTCTCTTCTTGAATAGTTTCTTTTTCTGGCGTTAGTGGTTTTTCTTCCCTTTTCATTCTGCCTTACAAATTTTGGTTTTGGAGGTGCTTTTTGGATTTTACCAAGTTTTGAACACTCCTTACAAACAACCATAACTGACCCTTCAATTTTTGCTCTTATTGGATTGTTTTCAGGTACTGGTTTACCACAAATTTCGCATTCCATTTTAATTTTTCCCCCAAAGTATTTCTATTTAATTATATAATATTAAGTTATTAATATTTGTTAGTATGCTGTAAAATGAATACCTTTAAATACTTTAAAGTTACTAATTGTTATTAAAGTAACATGTTGTAAAAAAATTTTGTACTAACTGGAGATGATTCACATGGATGATTTTAATGATTTGGAAAATTCTTCTAAAGAACAGTTAATTAAAAAGGTAGAATCACTACAAGATGAAATTGAATTAATGAGGGAAGAAAGATCCAAAACTAAAAGTAACTTAATGTGGAAAGTTAGGAAATTAGAAAAAGATAAAGTCTTAATTGAAAATGAAAAGATTAGGCTAGAAAGGGAAACCAAATCCTTACGTTCTGAAGTTGACAGGTTTAGGTCCCCTCCTTTAGTATTGGCTACTATTACTGAAGTATTAGATGATCACAGAATGACTGTTAAAAGTAGCACCGGTCCTAGTTTTCTTGTTAATTACTCAAAATTCTTAGATGAAAAATTATTAGTACCTGGTTCAAGGGTAGCATTAAATCAACAAACATTCGGTATTGTTGAAGTATTGCCATCAGAAAAAGATGCTAATGTTTCTGGAATGGAAATTGAAACCAAACCAGATATTACTTATGAACAAATTGGCGGTCTAGAAGACCAAATACTCGAAGTTAAAGAAACCGTAGAATTGCCATTAACAGAGCCTGAGTTATTTGAAAAGGTAGGTATTGAACCTCCTAAAGGAATATTGTTATATGGTCCGCCTGGAACTGGAAAAACTTTGCTTGCTAAGGCTGTAGCTAATGAAACCAACGCTACATTTATCAAGATTGTAGCATCAGAATTTGTTAAAAAGTACATTGGTGAAGGAGCAAGACTTGTTCGTGAAGTATTTGAACTTGCTAAAGAAAAGGCCCCGGCTATCATTTTCATAGATGAACTTGATGCTGTTGCAGCTAAAAGACTTAAAAGTTCCACTAGTGGAGATAGAGAAGTTCAAAGGACTTTAATGCAACTTTTAGCAGAACTTGACGGTTTTGAATCTAGAGGCGACATTGGTATTATTGGTGCAACAAATAGGCCTGATATCTTAGACCCTGCACTTTTACGTCCGGGCCGTTTCGACAGATTTATTGAAGTTCCGCTTCCAAATGTTGATGGAAGACGTGAAATTCTTAAAATTCACACTAAAAACATGTCTTTAGATGATGAAGTCAGCATTGACTCACTTGCTGAGATTACTGAAGATTTGTCTGGTGCTGACTTGAAGGCTGTATGTACTGAAGCCGGTATGTTTGCAATTCGTGAAAAACGTGATAAAATCACTGTAAATGACTTTATGGATGCTATTGAAAAGGTCATGAATAAAACTAAAGAAGACGAAATGTTCAACACTGAAGCCGGTGTGATGTTCGGTTAATTTCATAAAAAATATAAGCCGATGATGAACCCTATGAGCTCTGATATGTGATGAATGATGGGCGAGCTGAGGCTTATTTTTTTAATCTTTTTTTCTAAAACTTTATTTAAAAGTAAATTCTAATACTATAATTATGTTATTTAATAAAAATGATGATAGAGTTAATGAAAGAATTCTTTATCAAACAAAACCTAATATGATTTTAGGATGCAAGAAAGCAATTTTCGGCGTAATCCTATTAGGTGTTGTTTTATTTGTTTCTCCAATGATTATAAAATTCATCGGTGAGATGCAGGTATATATGATATCTTATGTAAAGCTTTCTTTGACTAGATATTCAGCCATTGCCCTTTTTGTCGTCATTCTTATTATTGTACTTTATATAATCTGGCAATTGATTGCATGGCATTCAATTGAATATACGCTGACGGATTCTAGAATTATCGTTAAATCCGGCGTTCTATCTACTAAAAAAACTTATATGCCTTATTCCACTATTCAGGATGTAAATACTTCTCAAAGTATTCTTGCCAAGTTGTTTAATGTGGGATCAGTTTCTGTCTTTAGCGCATATGACAATAATCTGATGGAATTGTCAAACATTTCAAATCCTTCAAAGGCTGAAGAGATTATATTTTCCCATATTGTTGGGCCTAGAAATTTTCAGACTCAGGTTCCTAGATACAATCAACCATCAATACCTCAGGAAAGAGGATATTTCGATGAGGATGATGAGTATTTGGGTAGAAATGAATATTATGATGATTTTGATGTAATTACTCCCATAACCCATGAAAAATATGCCAACCAAAGGAGAGAATATGACTATTATCCGGAAAATTTGAGCTTTGATGAAAGTCCAGTTCATAATTATGAATACGAGCCATATGACAATGGATTTGGAAGGGATATCAAAACTCAAAACCAGTATCCTCAAGATAGTTATTATAATGAAGTAAGGGATGAGTATTCTTATGGTAATGATGATTACTATCATGATAATTCCTCTCAAAATCAATATGATGGAAGTTATGGCGAAGTCTCCAAAAATGATGCGGATAATGTAGATGATATAGAAGATTCTCCACAAAAAGTTATTAGAAGACACTTCGATAAATTTAAAAAATAAGGTTTTTTGCATGAATTTTGATTATGACGTTGTAATAATAGGTGGGGGTCCGGTAGGATCTACTATTGCATATTATCTTTCCAGCAATGATTTATCCGTCTGCATTATAGAGAAAAAAACACAAATTGGTTTTCCTCTTCAATGTGCAGGAATTTTAAGCAATCATATTTTTGAATTAAATGAGCTTCCAGAAAATATTATCCTAAATAGGGTTAAGGGAGCATTCCTTCACACCAGAAATCGAATTTTAAATATAGAAAAAGATGAAACCGTTGCATATATTATAGATAGGGTAGCATATGATGACTTTTTATTCAATAAGGCTTTAAAAAATAATGTGGATTTTATTAATCAAAAGGCTATTGATTTTGATTTTGAAAAGGGAATTGTATTTCTTCAGAACAATCAGGAAATTAAATCCAAGATTATTGTAGGGTGTGACGGCTATAAATCAGGCGTATCTAATAAGATGGGCAATGTTCAAAAGAACTTCAACGCTTCCCAAATGCTTGTAAAAATTGATGAGGACAATATTAATAAATTCAGAAGTTCCGATAGCGAATGTGCAGACTTTGTTGATGCATATATGTTTGAAGAAATCGTACCTGGTTTTTTATGGCTAATTCCACTAAAGAATAATTTATATAGGGTAGGATTGTTTTCCGACGATTCACATAAAAAACAGAATGAGTTTTTAGAGGATTTCCTAAATGAAAACTTTGAATATGAGATAGTTGAGAAATACAAAGGCTTCATACCAATATTCAATGATAAAAACAATATGGTCTACTCAAGAGCATTACTGATTGGGGATGCGGCAGCACAAGTAAAACCAACTTCAGGCGGAGGTTTATTAATTGCATTTGATGCTTGTAAAATGGCATCTAGATGGATTGTTGAAGCTATTGCAACAGACAATATAAAAATATTAAAGGAGTATCAAAAGGAATTTAATAAGAAATATTCAAGGGAGTTCAATTATCAATTTAAAGTTCAAAAGGCTTTTAAAATATTTTCAGATGATGATTTAGATTATTTATTTTTAAAACTTAAAGAAAATGATGGGGAATATCTGGTTTCAGAGTATGGGGATATGGACACTCAATCAACACTTGTAAAAGAAGTAATAAAAAGGGGATTAATATTTAAAATTGTTCCATCATTTCTTTTCAAAAAAGTTGGAAAAATTTTTGGGTTAAGGTGAGTTACAATGGAATTGTTATGCATACAATCACAGGAACATCCTGAGTTGCCTCAAGCGGAATTAAAAGCAGTAATGGAATGTGAAGACATAGACGCCACTATGGATGTGATTACCCATGGGTTAGTTATATTGAAAGACATATCTCAGGACAATATTGATGCATATTATAAAATTCTAACAAAAAGATTGGGTTATACTCATGAGGTTCATGAAGTAATATTGAAATCCGATGTGGATAATTTCGAAAAGGATGTTTCAGGTATTGATTGGTCACAATACATTAAAGAAACATTTGCCGTTCGTGTAAAAAGATTCCATTCAGACATTGATACTGTAGGATATGAAAGAAAAGCAGGCTCTTTGATACTTGCAAATTGCGAGGATATAAAAGTTAATTTGACTAAACCGAAATCATTAGTCAGAATAGTCGCTTTTGGTGATGAGCTATTCATAGCTATTGAAAAAATTAAATTGAATAAGAAACACTTTGAAGAGAGTAAACCTCATAAAAGACCATTTTTCTATCCGGGTTCCATGAGTCCTAAGTTAGCGAGATGCATGGTGAATCTGTCAAGAGTTAAAGAAGGGCAATTGCTTTTGGATCCGTTTTGTGGAACTGGAGGAATATTGATTGAAGCAGGATTAATAGGCTGTAAGGTAGTAGGTTCGGATATCTATTGGAAAATGAAGAATGGGGCTGCCGTCAATCTTGATTATTATGGCATCAAAGATTACAGGACATTTAATTTGGACGTTCGTGAACTTAAAATGTATGAAAAGGTGTCCAGTGTTGTAACTGATCCGCCTTATGGAATATCTACTTCAACTGGGGATATTGAAGGTGAAGATATTTTTAAAGAATTTTTTAAATCAATCTATGATAACATGAGAGATGATGCATTATTATGTATGGCTAGTCCTCACTATGTAGATTTAAAACCAATGGCCGATGAAGTGGGCTTTGAGATTATAGAGCAGTATGGTATTAAAATGCATAGAAGTTTAACCAGGATTATTTCAGTAATTCGTAAAAAGTTATAGAAAAATAGTTACATT
>NZ_JAZNAN010000035.1:0-17612 GCF_045586545.1 Methanobrevibacter sp.
AATTAATCAGTGTTTTACGATCTGAGTGGGTGGTTGGTTTAAAATTTTTCTTTCAAACGCTGTTGCCTTTTGAATAATTTAGTATTATTTTTTTGTCAAATGACAATTTTTAGATGAAATTTCTAAAAACATTGCTTTTATATATTCTTAAAATAAAATATAAATTAGATTAATATTTTTGAGGATTAATCATGGTTGTTAAAATTAATGAAAACTATCTTAAATTGAAAAGTAGCTATCTTTTTGTCGAAGTAGCTAGAAGAGAAGCTGAATTTATTAAAAATAATCCGGATGCTGATGTAATTAAAATGGGTATTGGAGATGTAACCAAACCATTAGTGCCTGCAGTAATAAAAGCATTTCAAGATGCTGTAGAAGAGATGGGCAATGCAGATACTTTCATGGGATACGGTCCTGAACAAGGTTACGACTTTTTAGCTGAAGCGATTATTAAAAACGATTATGAAAAATATGGAATATCTCTTGATACATCCGAAGTGTTCATAAGCGACGGAGCAAAATGTGATACCGGAAACATTCAGGAAATATTTGGCATCGACAATAAGATTGCAGTAACCGATCCGGTTTATACAGTTTATGTGGATACCAATGTAATGGCCGGAAGAACAGGCGAAATGGTTGATGGAATGTATGAAGGATTGACTTACCTTAAATGCAATACTGAAAATGGATTTGTCCCGGAACTTCCATCCGAACCAGTAGACATTATTTATTTATGTTATCCAAATAATCCGACTGGAACTACCTTAACCAAAGATCAATTGAAGGTATTTGTTGATTGGGCAAAAGAAAACAAGGCTGTAATATTATTCGATGCAGCTTATGAAATATTCATCAATGAAGATGATGTGCCTCACAGTATCTATGAAATTGAAGGTGCAAAAGAAGTGGCTATCGAATTTAGAAGTTTCTCAAAAACTGCAGGTTTCACAGGAACCCGTTGCGCTTACACTGTCGTTCCTAAAGAGTTAGTGGGATATGACAGCGAAGGCAATGCGGTTGAAATCAATCCGTTATGGAACAGAAGACAAACCACCAAATTCAACGGTGTATCCTATCCAGTTCAAAGGGCTGCTGAAGCGACATACTCTCCTGAAGGTAGAAAACAGGTCGAAGAGATTATTGATTATTACATGGCAAATGCCAAAGTCATCCGTGAAAGCCTTACTGATTTGGGCCTTGAAGTCTATGGTGGAATAAGCTCCCCTTACATCTGGGTAAAGACTCCTAATGACATGGACTCATGGGACTTCTTTGATTTGTTATTGAACGAAGCAAACGTTGTTGGAACTCCGGGTTCTGGATTCGGCCCAAGCGGTGAAGGATACTTAAGATTAACTGCATTCAATACTTTAGAAAATACTAAAGAAGCTATGGACAGAATTTCAAAACTAGAATTTTAGGTGTTAAAGTTGAAAGTTATAGAAAAACCAATTGAAATTGAAAAAGGAGATACATTTAAAATAGTCTTATCTAAATATGGTGCAATTGCGCTTGATAAACAGGAAAACTTATCAGATTTAATAGGTGAAAGTGAAGGCAACTTGGATATTGAAAAAGGAATAATAACTTTTGGAGATATCGAAATGCCAGTGCAGATTTTGGGATTCTTCTCACAGGACTTGAATCAATGGTCCTGGGCATGGGATAATGAAGACATCTTCGGTGATGATTTAATTAAAACATCACAGGAAATTAAAGCCATTGGAGAGGAATTTGAAATCGGAGCATTTGTTTCACCGGTACTCAATTCAAATTTTGATGATTGCCATACCATTGCTATGGTTTCAACTGCTATCTTAAACAAGGATGCTTATTATGCGGTTTCCGAAGACGGCATTGACATATTCGTTATCCTCGAATCAGATTTAATTGAAGAGCACGATTCCCTTTTGAAATTCAGAAATAACTTTTATACTTTTCAAAAGAATTTTGATATTTATCCGAAATTGGCCTTTGAAGCATACACCAAGCTTAAAGGATACGGATTTAAACCTCACGATGATTTTGCAGTAGCTAAAATAGGTGAAAGCCGTATCATTGCAGGATTCACTGAAAGAGGAAATATCACTCGTTTATTAATGTATGATGAAGAGGATTAGTGATTTTATGGATTCGGATTTAGTTGAGGAAATCGATTATTTGAAGGAGGTTTTGACTAAATCTGGATTTTTCTCAACCGAGGAAATCTTGGAAATATTAGAAGATCAATTCATTGACCAGGACATTGATTTTTCTGGCTGTGAGATTTCCTTAAATGAATCTTCAAATGAGAACTTTTCCAGGCTGGAAAATGTTTTCAATCAGTTGGCCGGCGAAAAGATTATAGCCATTCATAATTGCGGCTACGATATTGAAGAAGGAGTGGCTGATGCATTTGAACTATACGTTCACTTGATAAACAATAAATTTGAAGCACAAGGATTTTGCTTCTACACGTTTGAAGATGTGGAAGACGCTTTAGAAGAGGAATCATTGAAATTAACCTTTGGCGATTTTGAAAATGATGAAGCAAAGGCTTTGGATATTGGAAAAGTGATTAGAAAATATCTGGAATGTGCTGATTTTAATATTGAATGGGATGAAACTGTTAACAACCAAATAAAAATTAATCCTTTTAAGTGGGACAAATCATATGATGATGAAAGGGAATATGAAATGGAGGGGGCTTTTGAAGCTTATATAAAGGTGTTAGAATGAATACAAGATCATTAAAATTAATCCGTGAGGTAATTGTCAATTCAGGCAAATGGACTTCACTTGAAATTTCACAAGATTCAATTTATTTGCGATTCAAGGATGTTGAGCTTGGAACTCCTAAATCAGATGAAGGCACTGCTTTAACCGTCAGATTTGCTTCTGATTCATTTTTCACAGCTTTTTACAATAACATTTGGGATATTGATTTTCTATCCAGATATAATTTCAACTACCATCTGTTAAGTGAGGAATTCGTTTTCAACGTTAAGGAGCTGAAATTCATTGATTTTGAATATTTGAATACCTTCTTTCATGACTATAAAAAGGAAAAGTCACTTTCTGTCGATGAGGAGTTCAGCATTCACAATATAAGAAACGATTTCTTCATGTTGGTTGAAACTGACGATATAGCTATTGTTGTCGGCGGAAATCAGATGGATTTCTTCACTGATTTTGAAAGGCTTGATGACGGCAACCTAAGGGAGTTGTCTAATCAATGGATGCTTTACTTTTTAAAGTATCATCTGAAAAGAAATATTATTAAGGACCCGATGTGTGAAAATCATCCATTGTTGAGTTCTAAATAATAATTTTTTCTATATTTTTTTTAAATATTTTTATCATATCATACTTTTTGTTTAGATATTGCAAAAGCTTTTTAATGAGTAAAAATATAGTATTAGTGTTACGGAAATTTTTTTCCAATTAATTTTTAAGGAGTTATTAAATGACTTGTAGTATTTTAGTTGGTGGAGCATGGGGTGATGAAGGTAAAGGAAAATGTATCACTTACCTTTGTGACAATGACAAACCAGAAATTATTGCTCGTGCAGGAGTTGGTCCAAATGCAGGGCACTCTGTTGAATTCAACGGGGAAAAATACGGTTTAAGATTAACCCCCTCCGGTTTTGTACATACTGGTGCAAAACTCATGATTGGAGCTGGAGTTTTAGTCAATCCAGACGTATTATTTAAGGAATTTGAAGATTTAAAGAAGTATAATGTTAAAGAAAGAATGTCTATTGACCCTAGATGTGCAATAATTACAGAAGATCACATGAACAGGGACAAGTCCTCAGAATATCTATCCAAGAAAATCGGAAGTACAGGTTCAGGATGCGGACCGGCAAATTCCGACAGGGTAATGAGGATGATTGATTTGGCCCGTGATGTTCCCGAACTCGAAGAGTACATCAATGACGTATCCCTTGCTGTAAACGAAGCAATTGACAACGGTGAGGATGTATTTATCGAAGGGTCTCAAGGATTTGCTCTTTCACTTTACTATGGAAGCTATCCATACGTAACCAGTAAGGACACAACTGCTTCAACATTTGCAGCTGATGTCGGAGTCGGACCAACTAAAGTAGATGAAGTCATTAATGTATTCAAATCCTATATCTCCCGTGTTGGAGAAGGACCATTTCCAACTGAAATGACTCAAGAGGAAGCTGAAAGCAAAGGATTGGAAGAGTATGGTGTTGTAACAGGTCGTCGTAGAAGAATCGGTTACTTTGACATGGAGCTTGCAAAAGAATCATGCAGAATCAATGGGGCAACCCAAATCGCATTGACCTGTGTTGACAAATTATTCGACTGTGCACGTGTACAGGATTATGGTGAACTGTCAGCCGAAACCAAAGCGTTCATCGAAGACATACAAACAGAAACTGGTGTGCCAGTAACCATTATTTCAACCGGACCAGACCTTAAAGACACTATCGATTTAAGAAAAGAGTTATTATAACTTCTTTTTTTCTTTTTTTTATCTTAAAATTTTAAATATTATTAAAAATATAGCTTTTATAAAAACAAAACTAAATTTAATAAATCCATTTTTTTTGATTTAATATGAAAGTATTCTACAATAGCATTAAACAGGCAATAAGATATGGCCTGGCTGATAAGCGTGCAATCCTAGTCATTGGCGGAATAATGTTTTTAACTGCATTGGACAACAGGTTTTTTGATGTCAATATTCATATATCCGATGTATTAATGTTAATTGTTGTGGGTTATGGTTCCTTCATCTCATGGTATGCAATTAATGGCCGGGATGAACATCCAAGGCTTAATAATCTTAAAAAAAATGATTTGGGAAGGATTTAAAAAGACATGTATTATAATTGTCTATTCCATATTTTTAACATACGTCGGTCATTATGCAAAAGAATTCTTTTTAAGTGGAAATTATTTGCTTGGCATAATCTTAACTGTTTTTTTCCTTTTAATCTATTTAATGTTGATTGGAGGATTATTCAATAGATATCTAAACAAGGGAAAGTTTTTTAAAGCATTCGACTTCGTTGAAATTATTAAATTGCTGTTAAGTTTCGATACTAGAAACTTTATTCGAGTTTTAATTGCAGTTGTTATTTCACAAACATTTACAGTTTCTGTTTTTATTAAAATTTTCCCTAAAATACTGGAATTGGAGTTATTAGTTACAATTGCATTCTTCTTTTTAGCGCCATTCCTGTACATGGCAAATAAAAGGCTTGTCGGACTTCAAGTCAGAAACTTATTACACTAGTTTTAACAAACATTTAAGCATGAAAGACTTTTTCAAGCGAAACAAAAAGGTATTGCTGATTTCACTAATCATCTTTTTAATATTTGCGGTCGGCGCTGCAATTTTTACCTTGGCGACTATCGGCGATCAATATGGGATGATTTCAGCAAATATCAGTGCGATGAAAGCCAATGGGACAATACAGAATGATACGTCATTTATGATGGACACATTTGAGATATTTTTGCATAATCTTGTTGCTGATTTGATTGTAATTGTCGGAGGATTGTTATTCTCAATTGTTTCAGTGTTAATTGTAATTTATAATGCAGTAAGTATTGGAGCTCCTTTTGGTATGGATTTCGCATTTTTTGCACCAACGATTCTGCCTCATGGAATAATAGAATATTCGGCATCAGTATTTTCTCTAGCGGCGGCGTTTAAGATAACTCAGCTGGAAATAAAAATGATAAAAAACAGGAGCTTTAAAAATACTCTGGCGGAGCATAAAAGAGAATTAAAAGATATTCTGATTATGGTGGTGATTATAGTTATATTGTTGGCTATTGCTGCTGTAATTGAGTGCAATTTCATTGATATTATTGTAAGATGGGCTTTTGGAATTTAATTTCATTTTTCCTGTTGAATAAAAGTTTCATTCTAATAATTTAGGATTAAATAGATGTTAAACATCTATTTAAATTTCTTCTAATGAAAATGAACCTAAATCAAGCAAATCAAAGGTTAAAATCTTAGGAGCTACGGTAACTTTTCCTACTCCTGTCATTATTTTATACGCTTCAAAGGCTTCAAGACAGCCTATCAAGTTTGGTGTCGGCCCGATTACCGGCGGAACGCCTGAAGTTACATTTTTCAATGCTTCAATTGTCTCATCTGTTAACTCTTTACCGATTGAAGGCAGGTTGAACATTTCCTCATATGTCTTTTCACTGTTTGGCAAAAAGACGGTAATCTGACCCATTGTTCCATGAATTGCTCCGTGAATGTAGGGTATTGCGATTTCACGTGCCTTTCTGGATACTATCACTCTTGTCAGGACATTGTCAAGTGCATCGATTACAATGTCGCTTTCACCAATTACCTTGTCAATGTTTGTCTGGTCGATATGTTCGCTGAATGTCTTCACTTTAACGTATGGATTTATCAGCCTTACCTTTTCGGCTGCAACTGAACTTTTGTCAAGTCCCAAATCACTTACTGTTGCCAGTGTCTGTCTGTTCAGATTGGATAGGTCAAATGCGTCCTTGTCAACTAAAATTAGTTTGCCAACTCCCATTCTTGCAAGCATTTCGATGGTTTCGCCGCCGATTCCCCCGCAGCCTATTACTGTTATTGTTGCATCCTTGAATCTTTCCTGTTCGCTTCTTGTTACTATGCTCATTTGACGGGAAGCTATTTCCCAGTATCCGTCTCCAATATATCTTGTCGGCATCTTTTCACTCACTTTAAATTTTATAACAATAGTTATATTACATTAAAGTATATAAATTTAATGAATTCTTTCATGTCTATATCAATATTAATATAAACTTCTTAAATTGTATTATATTTGTTAAATTGTCTTAAAATTAAAAAAGAAAAATTTTAAATACTATTTTTATCATATAAATGGTTATGAATTCAGAAAAAGAATTTTCAGACATGAATTATTCTCATTACAATGACTTCTATTTCAAGTCAGTTCTTCATAAGCGTGCAAACGGACTTTTGAAATTCATTGGAATTCCATACAAAATCGAAAGAATAATACTATCTGAATATACAACATTGGAACCCGGCATTTCACGAATTGACTTTGCAGGAGATGCTAGAAAAGATGGAAAAACTGTAAGCCTAATTTTGGAATGCCAATCAAAACTTCCAACAGATGAAGATATTAATAGATTTTTTCGATATGTGGCTTCCTTAAGGATTTTCAAAAATAATAATGTTGATTTGTACATATTATGCACTCAAAAAGCACAGTATGACAAAAAAGAATTCATCATTAACGATGAATGCATATATACGATGCATGTCATTTCTCTTAAGGAATTTAAGGCAAGAGAAATCTTTAAAAATATTGAAGATAAATTAAAAAATAACAGGGAAGTTACGGATGATGACATCGCATCACTTCAGGTCATTGTCTACACAGATCATGATGAACCGCAAGTGGAAATTCTTCTAAAAGCACGTGAACTTATTGAAAGAATTGCGGTGAATTCAAAAATGGATATCAATGAAAAAACTGCAATAATTCGTTTGCTTGATGTTTTAAGCACAAACATGTTAGAAGAAGATGAACTTAATCAATATGAGGAGGAAACTTATATGCTATTGAATCCGACAGATAGATTTTTGCTAAAAAAAGGTAAGCTTGATGTGGCTAAAAATATGATTAAGGAAGGCTATTCAATTGAGGAAATTGTAAAATTAACCGGCTTATCTAAAAATGATGTTTTGAATGCCAAATAGATAATTTTTCAATCCCCCTAATCAAAACCTTTAATTATTTTTCAAATATATTTAATATTGGTGATGTAATGGACAATAAAATTATTGCAATCATTGTTGCTGTCATTGCAGTTCTTGCCATTGGAGGATATTTCCTCATGGGAGGAGGCAGTGACGAAGTGACAATAGGATATTTGCCGTCTGACCATGATGCGGCATTGTTCGTCGCTGATGCTCAGGGCAAATTTTCAGAAAACGGAATTAACACCAAACTAGTTCAATTCAACAATGGTGGAGACCTGATGACTGCCATGGCCAGTGGTGACGTCGATATCGGTTATGTTGGAATTACTCCGGTTTTATCTTCTATCGAAAAAGGAGTGCCAGTTAAGGTAATTTCAGCAGCTCAGACTGAAGGGTCAGGAATCGTTGTTGCTAAAGACTCAGGAATTACTTCCGTATCAGATTTGGAAGGTAAAAAAATAGCCACTCCAGGTGAAGCTTCAATCCAACATATGCTTTTGACTTATTTCCTTGATCAGAACGGAATGTCAATTGATGACGTTAAGGTTTCAGCCATGAAAGTTCCTTCAATGAATGATGCGCTGAAAACCAACAAGATTGATGGAATGATTACTTTTGAGCCCTATGTATCAATAGCTAAGGAAAATGGGGCTGTTGAGTTGGCTAACTCAAGGGATATCCTGCCGAACCATCCGTGTTGTGTGGTTGCCGCATCCGACGATTTCATAGAAAATCATCCTAATGAAACCCAGACCATTTTGGAAATTCACAAAAACGCAACAGACTTCATCAACAACAACACCGATGAGGCAGCAGGTCTTTTGCCGGATAACATTGTCACTGATGTTGAAGTTGAGAAAAAGTCATTGTCCAGTTTCTCATTGATTTCAGGACTTGATGACAGCTTCAAAAAGGATGTAATGGACTTCATGAATCTGGAAGTTGATTTGGGTGTTTTAAAGAAACCTATTTCTGAAGATAAAATATTTTGGGATGGTAGTTAATCATCCTACTTTTTTTAATTTTTTTTCTAAATCTTTATATATCATAAAATATATAACAATTGTTATCATAATTTGAATATTGTGATAATCAACTTATGGGAGGATAATGTATGTGTGAAATATTTTGTTTTAATTCAAATACGCCAAAACAAGTAAATGAATGTCTACAATGTTTTTATAATCACTCGGATGAACATCCTGATGGATGGGGATTAGCTAATATGCAATCCAATGAATTTGTTATTGATAAAGAGCCGATAAAAGCAAATTGTAGCGAACATTTAAAAGATATATTATCTCATCCCGTCGTTGGAAAAAATGTATTCGCTCACATCAGATTAGCCACTGTTGGTGAAATTATATCTCCCAATTGTCACCCATTCACCGAAGCGGACGATAACAACAGATCATGGATGTTAATCCACAATGGTACGATATTTGATTATCCCAAGCTTGATGAATATGTAGAAAAAGAAAACGGTGACACTGATTCTGAGCGAATACTACTATATATTATTGATAAAGTTAATGAGTTCGAAGCTAAAAAGGGAGCATTATCTACAATAAAAGAGAGATTTAACCTATTGAGTGAAATTGTAGAAGACTTATCAAAAAACAACAAACTTAACTTAATGATTTATGACGGGGATTTGACTTATATTCACTCCAATATGAGAGATTCCCTGTATTACTTAAAAAACGATGAAGGATTTCTAGTTGCCACAACTCCGCTAACGGATGACATTGATTGGAAACCAGTTGAATTAAACAAGCTGTTCGGTTTAATTGATGGCAAAATCATTTTTGAAAGTGGCGAACATGAAAATGAATACATCTTAACTAAAGAGCATGAGGAATATTTAAGTTCACTAAAGAGGGATGGGAATTAATGATTAGTGAAGATTTAATTAGAAACAAATTATATGAAGAGTTTATCAAGCCGACGGACCAGAAAAAGGATTTCATAGGAATCGAAATAGAAATTCCAATCCTCAATCTTAATAAAAAAGCGGTTGATTTTGAAGTTGTCCATGAAATTACACGTAGATTTCAAAATGAATACTCAGATTTTAAAAACGATGGAATAGATTATGATGGAAATGTATATTCACTAAAAAACTCAAAAAACGATGACATAGTCTGTTATGACTGCTCATATAACAATATAGAATTTGCAATGGGTCGTGAAAAAGACTTATTCACAATCAATGAAAGGTTTACAGATTATTATACATTTGTAAAGGAATCATTTGAAGAATATAATCATACATTAACAGGAATGGGAATAAATCCTTACCGCAAATACAATAAGCATTTGCCTATTCCGTCTGAGAGATATCTAATGCTTTACCATCATTTAAAATCAACTGAAAACTATGACCATATTCCTATGCATTTCCACGAATATCCAGAATACGGCATGTTCTCTTCAGCTTCACAGGTTCAAATCGATGTTCACAAGGATAATCTTATAAAAACCATCAATGTGTTTTCAAAAATAGAGCCGATAAAGGCATTGCTTTTTTCAAACTCAGTGCTGGTAGATGAAAATAAGCACAGAACATGTTTTAGAGATGCATTGTGGGAGTATTCAACACATGGAGTGAATCCACACAATATCGGAATGTATAATGTCGATTTCAAAGACATTAATGACCTGCAAGCATACCTTGAATCTTTAAACATATATTGCGTAATGCGTGATGGAGCATACATCAATTTCGAGTCAATGAATCTTTTGGACTATTTTTCAAGGGATTCCGTCACTGGAGAAATTTACAACAATGGGGAATATAGGGAAATTGATATCCAACCGGCGATTAGTGACATAACATATTTGAGACCATTTAAATTTATCAATCTAACATTTAGAGGAACAGTTGAGTTTAGAAGCGTATGTACTCAGCCAATTGCTGATTCAATGTCTGTTGCGGCTTTCCATGTAGGCTTAAAAGACAAGCTTGAAGAACTTGAGGATTTAATGACAAACGATACAGTGATATATCATAAAGGATACACTGCAGGCGAGCTTAGAAAACAGCTGGTAAAAGATGAAATTCCATCATTTATAAATAAAAACGACTTGTGTCGTCTGACAAAAGAGATTGTAGATATTTCTAAAGAGGGTCTAAAGGATAGGGGCATCGGTGAGGAGGTATTCTTGAATCCATTATATGAAAGGATTAGGAACCATACCAATCCCGGAAAGAACATGATAAATAAATTGAATAGCAATACAAAATTAGAAAAGATGATTGAAGAGTACGGTAAAATTTAATTTTAGGGGATGGAGAAATGAATCTATTAAATTTATCTAAATTATCATCAAGGGAAATATTGAAAGGGTCGTTTGGAATTGAATGGGAATCTTTAAGAGCTAAAGGAGAGGGGGAATTGTCACTAACACCCCACCCTGAAGTATTTGGTGATAAACTAACAAATCCTTTAATTACCACTGATTTTTCAGAAAGCCAAATAGAGATAATAACTCCAACATTCGACACTATTGATGAGGCATTCAACACATTTTCCTTATTGGCTGACCTTGTAAACTCTTCACTTCCCGAAGATGAGTATCTTTGGTTTCAGTCAATTCCTTGTATCCTGCCTTATTGGGATCAGATTCCAATAGCGCAATACTCCGAAGAGGGAATATCCTCACAAAAATATCGTGAGGATTTAGCTAAAAAGTATGGGGTTAAAAAGCAAATGATTTCAGGAGTCCATTTTAACTTTTCATTTAGTGATGAATTCCTAAGGAAAGTATACTCAATGGGGGATGATGATTTAAGCTTTAAAGAGTTTAAGGATGGGATTTATTTAAAAATAGCTAGAAATTATTTGAGGTACTGCTGGCTGATCATCTACTTGACAGGATGTTCAATCGGGTCTCATAAGACATTTTCAAATGACTGTTTGCACTTGATGGATGCAAAAGATGACTACGGCAGCTATTACTCGACTAGGGGACCCTCATTTAGAAACGCATCCTGCGGATATAAGAACTTAAAGGAACTGTATCCCTCTTATGATACTGTGGAGGAGTTCACAAGGGATGTTAACGCTTTCATTGAAAATGGGGATTTGTCCGAAGCTAAAGAATTATACACGCAAATAAGATTAAAGCCGAAAAATCCTAAAGATTTGCTGAATTCCCTAAAGAATGATGGAATTGAATATATTGAAATCAGAACTCTGGATATCAATCCGTTCTATCAATGCGGGCTTGTCGAACATGATATGAAGTTTCTTCATTTGTTCTTGATTTATATGCTTGTTAAAAGTGAATCGGATTATGCTGATTGGCAAAGGGAAGCAAAGCTGAATGAGGAAAATACGGCTGAAAAGGCTTATGTCGATTCAATGAGATTATTGAGGGATGGTCGTGAAGTCACCCTGAAAAGCTGGGCGGCCGAGATTATCAATGAGATGTATGGGATGTGTGAAGTATTGGGAATTGATGAAGGCAGAACCCTAAATTTAATGCTTAATCGTATTTCAAATCCTGATTTAACATATGGTAAAAGACTGTTAAGGTTAATTGAAGAGCAAGGATACATTAACACTCACATAATTCTTTCAAAGAACAATAAGCAAACCAGCATTCATAATCTAGAAAATATTGATTCCAGCGAACGTGAAAGGCTTAGGGAGTATGTTGATGTTGCCCTGGCCGGCAGGTGAATTTAATTTTTTTAATCAAAAAATATAACGATAGTGATAATATGGAATTCTTAAGACAGACTGATGTAATTCAATGGAATGATGGAATGTACAAAACTATTAAAGAAAATAGCGTTGATGATGAATATACCTACTTATTCATCGATTATCTGCCTCCCCGTAAGTTCTCAACATACCCTAAGGATTTAGAGGACTTTGCAGTTGGCTATTGCTTGGGTGAAGGTTTGATTAAAGATTACTCAGACATTGAATCTATCAAGTTAGATGGAACAAATGTTTTAGTTTCAACAAACCTCAACCATGATCCCGAAGAGGATTTGGAGCAAGAGGGTATTGTTCAAGAGCGAAAGGGAAACTGTGAACATGCATGTGTCTGCAGATTGCTTGAGTATCAAGGCGTAAACTCGGATAATGCGGGAGGAATTAGGTCCGAGCTAAAAACAATTGAACCGAATACTTCTGATTTAAAGATTAATGCAACCCAGGTTATTAAAGATATTATACATTTGACTGATGAAGCTAAAATCTGGCAAAAGACCGCTGGTGTTCATGTGGCGCAGCTTAAATATGAAGATAAGATAATCATTCGTGAAGATGTGAGCCGTCATGTTGCCGTTGATAAAGTTATTGGAGCCGCTGCAAAGGAGGGATATGATTTTAGCAGATGCTATATTTCATATAGTGGAAGAATGCCTGCAGATATGTTAATTAAGGTTATACGTGTTGGAATTCCAATAATCATTTCAAATGCGTCACCGGCATCCTCAGGAATTGATGTGGCCAGAGCAGGAAATATTACAATGATAGGCTTTGTAAGGGATAACAGATTTACAATTTTTACAACTCCTGAGCGTGTTGATTTGGATAATTGATAATCTTAGAAAAGGAGATATTATGAAATATAATTTGAAGTTTAAGGATATTGATGAAGAAAGGGAATTAAAGGAAAATTTTACAATAAAAGATTTGCTGAATGAATTGGGGCTATCTTCTCAAACAACTGTTGCAAAGCAAAATGGTGAGCTTACAATAGAAGACAGTATTATTGATGAAGGGGATGAAGTTCAATTAGTTCAGATTATTTATGGGGGATAACTGCTATTCTGGAATGTATTTTATTTTATAATTTGGAAGTTTATTGATTGAATTGTTGGTGATAAATTGTCAGATGAAAATCATGAAAATAGAGTGTATAATATTCTCATAACCAAAGGGGAATATGATCCAATTGATCAATATGATTTTTACAAGAAACGTATTGACAGTCAAGAAGATTTTTCATATAATGAGTATAATACTCTAGAAAATGATTTAACAGATGAATTATTTGATGAGATTGATGTAATAATATTATTGTTTGGTCTTTATCATTATAATACGGAGTTATTCGAAGAATTGATAACTAAATCAAATGAATTTGATGTTCCATTGCTTTTAGTCCGCTCTTATGGTATGGAATCTATTTTAAAAGAATTAGAGGAAAGGTCTGATGCGGTAGTTGGATGGAATCCTCATTGCATTATAGATGCGATAGAAACTCTAGTTAATCGTGAGGATTGGATTAAACCATGCGATATTTCGCAAGAATCTGGGATATAACCTGAATATATTCTTTAGAAAATATTTAAATAATATTTAATTTAATAATTTATTAAGGGATTCAAAATATAACAATTGTTAATTAGTGCAATATATTTATAATATACTTGTAATAAGTAATAATTGTAATAAATTTAAATTATTACGGTGAAAATTTATGAATAAAAAAATTATGTTTGTTTTAGTGCTCGCACTTGCTGCCTGTTTAGTAATGGGTTCAGCTAGTGCAGGTCTTTTCGACATTTTTGGCGGAGATGACAGCACTGTAAAGATAGGATATTTACCTTCAGACCACGATGCTGCATTGTTTGTAGCTGATGCTCAAGGTTTATACAAAAAAGCAGGTATTGAAACTGAACTCGTTCAGTTCAATAACGGTGGAGACTTAATGACTGCAATGGCAAGTGGAGACGTTGATGTGGGATATGTCGGTATTGCACCGGTATTGTCTTCTGTTGAAAAAGGAGTTCCTGTAAAGGTTATTTCCTCTGCTCAAACTGAAGGATCTGGTATTGTCGTAACTGATGAATCTGGTATTACTTCTGCAGCTGACTTAAAAGGAAAATCAATCGCAACTCCTGGTGAAGCTTCAATTCAACATGTATTGCTTGCATACTACTTAAAACAAAATCAAATGTCTTTGGATGACATTAACGAATCTGCAATGAAAGTACCTTCAATGAACGATGCTTTAAAAGCAAAACAAATTGATGGAATTATCACTTTCCAACCTTATGTAAGTATTGCAGCAGCTGAAGAGGGAAATACTGTTTTAGCAGACTCTGAAGCTATTTTGCCAAACCACCCATGTTGTGTAGTCGTTGCATCTGAAGATTTCATTACAAACCATGAAAACGAAACAAAATCCATTATAGAGATTCATGAAGAAGCTACTAAATTCATCAACACTAATGTTGCATCAGGCCATGCTGATAATGTTGTAAAACTCTTGCCTGAGGACATTGTTTCTGATGCGGATGTTGAAGCTGATTCATTAGGTAGTTTCCCATTCATTTATGGTGTTAATGATCAGTTCAAAGCAGATGTCGATGCATTCCAAGCACTTGAAGTGGACTTAGGTATTCTTAAAGAACCAATTTCCCATGAAGATTTATATTGGGAAGCATAGTTAATTCAACTATGCTTATTTTTTTATTTTTTTCTAAATTTCAAACATCACTTTAATTGAATTGACGCTTCTTTTAATTACATTATTCTTTTAAACTTATCAAATAATTGACTATTCAGTCAATTTGAAGAGTCAACATAAAAAACAGTTACTTTTAAAAAATATAAGTATATACCAAAATAGTAAAAAAATAAAAAAGAGATAATTTCTCGTTTGAGAAATTATAATTTGATTTTAATATCGAGAGCACTTGAACCTTCTTCGTAAACGAATATTGGGTTGATGTCAAGCTCTGATATTTCTGGGAAGTCTAAAGTTAATCTGGCTACTCTTTTGATAGCTTCTTTAACTTCTTCAACATCGCAAGGTGCTTCTCCTCTGTATCCTGCAAGTAATTTGGATACTTTGGTTGAATCAATTTGTTCATCAATTTCCTGAGAGCTCATTCCTTTTGCGAGGTTGAATGAAACGTCTTCAATAAGGTTTACGTAGATTCCACCCATACCGAATGCAATCATTGGTCCGAATTGTTTGTCACGTATCATACCAACAATAACTTCTTCCCCGGAATCCATCATTTTTTGCACTTCTACACCGTCAGGAACAATATCTGGGTGTGCTGCTTTTGCATTTGCGATAATTTCGTCATATGTTGCTTTTGCTTCTTCAGCATTTGTTATTCCTACTTTTACACCTCCGATATCGGATTTGTGCAAGATTTTGTCTGATGCAATCTTAAGTACAACTGGGAATTCCATTTCTTCAGCAAGCTCTGCAGCTTCATCAGCACTTGTTGATAATTTGATTGGTGCTGCTGAAATTCCATATGCTTCAGCTACTGCATATGCTTCACTTCCAAGCAATGTGTCTCTTCCGTCAGCTTTGACTTTGTCGAATATTGCTTGGACGGCATCCTTGTCGACATCATCCACTTTTTCAACAACGTCATCGTATACTCTGCCTTCTAGTTGAGCATATCTTGTCATTGCTTCAAGTGCGGTCACTGCAGTTTCAGGGAATACGTAAGTTGGCACACCATTTTCTCTTAAAGCTTCATTTGCAGCTTCAAATGATGGTCCTCCCATATTTACAACAATAATAGGTTTGTCGAATTCTTTCCTTTCTTCTAAAATTGCGTTTGCAATTCCATCAGGATCAGCGGATGCTGTTGGACAAACCATAACGATTAAACTGTCAACTTCATCTTGGCTCAATACGATTTCCAGGGATTCTTTGTATCTGCTTACTGGTGCATCTCCGAGCACATCAATAGGGTTTTTGGCACTTCCTTCATCGGTAACGCATTCTTTTAATTTGGCAGTGGTTTCTTCATCGAATTGAACAAGATTCAAACCTGCTTTTTCCATTGCGTCAACTGTAAGCACTCCTCCACCACCTGCATTGGTAATGATAGCTACATTATCTCCTCTTGGAAGAGGTGCTTTAGAGAATGCTAGACCTAAATCGAATAGTTCAGCCATTGTTTCTACACGCATGATTCCGGATTGCCTGAATGCGGTATCAAATGCCAAGTCACTTCCTGCAAGCGCTCCTGTGTGTGAGGATGCTGCAGCAGCTCCAGCGGAACTGGAACCTGATTTAAGTACAATAATCGGTTTTTTGTGAGCGGTTTCCCTCATGGTTCTTACGAAGTCTTCGTCATCTGAAATTGATTCCAAGTAACAGATGATTACGTTGGTTTCGTCATCTTCAGCTAGGTATTGCAGTAATTCAATTTCGCTTACTCCAGCTTTGTTACCTAAACTGATTACTTTACTGAATCCGATTCCTGATGTTACGCTCCAATCGATAATAGCTACCATCATAGCTCCACTTTGTGAGATGAAAGCCATGTTTCCGGTTGGCGGCATCATTTGTGAAAATGACCCGTTCAATGGTGTGTGTGAATCAGTAATTCCTAAACTGTTAGGTCCAATAATGTTTATACCGTATTCTTCACCAAGTGCTGTTAATTCTGCTTCTAATTTAGCACCTTCTCCACCAACTTCCTTGAAACCGGCAGTAATGACTACCATGTTTTCTACGCCTGCTTCACCACATTCCTTAACGGTTGGGTTTACGAATTTAACAGGGATGGTAATAATTGCTAAATCTACTTTTTCAGGTATGTCTTTTATGTTTGCATATGCTTTTTTACCAAGAATCTCTCCGCCTTTAGGGTTTACTGGATAAATTGCACCTTCAAATCCATCGTTGATAAGATTATCAACAATGATGTGTCCAACTTTTCCAGGAGTATTGGATGCTCCAATAACAGCCACAGATTCAGGTTTAAACATCTTATTGAGATCTATCATATGTCTTTCTCCTCATTGATTTTAGTCATTCTTGTTGAATTATCATGATAAATAATTAACAATTATACTAATTATAATATATGTTATATTATTATTTAAATTTAATTATTTTCGAAATTAAATAATTCTAATTTGTTTAAATGTTTAAAAAAGATTTTTATTAA
>NZ_JAZNAN010000036.1:0-2602 GCF_045586545.1 Methanobrevibacter sp.
TTTAATAAAAAATTAATAACTGGTCTATTAGCTGTATTACTATGTGCAATAATATAACTATAAACACGCAAAGAAGTTTGTTTAATTCTTTGTTTTACAATTGCATCATTTTTAAATGGTGATGGATTAAATAATGTTTTAAAATATTTAAAAGTAAGTTGATAACGATCTGTATTAGAATTCCATTCTAATGTTTCATCATTATAATGTGATTTAATAATTAATTCTTTCATATAAATATATTATAAAGAATTTATAATCATAAAAAAAGATATATCCGAAGATATATCTGAAAAAGTCAGGAGGACCTTTTTTAAATTAGTTTAATTAAGCAGTATATACTTTGCTTTCAATTGCCATTGAACCATCATCTGCAATAGCTAAGCAATTGATATACTTGCCATTTCCAACTGTTAAGTCAGTTGTTGTAACACTTGATGCTGCACCACTTGTGATAGTAACAACACCTTTATATGTTGCTAATGCATATTTCTTTAAGAAATCACAGACTGAAGTTGCTGGAGCATCACTTACACATGTAACTGCTGCAACGACATGACCTGTGTTCCAATCATCTTCTGCTTCGATGCTGAAGGTTGCACCTGTTGCACCTGGTGAAGAGATTGAAATTTCTGGGAATAATCTTGAACCAGCACCTTTAAGTTTGAATACAATTTCAGAAAGTGAGCTGGAGAAGATTGTGCTTAATGCTTTAAATGGGTTAAATCCATCACTTGAAGTAAGCATAACATTTCCTTTTGGATACCAGGAAGCTACGCCAAACTTGTTATATGGTTGAAGGATTAAGCCTTGGCCATCAACTGCATCAACGACTTTGATTTGTTTTGAAGTGCTAACACCTCTGCTGTTTGCATATGAAGATGAAATATAGCCGACTAAATCTGATGCTTTAAGATCACCTTCCATAAATCCTAAGAATCCATCTGCGTGTCTGAGTGATTCATTAGAAATAATGTGACATGGAACACCGTCAATATCACCAATGTAACCATCTTCACTTCTACGAGCAGAAGCACCTTGAGAGATAGCATCACCTTTTGCAATATCATATGCATAGTTTGCTCCACCAAGAACTAAGACACCACTTGTTTTTAATGTTGCTCTATATGATGGTTTGAAAACAGCAACTCTGGTTTCTTCTGGGAATAAATCAACACCATTTTCTTCATCGCCTTCATCTAATAAGCTATTTGCTGTAATGAAGTCTTTGAGGATTTGTGATGTTTGCATATAAACAGCATTGTAGCCTTTGCCTTTTGCATCACTCATCATTGATGTTAAAACTTTACATGCAAATGTAGCACCATTAATAATTGTTGCTAATCTGTCGGAATAGATCTTTGTTTGTTCTGCTAAAAGATCAACTTTGATCATATCTTGACGAGCTCTTGGAATGATAATTGGATCATCTAAAACTTGTAAGAGTTCGATACCAACTGTAACTGTTTGTGTATAATGTTTGTTTGCAGAGAATGATGCACCATTTTTGCTTGCACCTTGTTCTCTTGGTTGCATTTTAACTGGTAAAATTCTGTTAACAAAGACTTGTGCTGAACTTGTAGCATCATCTTCGGAAACAAATTTGTCATCAATACCACGACCGCCTTTTTCTACTAAGCCTTGATACATATTTTTAAGAACTGCAGCTGAGAATCTGCGTTCTGCACTAACACCATTAATGTAAGTAGCATTGGTTGGTGATAGAATTTGTGAAATAACTTCTAATGCCATTTCTAATTTTTCCTTTCTTTAATTAAAATCTTTTTTTGTTTAATTCGTTTACAATGTCATCAACTGCTGTTTCATCGCTGTGGAAATCCATTACTCTGGTTCCATCATCAATACCAACTTCGGTTGACATATTTTTAACACCACTAACCACACCAGATTTTTCTAATGCTTCAAGTAATGATTCAACTTTTGCTTGTAAACCTTCAATAGCTTTATCTTTTTCATCTAATCTAGATAAAACTTTTTCAAAATCAGCTGCTGATGGTCCTTGTGGTTCCATTGTTTCAGGAGTTGGTATATTTGGATCAACTTCTTCCATACCTTCTGGAAGTTCTGATTTTTCAGATTCTTCCATTTCAGGTTTATTTGGTTCTTCAGGTTCAACAGGAGATTCTGGTTCTGCTTCAGGAGCCATTTCTGGTTTTTCCATTGGTGGTTCTTCAGCAGATTTATCTTCTTCGGAAGGTTCGCTTTCAACAGGTTCAGATTCTTCAGATTCTTCTACTTCTTCTTCACCCTCGGCAACAGAATCTTCTTTAGAAGGTGCTTCTGGTTTTTCTTCAGGTTTTTCTTCAGATTCTTTATCTTCAGGTTCCTCAGATAATTCTAATTTTACCTTTTCAATTTCTTCATCAGCTAAACCATGAGCTTTTAACACAGAAACTAACTTACTAAGTAATTCTTCCATTTGTTTTTCCTTTCTTAATATAGTTTGTAATGTGTGTTAAATTTTTTTCGGCATAAAGAACATTCTTGATGATTTTATGTCTATTAACAATTATATTTTAATATATATTTAAAAATTGTAAAATTTTTTTAAGTTATTTATATAATAAAAAGTCGGAGGCCA
>NZ_JAZNAN010000037.1:0-2209 GCF_045586545.1 Methanobrevibacter sp.
ATTATTTTAGATAATCAACTGATTTACATTTAATTAAATTTTATTGTTAACGGAGAGAATATAAATGGCAAGAACTAAAAAAGTGGGTATTACAGGAAGGTTCGGTGCAAGATACGGAAGAAAAGCTAAAAGATCTGTAAAGATTATTGAAGAAAACATGAAAAAAGACCATGTTTGTCCTAAATGTGCTAGACCTTACGTAAAAAGACAAGCTGCTGGAATTTGGAAATGCAGAAAATGTGGTGCAGTATTTACCGGTGGAGCTTACATTCCACAAACCCCTATGGCAAAATCTGCAGCACGCAGTATCAGAGACATTAAAGTGGAGGAATAGGCCTTGTACAGATGTCCACGTTGTGGAGCAGAAGTAGACCATAAAAGCTACATGGAAAATAAATGTCCTAAATGCAGATATAGGATTTTATTTAAGAATGTTCCAGAAACTACTAGAATAATAAAAGCAAGATAATTTATCTGCTTTTACTAAATTTTTTACTATTTTTGATTTAAAATGTTAATTTCAACTTCTAGAAAACCTTCTCAAAAGACTAGAAAGTTCTGTAAAAATTTAGCCCATGCAACAGGTTCAAACTCTGTCAACAGAGGGAAAATGAATATGCGTGAGCTTTTGCTTAAGGCTCTGGAAGTGGACGAATTTAACTTGGCTATTGTCAATGAAATCAAAGGCAATCCAAGCAGAATTTCTTTTTATTCAAATAAAGGAGAATTATTGCTTTCAATCCTTATTGGGGCATCTGAAGAATCAGAAAAAATGAACATTGCTCCATCTCAATTGAAAATAGTGTCCGAAGTCAGCGAACTTGACGTTTTACATAAGATTTTGGATATGGATTTGGTATACAAGGCAGAGGAAAACTACATTTTAATTTCAAAAAGCGACGATTCAGTAGCTAAAATCAATTTCATAAACAAGTTTGGAGAAAAGATAAATTTCCAAATAAATGTCAAAAAGATTCTAGAGGTAAGTAATGATTGATGAAAGCCCTCTTGAAAGCGTAAAGAGCAACATCGCTATTGAATTCGAAACTAGTAGTCAGGCCAAAATAATTTATGATTCCATCCTTTTGGAATTTGATACGGCTCCCGACTTTAGATCATCCATGACATTGGAATTGGACGGGTCTAATATTTTGATTGACATTGATGCGGAAGATTCCACTTCCTTTAGGGCTTCTGTAAACTCAGCAATGAAGTGGATTAAATTGGCATTAGAAATAAATAACTTGACAAATTAATGTTTATATAATTACTAATTAAACTTAAAAGGTGATATTATGGAGATTCCTGAAAATATTCAAGAACAGTTAAATCAGTTCCAACAATTACAACAACAAGCTCAAGCAGTAGGCATGCAAGTTCAAAATGTTGAAATTCAAATTCAAGAAACCCAAAAAGCATTAGAAGAACTTAAAAAAACCGATGATAGTACTGAAGTATTCAAACAAGCTGGTACTTTACTCATCAAAATCCCATACGATGATGCTTTAGCTGAAATGGAAGACAAATTAGAAACTCTCGAGTTAAGAAAACAAACTATGACTCGCCAAGAAGAAAGAGTCATGAAAAAACTTGAAGAAATGCAAGCTACTATTCAGGCTGCAATGCAAGGTATGGGCCAATAGGCTGATACTTTCTTATTTTTCTTTTTTTGGATACCATGTCAAAATTAAAAGTATTGTCTCAAGAGGATTTGGCAACTATTTCTGATGATTTCGGTGAAATTCTTGAACGTGAAGTTTCAAAAGCTCTACCTGCCAAGGAAATCGAAGATTTAGATTTGGATATCGTTCTTAGCTATGAAAACAATCAGTTAGATGTTGATGTTGACGTTGGAGTATTGTTTGATGAGCTGTCTGAAATTACTCAAGATCAGATATCCCAAGCTATCGATGAAGCTTATTTGAAGTTCGATTCCTATATTGACGATAATTTCAGGGAATAATTATTTTTTTTCATTATTTTAGTATTACGTTTTTCATATCTTTTTATTATATGAAGTAATACTTTTTAATGAAAAAGTATTTATACTATTAAGTACAACTTTAAATTGTAGTTTGAAGTAATCCAATAACTTATTATTATTAGGCTTAACACGTAATACTATCTTTCAAATTCCCTCCTCTTTTTTTACTTCAAACTTTTACTTTACTTTTTTCAAATAAACTTTATCAACCCGATTTTATTATTT
>NZ_JAZNAN010000038.1:0-24216 GCF_045586545.1 Methanobrevibacter sp.
CACCATCGCTTTCTAGAAGCCTTGCTGTTCTAAAACAACAGCCAGTAGGCCCGTGCATAACAATAACATCAACATTCATATCCCTTAATGTGTAAAGAGTGGCGGCAATTGGACTTGGTCTTGGATGTATAATTTTTATCACCTAATCAGTTTTTAACAAATAAGTATTTTTAATTCTTAATTAATATAATTAATTAACAAATTCAGGGGATTGTATTATGAAACTTGATAAAGAAATTTTAGAAGAAAAAATTAGAGAATATAGAAAATCTAAAAGCTGTTCTGAATCAACTCTAATGGGACTTTGTGAAACTGCAGAAGCTGACATTACCACCAAAGAAATGATAAAATTGGGATGTGGATTCGCAGGTGGAATTGGAGGAACCTTTGATGAGGGAACCTGCGGTGCTGTAACCGGTGCATTAATGGCAAACGGATTAGTTTTAGATGATCCAAGTAAAATCAAAGCCAATGCAAAGGAAATCTTCAACACATTTAAAGAAGAATACGGAAGCGTATGTTGCGGCACAATAACCAATAACGGTGAAGACAAATCTCCGTGTGTCGATTGTTGTGTGTTTATAGCAAACAAAGTCGCTGATTTATGGGATGAATAGTATTTATTCATCTTTTTAATTAATTTTGAATAGAAAATTAGTCAAATGAAAATATAATTTCAAAAAAAAGAAAATAAAACCTTATTAAAAATATAATAAGATTAAATATTGTATCTAAGCATCAGCCAGCAGGTTTTTTGTCTCAGTATTGACTAAATTTACATCTTCAACTAAAAGCAAATCAACTAAACCATGGCCTAATGAATGTGCTTCTGTGATATTGCAAGTCACCACATTGTAAGTAACACTATAAAAGCTTTCATCTTCAACTACCGGGAGTTTAGCTGCATCACTTTCATTCATCACTAAAAAGTCCCCATTAGTTGGAAGGATAGCATATCCGTCTAAACTTTCAAGCCATTCTTTAGTATCATTATTATCCCAAATAGTCGGATCAAAAAAGTCTTGTGTGGATTGAGTTTCAATTGCATAAACCTTAAATGTTACATTTTTAAGTTCAATATCGTGTTCCTCATCAACTGGTGATGCATCGCCCAATAGGCTGTTAAATATTCCTGCACTAACACTGGATATACTAAACATTAGAATAATGAAGATTATAAGAATATATCCTTTTTTCATGCTTATTCCCCCTAAAAATTTTTGTTAACTTTAAAAGTTAATTTTGGTGTTAAAAAGTTAAATTGGAGATAAAGTTCAATTTTGAACTCTCTCCATGGGAATTTATTAGTATTTTTTAATTATATGGAATTATTCTCTAATATAGGTTATAACCAAGTATGCTCCAAGAATTGCACTGAATAGGAATCCTATAAATCCAATTGCAGAAATGTCCCAAACTTTTGGACCTTTATCCGCTAATATTGCAATAGCTGAACCTACAAGCAATGCAGATATAATTAAAGATATGGACAATTGATTTTTCAAATCATCCAAACCAGTGTGGTTCATATTTAGTTCTAATTCGCCTTTTTCAACTTTATCAAGAGTACTGTTAAGTCTGTCAGGTAAATCTTTTAATAAATGTTCAATTTCTACAATATAGTTAAATCCACCACCGACAAGATTTCCTGGTTCGAATTTTGATTTAATCATGTCTTTAGCGAATTTTTCAAGTTCACCAGTGAGATTGAAGTGTGGATCCAATTTGTCTCCAGCTTCCTCGATGAGTATAATACCTCTTCCAATCATTACAAATTCTCTTGGAAGAACAATATTATGACTAATCATAACATTCATCAAATCATCGAATATACCATCCATTTGGTCCATATCAACGCCGATGTAGGAATTCAATAAGTCATCAACATCTTCTCTGAATTCCTCAGTGTTCTGCTCTGGAGTGATAATATTCATGTAAAGTAATTGGTTAATTAAATGATGTGAATTTCCATCTAACAGGAGCAATACTAATTGAGCGAAGTTGGATCTGAATGTATCATTAACTACACCCATCATTCCAAAATCAATGTAACAGAGTCTGTTATCATGGGTTACAAATAAATTACCTGGGTGTGGGTCTGCATGGAAAAATCCGTCAATCAATACTTGTTTTAAATAGGATTGGCATCCATACTGGGCAATTTCTGCATTGTTAATCCCTTCAATTTCCTTACCATATAAATCAGGCAATTCATATCCGTCAATAAGTTCCATGGTAATGACTTTAGAGGTACAATATTCAGGATAGACTTCAGGTATTTTAATATAATCAATTTCTTTAAAGTTATTAGTTATTTTATTGATATTTTTAACTTCTTCCATGTAGTTAAGTTCTTTAAAGATTGATCTTTCAAATTCTTTGGCCATTGCAGGCAAATTATATGTTCTTGATCCTGAAATATGTTTATCAACAGTTCCAGCTACTTTATTTAACACTACTACATCCGGAGCAATAACTTCATGGATTCCAGGTTTTTGAACTTTAACTGCAACTTCCATGTCATTTTCTTTTAAAGTTGCAATAAAAAATGTTTTATTTCCAGTACAATATCTAACTGAACCTTTAAGTATTTCATTTGGCATTTAACTACTTCCGAATTGAGTTTATTAAATAAAATATCCTTATTAAGAACAAAATTCACAACTTTAATCTAATGTACATATAATTTTTTTTAAATATTAACATTTAAAGTCATCGATATTACTCTAGTTTTGGCAATTGATTTTGAAAATTGTTAACCCAATTTAGTTTATTACTATATTAACACCCAATAGAATAAACAACAAAACAACATTCAAAACCGTGAATACGATTAGATACCTGATTTTAAATTCATCATGTTCACGGACAAGAATCTTATAAGAAATAAGGTTCGCCATAGAAGCAATGAGAGTACCCAATCCTCCAATGTTAATTCCAACAATGATAGCCTCATAATTTGTACTGAAACCGCTGAGCAGCATTGCAGCCGGAACATTTGAGATTACCTGAGATGCTAAAACACCCCATAAGACCTCATTGCCAACAATCCATTTAGTAAACAATGAATTAAAAAATGGGATGCTTTCCAAGTTTCCAATCAAAATAAACAGAGCAATAAATGTTAAAAGCAAATAATAATCAACGCCTAAAAAAACACGTTTGAAGAAATTTTTCTTATCAATCTCTATTTTACTCATTTTTGGCAAGGTAATGTCATCTTTTGGAATGAAAAATGATAAAACCACTAAAAATATCGCTGATACAATGATATATGGCAAAAGCAATAAGAAAAACAATTCAAAAGAGATATTAGAAACAGTATACATTACAATATTGTGGGGAGCTCCGATAGGAAGAACCATACAACCGATATTGGCAGCAATAGTCTGCAAAGATACGGTGATTATTATCAAATCCAATCGAGCAACTTTCCTTAGAGCCAATATAGAAAAAGGTACAAAAATAATTAATGAAACATCATTAGTAATGAATATTGAGCTAAAAAAGCAAGTAAAAACCAATAATAAAACAAGTTCACGAGTATTTCGAATTTTAGCCAATAATTTGCGAACCAATATCTCAAAAATAGATAAATTCTTTAAAACTTCTACAATAATCATTATCACAAAAAGCAATATGATTGTTTCCCAATTAATGTAATCAATAGATGGCTTAACAAAAAAACAGGAAATAATGGCTAAAATTGCAGATATAACAAATACAAACTCCTTTTTAAAAAAATCAGAAATAGTTACAGTTGATTTAGCCATGTTATCTTAATGAATTAAATTAATCTGCATCTTCGTCTAAGGTTTCTAAAAGAAAACTTACCGGCCTAAAACCGTCATTGCAGGATATCATTGCAGATTTTTTATTTTTCATCCATCCATCATAAAAATCACTAGCGCCATTAGCCAAGGCCAATACAAATGGTGAAAGACTTTCCCATGCACTATCACAGAAATTATCTGGTTTAAGCCAACCGTTAGCTATAAAAATATCCCCTTCTTCAACATCACATTCATGTTCCAGCGGATTTTCATATTTTTCAATTAAGTCATCATGCCTGACTTTTCTCATAACTGTGATTTTTATTTTTTTCAACTTATCACCCAAATGAATATTTGAATTTGACTCTTGAAAGAATTTGCTCTTGCAAAATTTAAAAAATAGATTTTAACAATTGAATAAGGATAAATTTGAAAACAAATTTTGACACATCCTTATCCAACTCACAACAATTCATGGTTTTGCCATGACAATCAACATCATCTGATGTCATTTAATTATTATGATTACGGCCATATATAAAACTTTCTAATTTGCCTTAATCTCAATATCAAAGAAATATTTCTAGATAAAAACAATATTACAAGGTAAAAACAATATTAATAATTGAAAACAATGAAATTTAAATAATATTAAGGATAAAGAAATGATTCTAAAACACTAATAATAATTCCACAGCAATGAATGGTGTTTTAATGATATCGAAAAGTAAATATTGTTTTAACACTCCACTAAATATGGAGGAATTGCATATGGCAATTGAAAATATCTTGCTCGTTATAGCATATTTTGCAATTGCGAGCTACTATCTATTGTTGAGCATTAATCTGTTAATGTCATAACAATCTATGATATCGAATTGGAAGTTTAGTTTGGATTTATCCTAAATTTTTCTAATCTGATAAACTGACGGTTTAAATGATAATTAGCTTTTAATATGTGTTTTATCCTTCCTTTTCGCACATAGTGATAAATTAAAAGAATAACTGGAAATTATAACTACAAAATACAATATTCGGTAAAGTGTATGATAATTAATTCATTATTTCAATATCTCCAAATCACTTTCTTCATAACGATTATGCCCTTTCAGGCTTTTCTTATATTTCCAACATTTTATAGCATCATCCAATGATTTTCCTTCATTATTTTCAAAGAAATCTCTGATATACTGATTATATTGGAACTGTTTGCCGATTTCAGTTTTTTCACCAGAATTTTGAATCTCATAATATGCGTCAATTGCATCACGATAAGTTTTATCAGGATTGGATTTTAACCATTTTTGAAATTTGACTTTAAATTTAAAACCAATGCCAATTTCATTTTCAAAAAATTCTCGTTTATCTTCGCTGCATTTGAAATTTTCACCCAATTTGGAATCCAGAGTAATAACAGATGATGCCTCACTAAACGATTGTTTTTGAGTGGATTCATCTAACTCCTCACCAGTCGACAAATAATGGATTATTCGATTTTCCAAATCCTGTTTAGATCCACCGACTTTCAAACCTTCAGACCTGCAGAAATCTTTTAATTCTTCCTTTAAAAAGTAGTATTCTTTAAATTCGTCCGGTTTTAAATCTCGTGTTAAATCAACCATAATATCATAAAAATAAAAAAAGCAGAGGAGTTATCCTCTTGTTGCAATACTAATGATGTCTCCATCTTTCAGCTCATAATCGCTAGCTACACGCATGTTTTTTCTTGCATCCACTGCATGCATGAATTTGTCGCCTATGTCTGTGTGAACAATATAAGCCAATTGTTTAGGAGTTGAACCTCTTTTAACCAAAAATCCGTCCGGCAGAACATTACCTTTTTGGTCTGTATATTTGTGCTCATCCTGAACTGGATAAACAACAATTCTATCAAGCAGTTCAAAAACAGCGTAATTTAGAGCGTCTTGAACACCAGTACTTCCATATTTATCCAAAATGCTAGTTTGAATGTAATCCAAGGCTTTGCTTTGAGGTTCAGACAATTCATCAGGTTTTAAAATTTCAAAGTGATCCTCACCTGATAAATAGCTAATTAAACCTGATTCATTTGCTTTTACAAGTGCAAGTTCAGAACCTGCAGAAGTTGGAATTACATTTGGATATTTCTCTTTAAGCCTTTCAATATTTGCGCCTGCAGTTGGAAGGTCTGCCTTATTTGCAATAATCATCATTGGTTTTGCAATATGTAATATATTGCGAGTAAGCTCAATCAAATCTTCCTCTTCCCATTTATTGTAATCAGGCTCAATTGTTCTTTTCGCTTCAATAATATCTTCAATAGCTATTCCGGTTCCTGACAATTGATCATACAGCACTTTTGCAATATCCAAGTGTTCTGCACCTACCTTTCTTACAAGCCTTACCCAATTTTTTGATAGAATTCCATACATCCACATGACAATTTCATTTTCTAAAAATTCAACATCATCCAATGGGTCATGGCTTCCAGGATCTACTGGGTTTCCTTCAATATCTGTTGAACCTGAAGCATCAATAACGTGTATGAAAACTTTAGCTTGCATCAATTCATCCAAAAACTTGTTACCTAATCCTTTTCCTTCGTGTGCTCCAGGAACCAGTCCTGCAACATCTATTATCTCAATCGGCAATAACCTTTTTCCGTCAACACAAATTGAATTGTGGGGATTGCATGTAACACCCAATTCCTTACATGGACAATCTTTAATTACATGAGCAACCGCCTTGTTTGCATCAATTGTTGTAAATGGGTAATTTGCCATTTCTACAGCAGATGCTGTTGCTGAATTGAAAAAAGATGATTTTCCTACATTTGGTTTTCCACAAACTGCAATTTGAAGCATAATAATCACTTAATCTCTAATAACATCATTATGTTTGTTATTAAAATTATAAATAGTTTCAGAATAGTATATAATATTCAATGAAAGATGAAGAAATTGACCGTCCTCCAGCAATGAAAATCCGACAGGGAATACAGGATGCAATGACCTATTCCCTACCAGACAAGAAGTTTGATGAAAAAAACATCGATTTGGTTGAGATTGACATAGAACTTGATAAGTTAGGATGGAATTTTCATAATTTCAGGATTTTAAACCTAACTGACATCCATTTAGGCCAATGGATTAGTCCAGAGTATTTGGATGAACTCGTAGATTACGTCAACACATTAAATATGGATTTAATTACATTAACTGGAGATTATTTTTCATATAATCTTGAGGATTATGATAAGTCATTGGAGAAATCCTTCAAGAAATTAAAGGCAAAATACGGGAAATTTGGAGTTTTGGGAAATCATGACCATTGGATGAGTTCCAAAAAAGTGAGAGAAATATTTAAGAATTCAGGAATTGTTGATTTGAGCAATGACGTTTATACCCTTGAGATAAACGGTGACTTTTTAAATATCTGTGGTGTTGACAGCTGTACCGTGTGCTCTGATAATTTAGATAAGGTATTGGCTAAAATGAAAGAGAATACCCCAAGCATTTTGCTTGCTCACGAACCAGATTTTGCAAAAGAATCATCACAAACCGGAAAATTTGACTTGCAGATTTCCGGACATTCCCATGGCGGGCAGTTCATAATTCCGAAATTTGAAACAACTCCTTTAAGGGGGCCGGATTCAAGAAAATATCCTGTGGGGCTCTACAAGGTTAGAGATATGATTCAGTACACCAGCAAGGGCCTTGGAACAAATTCATTTAGAATAAGAATAAACTGCAACCCCGAAATTACAATAATAACATTGAAAACAAATAAAAAACAAAAAATTAAGATAATATGATTAAAAATAGATTAATTTCCTCTCTCAAAACAATAATATCAACATTATTGCTAGTAATAGCCGATAGTGTCGCCATATATGCAGTAGATTTTATCAGCGCAGATTTCACAATAGGTCCCTGGTATAATGCAATTATCATTGTAATTGCAGTAGCAATCGCAAATGCGCTTTTGTGGCCAATATTCAGAAGATTTTTTATGAAGATTATCATATTTACATTTGGGATTGGATCCCTTTTTATTAACTCAATAATCTTTTATATTGCTTCTTTATTCGTCCCGGGCGTTTCAACCGGAATCTATGGAATTCTGCAAGTTCCAATTGTAATGGCAATAGCTACAACATTAATTACAGACATAACTAACACAAATTATTACGATGACTACATTAAAAACATCCTTCAATATGCTCTTGAACAAAAGACCCCTTATAAAAAAAGATATCCTGGATTGGTTATGGTTGAAATCGATGGACTTTCAATAAACACTTTGAAAAAGGCAATCGATAAAGATGTGATGCCAAATGTTAAGAAATTCCTAGATGAAAAAACACACACCTTAAAAGGATGGGAAACTGACTTGTCCTCCCAAACCGGAGCAAGCCAAGCCGGAATATTGCATGGAAACAATAGAAATATTGTAGCTTATAGATGGGTTGAAAAAGAAAACAACAATAAAATTGTCGTTTCAGGAAAATTGAGTGATGCACCGGAAATTGAAGAAAAAATCAGCAATGGCGAAGGTCTGCTTGTAAATGGAATCAGCGTTGCAAACATGTTTTCTGGAGACAGTAAAATTCCAACATTAACATCCTCAAAATTGGGAGGGTTGACAAAATTATACAATAAAACACTAAATTCAGCATTCTTAAATGCATATAACTTCCAAAGACTGTTTATACTGTTTTTATGGGACATTATCCTTGAATTAAAGTCACAAATTGTCCATTATTTAAAAAATATCCGTCCCCGCATTAGAAGAAATCTTGTTTATGCTGCAGTTAGGGCAGGAGCTAATGTAGCTTTAAGAGAAGTGACAACTGATGTTTTATCAAGTGAAATCTTAGCGGGAAACATTGACACCGCATATGCGACATTCATGGGTTATGATGAAATAGCACACCATTCTGGAGTAGAGGATGATGATGTTTGGGGCGCTTTGAAAAAAATTGATATGCAATTTGCAAAAATCACTTCCGCAATAGAAATGAGTGACAGAGACTATGAATTAGTAATTTTATCCGACCACGGCCAATCAAAAGGCGCTACATTCAAACAGAGATATGGAATTACACTGGGAAATTATGTGAGAAGATTGCTTCCTGATGATTTGAAAATGTTTAGAACAGAATACAATATTGACCACTTTAGAGATGCAGTTATTCCAGAAAACAAACAGATAAAACATATTAGAGAAAAAATAGGATATATTCGAAGAGACTTTTTTGAAGATAAAGAGTATCTGCAAAATATTAAAGAAGGATTTGAAAACAAGCAATTCATTAATTTACGCAGCAAATATTCTAACAGTTTAGAATACATTACCGGCCATGAAATTATAGAACATAGTACTAAAAAAGCCCAGGATTCCGAATTAATTGTTATGGGATCCGGCAATTTAGGTTTGATTTATCTGACACAATGGAAACAACGTTTAAATTATGAAGAGATTGTAATGCTATTCCCTGATTTGATTCCTGGACTCGTTAAACATTCCGGAATTGGATTTATTCTAGTTGATTCCATGTCTAACGGAGGTATGGTTATCGGTGAAAATGGTATTTATTATCTGAACAATGATAAGATTGTTGGTGAAAATCCATTAGCCAAATTTGGCAAAAATGCACCAAAACACCTAAAACGTCAAAATTCATTTGATAATATGCCAGATATACTTGTAAACAGTTTTTATGATGAAGAGCTTGATGAAGTTTGTGCTTTTGAAGAACTTATTGGGTCACATGGAGGCCTTGGCGGAAATCAAACCAAACCATTTATTCTATATCCGTCAGAGTGGAAAGACCCTGGCGAACTGGTTGGTGCTGCTTCAATATATCAGTTCTTAAAAAATGAAATACATGATTTAGAATCTTGAATAGCAACTAATAAATAATAATTTAATCAACTAAATTATAAGAAACCCTTTCTTGAAAAATATTTCAAAGATAAAACAATTAAATAAATGATTAAAATGACTGGTAAAATTTATATTATTGGAATTGGCCCAGGTTCAAGTGAATATTTGACTAAAAAAGCCATCGATACTGTTAAAATGAGTGATTATACTGTAGGCAGTACCCGTGCAATAGAATTATTTGACGATGTTAACAACAAGATTGCATTCAATGTTAAAGAGTTACTTGATAAGCTTGAAGAAGGTGTTGAATTAGCCGTTAAAGGCAACACCGTTTCCATATTATCAACTGGAGACCCGGGATTTTCTGGAGTTTTGAATACTGTTTTAAGAATATCCTCAGAAAAGAATTTTGACAGGGAAAACATTGAAGTAATTCCTGGAATCAGCTCACTTCAGCTTGCAGCTGCAAAATGTTATATACAGTGGGACAATGCCAATGTAATGACCTTCCACGGAAGGGAAAACATAGAAGACATTCTGCCAGTTATCAACAACGGAAAAGTCACAATCGCATTGCCTTCCAGAAAAGTCAAGGATATGGCCCAATTTTTACTGGACAACGGTGTAGAAGAGGATAGGCAAGTGGTGGTGTGTGAAAGGTTAAGTTATCCTGATGAGAAAATTGTTTCATCTACACTAAAAGAAATTGCCCAAAGCGAATTTACCTATATGTGCATTATGGTAATATATTAGGAATATTTATCCTTAAAATTCATTTTAAAAAGCATTTACTATTTCTTTTTTAAATCAAAGCTTATATAATCCAGATATCATACTTTAATTGTTGATTTTGACAAAAAATTAACTTTTAAGGTAGATATCATGAACAATAAAATAAACACCATATGTTTCATTTTTCTACTTTTTTTTATGATTTGCAGTGTTTCTGCATCAGACTTGGAAAATGAAACAATACAAAGTATTGAACAACCTGATCCTAATCAGGACTTATGTAAACTTAGTGTAGAGGATATTGAATCATCAAATAGTGCCGATGATGGAAAACTCAAAGCGAACGAAAATGAAAAGTTAACTAAACAATATGATTCCCTACTTCCTGCGGACACAAAAGCGAAAGTTTCGCTAAGTGCTCCCGACGTGAAGATGTATTATAAGGATGGAAGCAAATTCAAAATAAAGTTAAAAGACACAAACACCAAAAAGGCAATAAATAAAGCAAAAATCCAAGTTACAATTAATGGAAAGACATATGACAAAGTAACTGATAAGAAAGGAACAGCATCACTGAATTTGAAGTTAAATAGCGGAACTTACACCGCTTTAACAACATTTGCCGAAACAAGCATCTACGAATCCCAATCAGTACAGAGCACAGTGACAATAAAAAGTACCATAAAATGCAGCGACTTTGAAAAATACTATAAAAACAAATCGTCCTATTATGCAAAATTTTACGATAAAAAAGGAAAACTTCTAAAAAACACATCTGTCAAGTTTAAATTAAATGGCAAATCTACAGCCGCCAAAACGAATAATAAAGGCATTGGAAAATTAGCTATTAATCTAGACCCTGGAAAATATGACATTTCAGTGATAAATTCAAAAACATCTGAAACAATAAAAAAGACAATTAATATTAAGTCCTTAATCGAAACATCAGATCTGACATTGACTGAAGGGAATACCGCAAAATTTAACGTGAAAATATTAAATAGCAATGGAAAAGCATCTCCTAACAAAAAAGTAACATTGAAATTAAATGGAAAGAGCTATACAAAAACAACAAACAAGAATGGAATAGCTAGCCTGGATATCGATTTAATTGCAGGAACATATAAAATAACAGCAAAATATGGGGAACTTAAATCTAAAAATAAGATTACTGTAAACCCTGCTACAAAAGCAATCCCTTTCAGCTACATTACCCAAATTCCAAATTATGTGAATATTACACATCAATACGTTTTTGAAGGCTCCGGATATGTACTGAAAAGTGGTCCCGACGGAATAATAAAAATGCCTAAAAATGAAGTGTTTACTATTCAAATTAAAGATAAAGAATATTTATTTTCAACAAATAGCATATCTGGAGTAAAGACAAATCTTATTGGATACAAATATCACCTAGTGCCTTTTGATGGTGGCAAAATTCAAAGTGATGCAAATAAAGATAACTTAAAAGGAAACGGCATCATAATTTCAGCCAAAAAGGACTTTACTGAAATAGAATACAGAAGCCAGCCAAAAAACAATACGGAATTATTTGGTTTTTATGCAGATAAGGGCGGCGACAATAGTGAAATATTTACTTATATGGAAGATGATTTGATAAAAGCCAAAATAAGTGTTAAAACAATTAACTACGACGAATTAGGTTTAAAATATAGTTTAAGTAAATTTTATGGACGAAGTGTTTATGATTTCAATTACAAAACCTATGTCGAATACACCTACAACAATACCGACCTGATTAGATTCGCAAATACCAACAAACCTGTTACATTAAGCATTTTCGGCAATAGCATTGCTGGCTATCCATCTAAAGAAGAAATAACAACAAAATTTGTAGTTAATGGCATTGAGGAAGTTGCTAAAAATGAAGTGATAAGCTATGGCCTTGGCGAGAAATACAGGAAAACACTAGGTTTTGAAGTCCTGCAAGCCTATAGCATAATCAATGAAAAGATTACAAAGGACAAATTGGAACACTGGCTTTCACTAAACCCCAAATATCTAGATAGATTTGGAATTATGAATGTATACGGAATGCATCTAGCTTCTCTTGAAACAACATGGCTTGCAGATGAACTTGCAGACAAATATTCAAAAGAATTTAACGTGACATGGAAGAGAAGCAAAACTCTGACCATTTTAGGTGGAATAAACCTAGAAGATACCTATCTAAACATTCTAAATGCAGATATGGGAATGAAAGTGAAAGGAAACAATGAAACAAACAAAATATTATTCAGACTAATAAACTCCATCAACTTGCCCAATCTTGAAGACTATGCCCTTTCAGAGGTAGCTGCAAGATTTTGGAGCAATACCACAAACTCCTTTGACAATGTATTATCATCAATACTTAATGGTAAATTCAGCATTGCACAAATAGGAGAAATGATTTATTTGCTTGCTGAGGATGGAAGCAATTGCGCCATTGCTCTTAATACAACTACCGGTGTTGCCAGTGTGATAATGTCACATGCCAATACGACATATAAGGGATCATCAATTTCAACAAGCAATGACTGCTGTAGTGTCGGAATACTGCCTAAAGACATTATTTCTGGAATCCGAAATGCTATAAAAATATTTGCGCCTGGAATTTACGTACTGTCAAATAAATTAGAAAAAATTCATCCATTTTCCATTTTAGCCTATCAAGTTGCCAAATTTGGATTAGGACATATTTTAAAAGGTTCATCGGCAGCTGCAATAGGATTATTCACTACAATGACTATTGTACAAACAATGGGTGCAACTTACAAAGATAAACTAGTAAAAGAAAAAGATTGGTATGCCTTGATGGATACGATTACTTTCACACGTCCGGGATACTTGCAAGGCAAAAAAATCTACAACATCCCAAATAAAAATGGAGGTTACGACTACATTGAAGTAACAATTAATGATGATTTAACATTGAATAGAAGCGATGCAAAATATATCAGCCAAGGAAAGACAAAAAAATTAAGCAAAAAAGAAACCTACCAATATTTCACCGAGGACTATTGGACTCCATTCAGTATGCCTACAAAATATTGGAATGAAAGCTGGAAGGTATAGAAAAATGAAACTCTCAAAAGAAAACATGATAATTAAATTCAAAAAACAGCACATGCTAATGCAAATTTTAGACATTGTTGCGATTGTGTTTTTAATTCATGATGCAATAACAATGCACGTTTCGCAAATGACAATCTTTTTGGTGAGTTTAGCTATAGTAATCCCACTATTTCAAGATTTTTTTAAAAAAGAAGAAAGTTAAAGTTAAAATGAATTCATTTTAACTTATTTTATTTTTTTACAATTGAATAGCTTCCTGTGTCACTTCATCGTTGTCTTCACCATCATACAAGATGTGAGCTAATTTCAATAGTTTTTCCTGACCTTTAACTTCATCTTTGAATAATGGAATTTCAGCAATGTGTTGGTCAGGGAACTTTTGGTCAATCAATGCCAAACGCTTTTGCTGCAATTTATGTCTTGAGTGGCAGAAATCACAGTCACAAATATCAGGCATTACCTGATTTACAATAACGCTGTCAACTGTGATATTATATTTACCAAGAGCTTCAAGTGCTCTTTCAGATTCATAAATTGACATTTCTTCAGGAATTACAACCATTTTGAAAGTGGTCCTGTCTGGGTCTGATAACACTTCTTTTGCCTTGTCGAGTTGCTCTTTGGTTCTCTGTAAATCTTCAGAGGTTTGAGGATCATCGACTGCATCCATGAATGGCATGATTTTCTTTAATGCATTGGTTGCAGTGCCTAATTTTGCTTTGAGCACCATCATTTTTCCTACCCATGAATCCATCACTTCAGGGAAAGACAATAATCTTAAGGTGTGTCCTGTTGGAGCGGTATCAAATACGACAACGTCAAATTCATCTGAGTTCATTACTCCCATAAACATTTCAAATGCAGCAGCTTCGTCAGCTCCAGGAGAAGAGGATGCCATATCCAATTGATCGGATAAGAAATCCATGCCGAATAGCCCTCCTGCATCATCAGGATTTGCTGCTTTTTGAGCTTCCAATTGTGCTTGCTTTTGAGCCATTGCAACATCAGGGTCAATTTCAACTGCAAACAAATTGGTTTTGATTTCACGTGGGTAACTGCCAATAGGCACTTCAAGTGAATCGGATAGGGAATGTGCAGGGTCGGTTGATACGATTAAAGTTTTTTTACCTTGTTCCGCTAACCATAATGCAGTAGCGGAAGATACTGAAGTTTTTCCGACTCCTCCTTTACCGCCTATAAAAATGAAAGTTGTTTTATCTTTATTAAATCTAAAATAATCTTTAAATGCCATGATAATTGCCTCCTTAGATAAACTTACTTTTAGTTACTAAATGTAATTTTAATTCCTTATAGTATATAAATTTACTTATCACCTCATTATTGCAAACATTTCAAAGAATAATCAATTAATTTATTTTATTAACAGTGTTTTTTAAAGCCCTGGAATTTAATCATAATCATTAATTTAGCTTTAATGACATGCGATAATTTTATTGTTTTGACCAGATTTGTTTTAAGAAGTGGTAAGCAAATGATTTTTCAATTACTTTTTTCAGGTACCCTTATGAATTATCAATTGGTTATTTCTGGCAGGTTATGAACATGAACCGTGCACATTTAATTGATTTGTAATGGCAATACAAATAAATTACATTAACATATGATTAAAATTAATTTTTGAAGAATAATCGGGAAAAATATTAAATCTATATGAGATTATTTTCAATGTTAAGATAATAGGAAAAAAATAGAAAAGATAGTAGGATATGAAAATACCTACTTAATTTTAATTTTCACTTTTTTGGAAACTTTCTTATAATAAGCATTGCCCTTGAATATGATTTTCGCTTTAAAATTACCTTTTTTGGTTAGTTTTTTAATTTTAAAGACTGCTATTCCTTTGGCATTGGTTTTAGCCTTGAATTTTTTGCCTTTTATTTTTAAGGTAAGTTTTGCTTTTTTAACAGGTTTGCCTTTGCTGTTTTTGAGTTTTATTTTATATTTTTTGACTTTTTTGCTTCTTTTGAAAGTTTTCTTCTTGGCAACAATTTTAGTCTTTTCCTTGTTGATTTTGACTGTTACGGTCTTTTTTGCAACATTGACATTACTGCTGATTACAGATATGACAAGTTTTTTGTTTCCTGCTTTGGCAGTTTTCAAAGCTTTTGCAGGTATTTTAATTGTTGCAATACCATTGGAATTGGTTTTAGCAGATCCTATGGTTTTACCATTTAAAACAAAAGTGATTTTCTCGCCTGAAACAGGTTTGCCGTTTTCATCCTTAAGGGTTACGCTGTATTTTTTAGCGTAATTGATTACAAAACTGGATGTTTTGGCAGTTAATGTGGCTTTAAGAGGATTTACTGTGAAATTTCCATTGGTTTCATATGCTACAAATCCAGGACTCACGTACATTACACTATAATAATGCATTCCGGCATTCAAATTAGGAACAGTGAAAACAACGGTACCGTTACTTGCATTGGCAGCATAATTTTGACCGTTGATAGTGAGCAGAACAATACCATCCGGATTTGCAAACAGATTATCATCAACTTTTACATCAAACATGATTAAAACGTTATTTCCATAGGTGTTGTTGGCAACCCCAACAAATTCAACCTCCGCCAATCTCAATGATGCAGGAGTATCGGATTCAACATTGTTTAGGATGACTTCGCCGCTTACTGAAACGATATTGTTGGTTGAATACAACTCACCAATATTGTCCTTGAATTTGGTGTCATTGACTGTAAGGTTTGCGCTGGCTAAAATTGCTCCGGCTAATTGTGCAGTATTTTTTTCAAATGAAGAATTTGTGATTTTACCATTTTCAAGGAAAATTACTGCTCCTTCATTTTCAGCAGAATTAGCTTCAAAAGTGGAACCTGCAATATTCCCGTCTTTGAGAAATCCAACTGCACCTGCAATATTATCTGCATGGTTGTTTTTGAAAATGGAATCAGTAATGCTAGATTCCTCACCTGCAAATACTGCACCGGCAATATTATCCGCCACGTTTGCTTCAAACTCCGAATCAGATATGATTCCCTGGCCTTCACAGCAGACTGCCCCACCAATAGTAGTAGCCTTATTTTCATAAAATTTGGATGAGTTTATGACTACATTCTTGTTTGGTGCAGTGTAGATTGCTCCACCCAACACTGCAGAGTTGTTGGTGAACCTGTTGTTTATTATATGAGTTTCAAGACAAGACACCCTTATTGCACCGCCTTCAACTGCACGGTTATTTTCAAAGATTGAATTTGTTATGTTTCCATAGTTGCTTTGCCAGTTAATTGCTCCCCCATAAGAGTATGCTCGATTATTGTTAAAATTACAATCATCGACAACACCATCTATTCCAGAACCGTAAACCGCACCACCCTCATCAGCAACATTATTTTCAAACAGGCAGGATTTTATTTTATAGTTTTTACCGTTTGCAAAGATGGCACCGCCCCTATTAGCGGAATTGTTTGCAAAACGGGAACTGGCAAGTGTGAAATAATCACCTCTGGCAAAAACCGCTCCAGCATCTTTGCCAACAATATTGTCAGCGAATTCACATTCTTCAATCAGTCCATTTGAACCTACCCATTCCACGATACCTTCATCATTACTGCTGCAATTGTAAAAACTGCAGGAAGTGATAGTTCCATTTCCTCCAACCCATTCAATAACATTATACGTTTCATTGCAGGTGAAGGAAGTGAATATAATATCTTTTAAAACCACATTTGAAGCTGAAACAGTGATGAAATCAAAACCGCTTACGTTTTCACTTCCATAAAACACTGATCCTGCACCGTAAATGGTTATGTTATCGGTTGCAATAACTATTCCCCTGGTTATATTTTCACAGTGATAATCCTTATCTATGGAGATAATATCTCCCGGGGTGGCGTTTTCAATTTCAGCAACCAAATCCTCAAAAGTCTTGGTCTTATTCTCTAGCTGAAGGTTTTCCTCACTGACACTTAACCCGTCATCTGCAGGTTCATCAATGCTGACTGTGAGAGTGTCATTTAAATCACTGGCTGAAACGCCTGCAATTGAAATCAGCAAACATGCCAGTATCAGCATTATTAAATATCCCTTGATTTTCATTTAAACTGCCCCCTCTAAATCGAAAATAGTTGTAACTTCAGATACGGGTTTTGTCAGGCGAGTATCAATCATATCATCTGAGAATATATCATATCCCCTGAAAAAGAGCTCGTCCAGTATTGTATCTCGGACTTCAGCCCAGTCTTTCATACTTTCAGGTGCCAAATCCATTTCCCAAATATTTGGTATATCATACATTGCCTCACCGATTTCGACAAAACTGATACCGTCAGCAATGCCTTCAAGCACTTTAACCCAGAATGTACGGTAATCCTGATAACTTTTTGCATATATTGCACCGTGCACGGCGCCGAAAGAACCTCCAATTGCAGCCGCAACTAAAGTTGAAACCCAATGGGACCATGTGGATTCAAGTTTAGCAAATTGATAGCTTGTAGCGGAAACAACTACAAATGTAACAATCAAAACAGCTGATTTGAGGAGATCCTCTTGAATGCCTGTCAATGGGAAGTGTTCAATGGTTTTAGGCATTGCTCCGCTAATATGGATAATGTTTGTGTGAGCTTCCTGAGTATAAATATCCACATTGGACTTGGAGTCATAGCCCGTATTGTCCCTGAAAGTGGAATTGATTATAATTGCATCACCAGTATTATAGATTGCCCCACCATATTTTGCATAATTGCCTTCAAAAATGGAATTTAAAACATTCAGGACACCTTTATTAATAATTGCCCCACCCTGGTCATCATAAATCATATAATCCACACAGTTTTTAATGAAGCATGTATTGATTATAGTCAAAGTTCCGTAATTGTCAATAGCAATATTGAACCCTTCAATTATCAGATTATTGATAATGACATTTGACCTGCTTGTGGTAATTAAAAATCTTGTTTCATCATTTCTTTTAGGAGTTTCAACAAATATGCGTGATCCTTCACCGTTTAAAATCAATTTGCCGTAATCAAATTCGAATAATTTGGATGAATCAGGGAAAACACCATAATCTCCTTTTACAAATGTAACATTAATGATATCGAACTCATTATTGTCTTTAAGGAACTTTGAGAGTTTCATAAGTGAACTTACACTGTCCACGACCCAATTACATGTGGCGAATGCCTCATCATTATCAGTTATCATGAATATTGCATCTTCTTCAGTTTTAATTGTTGATTCGTCAATTTCACAATTGATTAATTTTACTACTGCATTATTGGTTAAATCCATGCTGTTGGCTTTGCCGTTTTTCCATACCAGAGCAGAGATGTAGGTATTGTCTTTAAATACACAGTTGTCAAAAATTGCCTGTGATGATACGCCATCGCCGTAATATGCAGCACCCAATGTAGCCCTATTGTTTTTGAATGTTGTATTATAACAATACAGAGCACCGTAATTCAGTATTGCTCCACCATAATCCCTTACCACAGTCAGATGGCGATAAACATTATCTTCGAATGTGCAGTTGATAACAAATAACTTGCCGTAATTCAGAATTGCACTATTGAATCCAGATAATGTCATGTTGACTAAAGTTAAACTGCTTTGTTTAGGAACAATAGCGAAATGATTGTCGTTGCGGTCATGATTTCCGGTCAATTTAACAACAGCTCCATGTCCATTAACAACAATAGGTCTTGAATCAACATCAATAATTGCATAATCTTTTATAGGAACATAAAAGACACCCATAGCCTTTAAATCGGTACGCCAGACATAATCCTCTTCAATCATGTCTTCAAAATCATCAAGAGTAAATTCATAATGTTTATTATCCAGATTAATGACAAATGCAGATGCATCACTATCGAATGCATTATTATCCCAGATAAATGTTTTAGTATCATCATGAACGTCTAAAAGAGATTTTACATCATGATAGGTAAATGTTTCAGTTTCACCGGAATATAAACTGGATGTGCTTCTTACACTTACACTACAGTTCAGTGAAAAATAACCGTTATAGCTATGCATATACAATGGATTTTGTTCTATGACCTTGGACAAAACAGTGCTGACTTTGTCAAAACCTGTATTGAGACTGTCTTCATAAAAAACAACCGTACCTGTGCCCGGCACAATAATATTGTCATGCTTGGATTTGAATGAACATGTAATGAAGTTAGTTATTGAATCGTCATGAGCATATAATACTCCACCGCCGGCATATGGACCTTGACCTATGTCCACACTTATCAATGATTCACTATTTTTATTGTCTTTAAATATGCAGTTGTCAAATGTTGCATCTTTAAAGTTATTAATAACCGCACCTTGAGTAACAGTATCGAAATATTCGGCATCATTTTCAACAAATAATGAATTGGCGCAGTAAAGATTACCATTATTTACAAAACAGCGTTTGAATCTTTTTAAGGTTATATCCTTAATTGATGCTTCAGTGCCCGGCAGTAAAAACAGGAAGTTATTCTTATAGTCATCATCTATTGTTGCACCGTTACCGTTTATGAACAACTTGCCGTGAGTGAGATGGATAAGATAATTCCATTCCCTGTCATGCCAGATTTTCTCACTGACGCGATAGGTATTCTTTTCAAGGTTGATTATTGTTACATCAACCCTGTAGTCATCCCCTGATATTTTCTTTAAAACGTCAGTTAACTCCTCACTGTCGGAAACAGTTACATTGTACAGGATGAACGCTTTATTGGAAGGCAAGATGTATCTGTATGTGTCTTCTGCTATTTCACTGTAGCTGACATTTCCCACTTTAGTAAATGTTTCATCATTATAAATCGACAACAATGCACCGTATGTAGTGCCGTTGAGGTGTGAAATCACCTGTGAATACTGATTTGATATAATAATGTTTTCTGTTATAATCTGGCCTTTATAATTGGCCGTTATAACATATTTTCCAGGTTCAAAATCAAGTTCAAGAGAAGCGTAACCGTTACGTATATCTGATGTGTACTCATCATCGCCTACTGTAAAAGTCACTGTTCCTGAAACGTTATCTTCAGAACTTATCTTTACCATATAATAGTCTCCCCTGTTATATGTGACAGGTGCCTTTGTGAGAACTCTGATAGTGTTTGCGAATGAGTCGCCGGTCTTCAAATTGTATGCTGTTACATGGTGTAGTCCAACTCCCAAGTTAATACCTAACTCGGCAACTCCGTTTTCTGAGACTTTTTCAATATATTCTGTTCCGTCAACATTGAATTTGACAACACTTCCTTCAGGCAGGTAATTGTCATTTTCATCTAAAAATACGGCAGAATAAACCCTGCTGTTACCATAAATTTTAATAATGTCCTCTCCAAACACAGTGGTTTTTTTAACATTAATGAAGTTGAGCATTGGCCCGATTTCAATACCATTTACATAAACATTATGTGTGCCGCCAGCCATTGGAGTGTAATCAAAGTAAAATCCATTTTTTTCAACAGAAGTTATATTGAATATTCCGTTGCTTGATGTTGAGAAACTGACTTTATTTACCAGATATTTAGGTACATCACTGGTGAAAGAGATTTTAAAATGAACCGGTAAATAGTTAACTGGAGAGAAAGTGAATGGATAAGTACTTACTTTTACCGGATTTGAATCTCCATGTTTTACATTGCTTCCCCATCTTTTATATTCCATCAGGTTCTGGTTATCAAATGAAGGATAACTGCTACCCCACCAATTGCTTGATATTATATCATAGTATCCTGTAGAGAATACGATTTTTCCCTGATCAACCGCATTGTTTGAAAGGAATGCATTGTTTGTTAACCTCAAATGAGAATCAATTGAATCTGTGAATATTGCTCCACCTCGATAATTTGCACGGTTAGATTCAAAGTATGTTGTTGAAACAGTCATGGTGCATGCAGAATTGACATAAACTGCTCCACCACTGTTTTGAGCAAAGTTTGAAATGAATACTGAATCTTTTATATGATCCAATTTATCGGCATATACTGCACCACCATAATCCACATAAACATTATTTGATTCGAAATGGGAACCGTCAACTTCAAGTTTGCTGTTGCAGTAGACTGCTCCACCACTGTTTTGAGCCCAGTTGCCTTTGAATGTGCAATTGCTTAACATTAAATTTCCGGAAGAACGAATTGCACCACCATAACGTTTTTCTACACCGCCATTTGCATAGTTTCCATTGAAATTACAGTTATAGAATTTCAGGTTTGTTGAACCGCTGTCACTGTAGACAGCTCCCCCATCTCCTGCAATAGCATAATTATTGTTGAAAACAGAGTTGTAGATATTTACATCACCACATTTGGAATTAATATAAATTGCACCACCATAATCATCATCCGCATAATTGGATTCAAAAATAAGGTCTTTTACATTATCTGAAATTCTATCGGTATAAACCGCTCCACCGTGGCCGTGAGCTGAATTTCCAACAAATTTAACAGTCTTGGAAAATTTAATGTATTTGGAATAAGTTGCTCCACCTTTACCTCTGGCTGTGTTTCCTTCTAAAGTTGAATTTCCAATATGCAGCCATTCGGTTGCATAAATTGCACCACCATGACCTGATGTTGCTGAATTTCTATTGAAAAGTGAATCATCTACCACTGCATTAGGACCATTTATATAAATGGCTCCACCTTCCTTAGCGGAATTGGCAGTAAAAGATGAATCAGTAACGATTACGCTTTTATATGAGTATATTGCTCCACCGTAATTTTCAGCTTTGTTGGATGAGAAATCACAATCTTCCACCATCACATCACCCTTGGCACAAATTGCACCCCCGAAACATCTGGTTATTATTGCCCCCCAAGCTTCATTAGAAATGAATTGGGTTCCAATTATTTCAACATCATTCTCACTTTCACTGTAAATAGCACCACCATCCACCAATGCCTTATTTGAGATGAAAGATGAATTTATTATTGAAATTTCCCCTTTGGAGTATATTGCTCCTCCCTTTTCAGAATAAGCATTGTTATTTGTGAAGGAACAATTTATAACACTAAGGGAGCCACCATCATTGTAAATTGCTCCACCATATGTGGCAGTATTACTGTCAAAATTACAATTTATTAGGGTCAATTTAGCAGAGCTTCCAATATAAATTGCTCCCGCCTGCCCAACTGAACCCCTATTATGACTATTTTTGATGGTTAAATCTTTCAATACTACATCGCCCGTACCAATTTTAAAAAGATAAACTTTATTTTCCGCGCAGTCGAGGATATGTCCCTGACCATCAACAGTTAATGGTCCGTTCAAATAAATTGTAGATGCATAACCACTATAGTCCTTATTTAATTTTACATTTCCGTTGGAATTTTTAATTAAGTTTTCAAGCTCATCAAATGAACCTTCCGAGCTTAAATTTTCATTATATGTCGATGATAAAACTTCATCATCGGACATTTCTATTTTATATTCCACTGCAGGTGTTTCATTTACAAACTGTGTTTCCTGTGTCCCGTTATACAGATCTTGTGCTGAAACGGACATCACTGTGGATAAAACCAGTAAAAACATCACCGCAATAATAATCTTCGATTTTTTTCGAATAAGAAACGCCCCCATCTTAGTTAAAATATAATCATGGCCAAAATAAACCAAAAATCTAACTATTTGAAACGACTTCTAGTATCTCTATACTTAAAATTAGACAGTTATTTTGACAAATGAAACTATTCATTATATATCTATTATTATACATGTATTATATTATATTAATATTTTATGGCATATTGTTCAAAAATATATTACAATTTGACACTTTGCTAAACATATGAATTTTACGAATATTTATTTTGAGTAACCCTATGAAAATTCCAACTTGTTTCTACTTTAAATTCTCATCCAACATCCGTGGATTTTTAGAGTTATTGCTGCTCACCACTTTTCGACCAGTACGCTCTTCCAATTCCTTTAAGGCATTGCCTGCAATGCTTCCACCATCTCTTGCAACTGCTTTACTTTCTTCAAAACCCTGTGGATTTTCAGTTTTGCTAATTTCAGTAGTTGCCAACTCACCCAACATGTTAATTACCAATTCCGCATTAGTCATATTGTCACGAAGGTTCTCTTTTTTTAATCCCTTAATCTTTTTATGTTCACCTGTTGTAATACCAAAAGATGCCTGACTAATCTCATTGGAGAGTATTGCATATTCCCTTCCTTTTTTAACACCTGACCTATCCCATTCAGAAGTTAAATCCTTTCTTATTTCAATACCTCTTAATCTTTGAGTGATCCATTCTTCACTATATCCTTTTTCACGATAAGTGGCAACTGCCCTTTCAATAGCTATTTCAGGGTCTGCTATTTCATCAAGTCTTTCACTGCCCACTTGAGCTAACCATTGTTTAAATGGTTCGGCATTTGGTGAAGGTATTGATTGAATGATACGGAATAATTGTTTTGCAGTAGCAACATCTGTTTTGCGCATTTTACCATCAGCAGAAGGCATTTTCAACTGGCTACAAATTGTAGCCACTTCAACACCTTCTTTGTTTAACCTTGTTTTTAACACACTCCAGTACTTACGAGGGTTTTTACTCTCACTAAGAATTCCAACAACGTCCACTACTGAAAAATAGTACTCTCCTATTTCATCATCCCATTTCAGTCTTACTTCCTGATTTTGAAATAACTTAATTTTTGTTTCATCAGTCATTTTCTTTCTCCTTTAATTTATTATCCCCATTTCATAATATCATGTGAAAAACTAATCAGTAAGACGAACATCATATAAATAATTTAATTGATAATGATATTT